>CALCHM010000103.1 GCA_937901345.1 uncultured Prevotella sp. | reverse complement strand
GCCCCATAGGCACCACCCAATTCGTATCAAATGCCTCTTTCACATATTTCTGTTCCATTCCGTCCTCGCTCATATGCGCCAGACAGAGATAAATCATTTTTCTTTCTTCCATAATTTATATATTTCAATTTTTCTAATATCTCTATAATAACATTAAAACAAATCAGCATGTGTTCCTGTTTGCAAGAAGAGCAAAGTCAACTCCATATCATTTTGTTCCCACACCATCAACCAATCAGGTTGTATGTGACACTCCCATTGCCCTTGTCTATCTCCCACCAATTTGTGCGGTTTATATTTTGCAGGTAATTGCCCATTAGCTTCAAGCAGTTTAACCGCCTCGATAATTTTACCAATATCAAGACCGCGTTTTACACAACGTTTCAAGTCCTTCTTAAAACGATTGGTATAATCTACCGAGTACATAGCACTACCCTAAGATTTGCTTAAACATATCCTCTGCACTCTCTGCATGATATATGCGTCCCGCTTTAATGTCATCCATAGCCTCTTGATACCCCCGCGTTTTCGTTACATCCTTATTTTTAACAACCCTCACCTTAGCAACTCCCTTAATCATAGAGCAAACCTTCTTAATCTGCATCACCAACTTGTCGTCAGCAATATCCAATACTATTGTTGCCATAATATAAGATTTTTTAATTCAGGTATAAGTCAAAACTTATTTTCGAACACGAATCTCACAAAACTCACGAATCAAAAATACATGACTGTGTGAAAATCATTCGTGCAATTCGAGCGATTCGTGTTCCAAGGAAAGAAACGCATGTCTGTTATTCGCATCGCCACTCCCCTCTCAACGTTAATCGTTAATCGTTGATTACCAGTTGTACTCTGTTCTCTGAACTCTGTACTCTAAGAGATCCCCGTCCCTCGTTAACCGTTAATCGTTCAACATTCAACTCTCAACATTCATCGTTCAACTTTAATCGTTAATCGTTCATCGTTCAACGTTTCTCGTTCCTCATTCACATCAGAACCTCTGAACATCAGAACATCAGAACCTTCAACTTTCACCTTCCTCGTTAAACGTTAACCTTTCAACGTTAATCGTTGTTTGGAACCTCAGAACCTCAGAACTTCAGAACCTCAGAACCATTAAACGTTAATCGTTAAACGTTCATCGTTCAACCCTCAACGTTAATCGTTTAAACCTCTTCCCCCGCAAACTTCACCTTGAAGCCCAGCACCGTAGCGAAGATCATTTCAATATCCTTAATGAAACTATAGTTGCGATAGTAATAGCAATTCAATCTCACCTTATCAGGATAAATCACATGGTCATTATACCACACCGCAATCTCCTGGTCCGTCATCTTCGTGAAATCAGGAACATCCGCAAAAGCCTTCACCTGCTCGTTCTTCCCAGCCTTCACCTCCTTCACGAATTCCGCAATCATCTCGTCCTCCACGCGATACTTCAGCGTAGCAGGTCCAGTAATGCCAGGGCGCAGTTTCAGCACATCTCTGTCTGCCCCCTCCAATTTATCGGCATAACCAGGCACGTCCGGACGAGGACCCACAAACGACATGTTGCCAATCAACACGTCCCAAAGTCCAGGCAACTCGTCAATCTTATAATGACGCAACTTAGCGCCAAAAGGCGTAATGCGACTATCGCCCGCCACCGAGACCGTAGAACCATTATGAGCCACCGTCATCGAGCGGAACTTATGACAGTTAAACAACTTACCACCCTTGCCTACACGCTTCTGTACAAAAAATGCAGGACCACCTGGCATCTTCACCTTCACCAAAATCGCTGTAACCAAAATCACAGGCCACAAAAAACAAAGACCGATAAAAGCCACCAATCGGTCAAAAATCCATTTCAATATCATAGTTTGTTTGTTTTTACCTTAGGACACCTACACTGTTTATTTAATTAATTGCCCAAGCAAGATTCTTTCGAATAAAGACCTCACACATTAAACTATAAGGTTGATCTTTCTGCATAAATCTACATATAACATCTTTCTCTTCTTGTGTATAAGTTGTTCTATGCTCTTCATGCATTTTATTCATAATATCAATTGCCTTCGTTGTCAACTTTGTCAACCACTTGCTTCTTTTTAAATCCAAGACCTGAGAACTCAGTCTAAACTTCTGAATAGTTTTTAATCCCTTTTCCGAAGCTTTCTGCGAGCAAATTAACTCTTTTTCAAAAGTAATATGATTCTTGATTTCCTCATCAGTATCCACGCATGGATTCAAGACATTGGTAATAGGAATAGAATTATGATCAAGTTTATCATTACAATTACTGCAAGACAAATACAAATTCGTCCATTCAAAAGCCAGTGATGGTTCTATCGCAACTTCAATATAATGATCAATCTCTTGATTAGCACCACCAAGAAAACTCTCGCAATAGAAACATTTATTGAATGAACATACGTTTAACAATTTGCGTATCTCCTCATGACCATATTTTGAAGCATCTGGACGAACTTTTGGATTTCCTGCTAATTTTTGCTCAAATTTACATTGCCACTCTGCCTTCTTTTTGCTAAGTATTTGAGGTTCTGGAAGTCTATCTATATGTCTCATACTCACCTCCACTTAGAAATTCAAATACATAAAATATTCAGGATTGATTTCTAGCAGTTTACGTTCAATCTCAGTAGCACCCTCCATCTCTCCAGCACCAATCAAATCCTTACGACGCTTCATCAACTCCGTTATTTCGTCATTAAACGATGACACGTCAAATATATCCGAAGCCAATATTTCTTCCACAGGCATGTGAGAATATTTATCCGTCTCGTCCTCTATTGTACTGTGGTCTCCCTGAGAATTACAAGTATATATTCTTGCGCCATCCACAGAAGACACCACAAATGGAGAATGTGTAGTCAAAATAATCTGAAGGTTAGGGAAAGTTCTTCTAATTATACCTAAAATCTTCTTCTGCCATTTAGGATGAAGATGATTCTCTATTTCGTCAATCAACAACAGACCAGGAATCTTTGTAATCTCCGCAGGTTTCAACTCATTCAATACACATACCGAATACATTTTGCAGAGTAACATCAGCAAATGCTCAATCAAGAAGATATTACCACTGCTGAGTTTCTCCAACGAAAGTTGATGACCATTCTGTTTTACAATCGGTGTACTATCAATACGTCTTACGTATAGAAACTCACCATTATCTAAACATTCATTAATGATGGATTTTACCGAATCATACAAGCATTCCCCCAATTCTTTCTCCTCAGGCATTTCACTGCTTCTCAAGTAATCCACCTGACATATGAAATTAGTCAGTTCCACATTACTCTTCTTCCCAAGTAGAACATCTTTCAACACTTTTTCGTGCTCAATGCTCACCATATTTTTTATTTTGAAAGAATCTGTGGGCAACTTAGAAGACCAATAATCTACTACCCAACCATGAATTTCTCCTGGTCTACTATACCCATGCTTGAAAAAAGTATTCAATCCAGAAAAATCAGTAACAGGGAAACTACCATGGTCTAATTTTGACACCTCCAAACGCTTTAAACCATCGCCATTATACTCAACATCAATACCGACATAAAAGTCCTTATCATCGGCTACAATATTTCTTTCCAATACCTGCGCACTCAAAATAGCACGAATCGCATCAATGACAATAGACTTACCTGCCCCATTGACACCCGTAATAATGGTAATTGGTTGTTCATTTGTTTCTGCATTAACATGAGTAGCAAAATTTACTGTTGCCTCTCTGAAAGGACCTATATTTTTAATTTGAAGACGTTCTATTCTCATAAATTTGACATTTCAAGTTATTTTATTGCTGTAGTGAATGACTCACAAAACTAATGACAAAGATACGCTATTTTCGAAACACATACAAATAGAAAGATTAGGGAATCCAAGCATCCTGTCACCTCAGAACCCCACCCCTTTAATCTTTAATCGTTCAACTTTAATCGTTAATCGTTGATTACCAGTTGTACTCCGTTCTCTGTTCTCTGTACTCTAAATCCCCCCTCTCAACCTTCAACTTTAATCGTTAAACGTTCCTCGTTAATCGTTCTCTACCTCAGAACTTCAGAACCTCAGAACTTCAGAACCATCAACGTTAATCGTTCAACGTTAATCGTTCATCTGTAAAGCGGTTTCGTCAAAGTCATAAACCTGAATAACAGGAGCCCCACCAAAAAACTTAACCTTTCTTAGCGCCATTCTCTCGGCCTGTTCCTTTATGTCAGTCAAATAAAACCCCTTACCAAAATCTTTATACGGATTTGATTTTTCAATATCAATCAAATCGAAATCCACATTCGTACCATGATAAAGTCTCATACCAATAACCCTCCATTCTTTTTACACACGAGCACCAAGTCATCCACCGCCTCATTGATAGACAACAAATGCTCCACATCATAAAAATCCTCAAGGAAGTTCATCCCTTGAAATCTCTTCAAATATCTAAAAGCTGCAGGAACTGACAACGAAAATCTAGCGGCAAATGCCCGAACACAAGCATTCACGTATGGTATTCTATATTTATCCTCCATATACTTATAAATTACGGATGTTTCAGAAACACTCAACAATATAAACCAGAGACAAACCAGAGTTAATTTAAATCAACAGAACAAAAACTCGTTCTGCTCATCGTTCAACCCTCATCGTTAAACGTTAATCGTTCCTCGTTAAACCCTCAACGTTAAACGTTAAACGTTAATCGTTAATCATTCTCTTCCGTCCTAAAAATAAATCCCACAACACTTGTCCACAAGTGCGAGACAATGCTCTGTTGGCAAATGTCGCGATATTTCCAGCGGTACTTAATCATGTTGCCGACAATATGGAAGCGCTGTTGCCAATTTCCCTCGGTCGTGTTAAAGATGTAATCATCGTCATAGAGGATAGAGTTCATCACCTTCGCTACGTAAGGACTCTCGCATACCATCTCCGTTGCCTTCCTCTCCACACCAAACACCTCCACGGCAATAGCATTCATCACACTCAGGAAACGGTCTAACTTATATTCCACGCACATCGCGTGCAACGCCTTCCAATCCACCTCCTCCTGATGCACCTTCACAAACATCACCCAGTCCAACACCTGCTTCAGTCGCAACCCCTCCGACACGAAGTGGATACAAGCATGATACGTCAGGAACAACGCATTAAACATAACAGGAGGATAATGAACGTTTAACGACGAGCGATTAACGATGAGCGAATTATTATCAGAATTGAGAGGCTTGTCACTTAAATCTGAGGGTATCGATTCTTCCATCTCTCCACTCTCAACTCTCATCTCTTGTTGTGCAAGGCACTTCAACTTCCTATCCAATCTTTTATACCGCTCCCCCCCACGCGTCGTCACGAAATATTGGTGATTTTCAAACGTCTCCCCCTCGATGCAAAACTCCGAGTGCTTATACCAACTGTCGTCCACATGCACCCCCGTCTGTCGGATTAACTCATTCCCCTTTTCATAGTCATTGTAAAGATAGCAGTCAATGTCGCCAATCGAGCGATGCAAAGGATTCGGATACATCGTAGCGCAAGCCTGCCCCTTCATCACCATCATCTGACAACCATGTTGCTTCAAGAAAGCCCCCACCTTATTCATTACAGCAACTTGCTTCCTATTTCGTTGCTCCAGTTGCATCGTGATGCCAAAAAGGCGCCCCTTAATCTCGCGCGCCCAATCCTCTTTTGGGAGCACATCCCCATACGTTTGATAAAGATGCTGCATCCCATCGAAAAACACACCCGCCACACTCTGCTTCACAGCCAAGTCAGCCATCGCCTTCCACTCTTCTGCTCCACAACATTTTAAGGCCTCAACCTCTGCTGTGGTGATTGAAGGTATGTGCAATCCTGCTCTGAGGATAGTTATCAAGTTGTTATTCATCTTTGATTTCAACATCAAGATTTCACCTTAACAAATTTGTTTTTCTTGTACAAACCGCAGATCAAATTAACACAAGTGTTCAAGAAAGCACATACAGGATTCATGCCTTCAGCATCGCGAAACAATTTATAATGCCACTTTATTAAAGTCGAATAACCATGCGTGCTAATTGACCCCGTACGTCCACGGCGATACTTGGCCAAACATTCGTCCAACAAATAGCAATCTGCCTTATGGCAAACCTTCAGCCACATCGCATAATCATTATTCTTCTTTATATCCTCAATTTGGATTAAACCAACATGTTCTCGGTCATACATAACGGTCAAACATCCAGGCCAACAGAAAGCATACATTCCTGCTTTTGTTACATGTTTAGGACCAGTAATCAACTTACCAGTCTCTTCTGATTGTTCATTAATTTCACAATAACTCGTATAGGAGAAATGATAACCATTCTTAACCATGAACTCTACCTGCTTTTCAAGTTTGTCAGGAGTCCACAAGTCGTCACTATCCAGAAAAGCAACCCACTTACCTTCAGCTCTACGGAGCGCATTATTTCGAGTTATCGCGGCACCACTATTCTGAGTATTACACTCATATTTAATGCGCCCATCCTCAGCAGCCAATCTTGCTACAATTTGCTTCGTATCATCCGAAGAACAATCGTCTTGAAAAAGCACTTCCCAATTTTGATACGTCTGTGCCTGAATGCTTCGAAGCGTTTCTTCCACAAAACTTCCACAATTCCATGAAGGGGTAATTATTGATACTAACCCATAGTCCTGCATATATAAACTATTTTGATAAAAGTTAATTTTCCCCAATTATCACAAACCACTCAAAACGCTTGGGTTTGTAATTATATTGGCAATAATATTAGATAGAACATCTGAACCAAAAGACTTTAGTTTATCCAAAACTTTAGTTTTTTTTGCTTGTGGTTCGGATTCCATTTCAATAAGTTCTTTTAGTTCTTTCAAATCTTTACCAGTGAGTTCATTCCCAATAGAATCCCAAATGATTTTAAAATCTACATTCAATGTCTGTGATTGATTCTGATATAAGTTTAGAGTTAAAGGAGTAGTTGAATTTTGTTGTGCCGCTTGGGATTCTACTGAACTGTTAACAGGAACATCTACCAATGATTTTAAAATTCCTATCATTTCATGCATATATTTTGGAGCATAATGAGATTTTTCAAATTTTTCCACAGCACTTTTAAAATCAACTAAAGCATTTACTTGTCTATAATAATTAGACTCTAGTAATCGCAAACATTTATTTTTCCAAATTTGATACTCGGATTCATTTGGCATCAGATAAACTTTGAACATGCGTATTACGCCATGAGGTGGCTCTTGATATTTTATTGTTTTTACAATAGTCTCCCCCTCTAATATAAACACTTCTAGTTTACAATAAGAACTCATTCTCAGTTTATCAACTAATATGTGAAAGGTACTCTCTAATTCATTAAAAACTCCTGACAGAACATTTGCATTTCTGATTTCAGCATCTTTAAACTTTACAAGATCTAAATCTTCACTTGGAAGATACCGAGAAAAAAGTTTAGACGATTGACTATGCCATTGATTAAACATATCAATTAACAGAGTTACATGATAGTTCTTGTCATCATATCTTACACTTGCATATTTATCGTGCAGAGCTATTATTTCTTCAATAGATTGCAAAATACTCATAACTCTCAAGTGTTTTTTCAAATACAGTTTTTTTGTCTATTTATCGTTATCAGTTGATCTTCTTTAGTCTCTTCTAAACAAATCGCGAGTATAAACCTTTTCTTGAACATCATCCAAGCATGCCTCGTAACGATTCGCTACGATTGCATTAGCTTGTGATTTAAATGCGTTCAAATCATTTACGACCTTGCTTCCAAAGAATGTACTGCCGTCTTCAAGTGTTGGTTCATAAATAATAATATTAGCACCCTTTGCTTTAATGCGCTTCATAATACCCTGAATAGCACTCTGACGGAAGTTATCGGAGTTTGCCTTCATGGTGAGGCGGAAGATACCGATGGTGGGAGGTTCGTTGAACGATGAACGTTGAACGTTTAATGATGAAATGTATTGATTGTGCTCAGTGTAGTCATACCATCCTGCCATGCGGAGCACCTGGTCTGCTATGAAGTCCTTACGGGTACGGTTACTTTCTACGATGGCAGACATCA
>CALCHM010000102.1 GCA_937901345.1 uncultured Prevotella sp. | reverse complement strand
TTCCCCCCTTTGGGGGGCTTGGGGGTTACCCCATGCGGCGCGTGTTTTCCCCCGCACCCCCCCCCTGCCGCTTCGCGGCTGTCCCCCCCCCCTTCGCCAGGGGGGTTAAACATCCATAGAATAGAATAATAGTATAAAACCCTTATAGCCATGGAGGTATACGTTACGCTCTACGCCGCGCAGCGATACCATTCTACGGTTTCAGTGCGTACAACACTGCTTGGCGCTCCACATCACCCATGCACCCTGCCCGCTTCACGGCCTAAGGGCGAAACCTCGCTTCGCTCGCGCCCATAAGCCGTGAAGCGGGCAGGCTGCATGGCTGCTGTGGCGGATTCCACCATGTAAAATAAACTCCCGTTATTTAACATAAAGAATGTTAACAAAAACAACATAACTAGCTGAAAATCACTATCTTTGTAGGCGAAAGAGGTAAGGTAAGGCCGACCCCCTTTGAACCTTGTCGGCCTGCCAATTGTTTAACTAAAAATTTTATAAAGCTATGTACGTTTATTTAGTTATCGTCTACGACATGGGTGGAGTTCTGTCACACGAGGTATTCAGAACACAAAAAGAAGCTTTTGAGCACCAACGGAATCGAGAGCAGTTTTGGAGAAGTGAATTAAATAGGGATTTAGTTCAAATAATTCAGATTAAGCAATTTATTCCCTTCTGATTATGGCAAATTTCACACTAACTACAGCATGGACGCGTTTTCACGCGTACCATGCCAAGTTAACCGATGCACTATTGGCTAACAAATCAAACATCAAGAAGTACAATAAATTCGTTACCTTGGAAAAGAAGACGGGCTACTTCGCCACCTTCGGTTGCGAAGTCCGCAACAACGAACGTGATGTTTTACTATCAATAATGATATTCGACCAAAACGGAGTAATAGTAATGAACGACGTAAAAAACCTATATCGCACCCCATGGTCGTGGGTAAGAATGGGTGAGGATAAAAGAAAGTCACTATTGCAACATGTGGTGGTTGCCACTTGCTATGCAGCAGGCATCCCACTCGACCACCACGACCCCATGGAAGAAGTTGCCGAGGACGTATATGCACTCAACGTATCATGGTCGGATTATGAAATATTCTTGGGTTTTTTGGTTGCAGCGCAACCACAAATGGAGTTGGCAGAGCGAATAAAAGCCTACGGTAGTCGATAGGTTTTCAGTGAATAAGCGGTGAATATTTATTACATTCACCGCTTTTTATATATTTTTAACATAGTGACAAAATGTAACTCATCCCTACCCACCTCGCAACAATTCCGATGAAGATCCGTTGACATTTCGTTATTATCTTTGCAACGGCAATTGTGCCACAAAACCATAAATTTATTTTACAATGGCAAAAGGAAACATGCTCCTTGGATATGCCAAGGGAAAAGTCGGCTCAATGGTATTCAGCCGATTGAGAGGTGAGCAGATTACTCGCGCTTATAACGCAAGCCCCGCGAACCCTCGTAGTCAGTCACAGCAGTTGCAGAGAACCAAACTCGCAAACCTTGTGAATTTCTATCGTCGTGGACGTGCATTGCTGAATCACTCTTTCACCAACAAGAAAGAGAAGCAGAGCAGCTACAATGCTTTTGTATCACGCAACATCAACCAATCACTAATCCACCTCACGAAAAATCAAGCAATCGGGGGAGCATCCATCGTGGCCCCATACTTAATATCGGACGGTGTATTGCCTCCTATTCAGATCAACGGTGGAGGTGTCGAAGCAACAACAAACATTCTTGTTGGTAATTTCGTGATTGACGATGCAACCACTACAATTGGCGATTTCAGTAGCGCTATTTTGGCCAACAATGCCGGATGGCAGGAAGGTGACCAATTCACCTATGTATCTGTAGTGCAAAATGGTGGTGTCAACGGTGGCCAACCTTTCGCAGTGTTCAATTACTTTGAACTCGACATCAACACCTCAGACACAACGCTGTTGCGTGACGTGATGCCCGAATATGGTTTGTCTATCAAAAACAAAGCTGTTGCCCATGGTGCATATGTTGCTGATGGCGGTTTTGCTTGGATCCACTCACGTAAGTCGTCTACGGGCGCTTTGCAGGCTTCTCGTCAATCGTTGATTCTGACATCGAATAGCTTGTATGAGCAGTATGCAACAGAATCCCAAACCCTAGAGGCCACTCGATCTTACAACGCACAGAACGATAATATTCTTGTGCCCGACGGTTCACATGGTGGTGACTTAGGATCTGCCGCTCCCGTCATTGCTTCATTGACAATAGAAGACAAGACTATTTCACAGTATCAAAAAGGACTTGGTATTTCGGCTACAGCAGGTGAATTTTTGGAGGTTAAGATTGCAGGCTCATACTTGCAGATCGAGGACGATGCAGTCCCCGCTGACGTGCTTGCCTTGAAATTTACAAAAAATGACGGTACGGTAGTTACAATGGCAGTTGACGAAATCACAGAAAAGGGTGCAACTTCTATTATACTAGAAGGTTCACTAGATGCCGACGTTTCAGCAAGTGACTACGGTACTCTTTACGTGAAGTTCACAAACGGAGGTGGAAGCTATGTTGAACAATCATGGGCTATCTCTGATCCTGCCTCTTCGGGTGGTTCCACGGGTGGTAATCCTCTTTAATTGAAGCAGCATGGGGAGATATTTTGAAAACAAATGGCTTGACGCGTTTGTGTCTGCTATCATTGCTTTTCTCACCGCACTTTCTGTTGCTTCTTGTACCACTGCTATGGTTTAAGGTAGTGTTTTATCCCGACTAAAGTCAAGGGGGGAGGTCGTTACCTCTCCCCTTCTTTTCATAAATAGTGTTAACAAAAAGAACAACATTCGCACAAAATCCTTTCCTTTGCAACCGCGTGAAAGATAAATAGGCAGAGGTAAGGGGCTGACCTATGAACCATAACGCAACCGACGTGCATAGCGTATTTGGCATTGCAGTTCAACTGCAGTGCCTTTTTTATTTCCCTCCCCCACTCCATCGCTCATGCAATCGGGATATGGTTAAAAACCCCTTACCAACAAGGAAATAGGGGCTTAAATTAAACAGAATCACAATTATATATCGGACACCAAAAAATGACTTACCCGTACTGCATAAATGTGGATTGGCTACAAGTGTTTTGCTCTGACAGAAACCACCATCGTTTGGACTTCATATATAACGACTTCCACGAATATGAGTTCATTTTGCGGCCTGCTACGTCTCGTCACTTTGGCGAAATTTGGGACGTGCGCACAATCGACGGTGATGATTTTGCCGTTATTCAACGAAAACCACTTTCCAAGATTCTTGCTGATGATGCAGCCATCATACAGCTATGCAACCGTGAGTTGTACCGTGCAGGCTTCGCGTTAAAATTCTACGTTTGGTTGTCCCGCCATAAATTCACCTATAAATCAATATCGAGAATTGACCTTTGTTTTGATTCAAATTTATGGGCACATGGCTTGAAGCCTTCCAACTTTGTAAATAGATTCTTGAAGGGAGAATATCTTATGAACTCCAAGACCCGACTTTCGATGAACTTCACCATTAACGCGGCCATGAAGAACGGCTTCGACATGAATAGTTTTTCTTTCGGCTCAAAAACTTCTCCTGTATTCACCCGCCTTTATAACAAAACCAAGGAACTTGCCGAAGTGAAAATGAAACCATACATTGTTGAATGTTGGGAGTACAACGGACTTGACACCTCCCAAGACGTTTGGCGGATAGAGTTCGCCATCAAGTCAGACGGAGCAAAGATGATCCATCTTTCCACGGGCGAACTCTTTCGGTTAGACATCGGACAGCTTCGGTTTCAAGAAGAAATTGAGGACATCTTTTTTGCATATGCTGACAAATACTTTGAGTGGAAAATCAACGATGGCAAGAAGAACAAAACCCGCATGAAAAACTTAGAGATATTCCCGAAAGAAAGGTGCAGGACACTACGTCCCATCCGAATGACATATGCAACAGATTCTACCAGAGCAGACCGAATTTTCCTAAAGAAGATTGAAGAATACATTCGACAGCTTCACGATGTAGACCCCGAGGCAGAAGAAGCGCTTCGGCATGTTTCTGATATTGTGGCATACGATAAAATGTTGATTAAGTGGAGAAACCAAAAATTTTATAAATCTAAAGAAAAATGATTATGAACATTCTAAACACCCTGCATGATCCTACCACAATGGAGGGCATAGCCTGCATGATTCTCGACGGTTGTTTTGGCCTACCTTGCGACTACCCTACCGACAGCCGCAAAATTGGATACGAATTGGCAAAACATATCTGCAACATGGATGAGAACTACAAGGTATCTCGTGTGCTCGTCTTCCCCAACTTTATAAGGGTAGAAAAGAAGATACCGGGTACTTTCGACTTTGAACAACAAATAATAATAACCAACGGGAGTACAGCGCCCGTTAAGTAGTACGGGCGCGGATTTTACGCGCGTACATCCTTAAAACCCCCATGGTTGCAGGTACTTCCGCACTTTTTTGGTGGGTAGTACTACCGAGACCAACAGAAATTTTAACCACTAGTAAGACTTAATAGTATGAACGTTACAGACAACAACAAGAGAAGAACAACGCTCGCAGAGCAGTGCAACAACCCTCTTAACATCCGCTACAACATCAATAACAAATGGATAGGACAGAGTGGAGAGCTACGAGGATTTTGTGTTTTTGAGAATGAGGCTTACGGATTCAGAGCAGCGTTCAAAATAGTACAGAGTTACTTGCGACAAGGACATGATACGATAGAAAAGATTGTAACGCGATGGGCTCCACCAACAGAGAATCAGACAGAGCGCTACGTGTCCTTCGTTGAAGATGATGTAATGATAGACCGACACCGCACCCTCCATATGAAGAGCATTCACGGCTATTGGGAAATAATAATGATACTTCGTGCAATGGCGAAGATGGAGTGCGGGAAATGGTACGACGAACAACAAATAAACCTATTTATAAACTATCCACAAAACTTTTGAATTATGGAAAAAGAAATGAAAGACCTTCTGCAAAATGTGATTTACGAACTCTCTATCTGTCTGTCAGACATACCACGGGAGAAAATGAGTAAGGCGAAGAATGGCAAAATATACGTCAATCTGACAGCCGCCATGAGACGAGAACCCGACGAGTGGAAAAGAGACCTAAAAGTATATGTGACACAGACGAAGGATGACCGTGAAAAGCACCTTGCAAAAGTATACGTGGGTGCAGGCAAGACGATGATATTCGAAGAGCAACAATCCACACCGCCAAGTGAATCAGATGTAGACAACCTCCTAAACCCGACCGACGATTGTGTATTTTGAAAAATAAAGTGTACCTTTGCCGCATGAAAACAATTGCAGTAATATTGATATGGATAATTGGCCTACTCGGACGAGGTAAGTTCGACGAGTGGAGAAAGAAACGGTAAGGGACGCGAGACGTACTACACCCCCCGCCACGACTAACGGAGGCAGCGCACCGCCACTACGCAGGCAGCGCCCTTGCCTCCTTGCGTGGCGGGGTTTATCGTATCGGGACGGGCTACCGTCGGGCACACCGACAAGGACAAATGTACTGCTTGCATAACTCCTGCAAAAACATCGAGGCCGCTCGCCCATTGCTCCACTCGCGGGCAGATCCTTGCCGAGCAGCCCGCGTCCCTTCGCAATCGGCTCGCGGTGACGCGTATCGGGACGGGCTACCAATCCGAATTTCGGTGCGCGGCCGCGCCACCCTCCCACCCCTGCGGCCGAACAAATGTGCTGCTTGCATGTTTGGACGTGCTACCGCCCATTACAGCAGGCCGCAATTGCCGCCTGCTTCCATGGTGTGCCTTGCTAATGACCGTGCTACGGTTTGCGCTGTCCTTGTAAGGCGGTCGTGTTTCCCCGCCTCGCCTTCACGCTACGCGTGCCCTCATTTTAACGGCAGAATAATCCGAACCGTGCATCCAAACGGCTCGCGCGTGATATTATAACATAATACAAATTAGCCCTCGGCATGGCTAATTTGGTATTATGTTGAATATTCGCGCTCGTTGGTGTCCTTGGCGGGTCCCCTCCGAGCCTCCCCGCCAAGGGCTTTTTCTACCCCCCCTTCAACCCCTTCACTCGCCTTTCGGCTCCCGTTCCCCATTCCCCCCTTTGGGGGGCTTGGGGGTTACCCCATGCGGCGCGTGTTTTCCCCCGC
>CALCHM010000101.1 GCA_937901345.1 uncultured Prevotella sp. | reverse complement strand
CCATCCGTTATGCCATTCCACCCAGGGCGCCGTTCCCTTCGGTCACTTGCCCTGGGCTTGGTGCTATTGCCCCGTTGGGGCGTCCCTGCGGATTGGCATTCACCAATAATTGAACCACTACCGTTGGGACGTGACCTTCGGATTGGCATTCACCGATAATTGCTTCTCTATCATTAGGGCGTACCTTCGGATCGGCATTCAATGTTAATTGGTTTCGCCGCATTAATCACTAAATACGTATCGCTCGTCGTACTCGATTTCGTATAACTTCAACAATTGCAAATACTCATCTTGGAATGAAACCTTTGCATGATGTTCGCGCTGATTGTTTACGTACGTGACGGTTTTGTCTATTACGGATTGACTTACTGAAAATACGGCATACCCATTCTGCCATGCAAACCATTTGTAACCCTCATCCAACGTCTTTATCCAACGGCTACTATTACGCTTCAATTCTTCAACCAAATGGGCAATGGCCACCTCGCGCGACAACGTACAAACGACATGCACATGGTCGGGCATACCACCAACACGAATAACCTTACATCCCGTATTGTTTACCAATTGCCCAATGTAACTATGCATGCGTTCCATATGTTCTTCCTTGATTTTAGGACTCGTCGTTTTGATATGAAACACAACATGCAAATATACCTTACTTAACGATTGTGCCATATTGCTATATTTAAATATTTTGCTTTTGCCCTTTCAGGGCGCACCAGCTGATTGCCATCCCACCCAGGGTGCCGTTCCCTTCGGTCACTTGCCCTGGGCTTGGTGCTACTGCCCCGTTGGGGCGCGCCATGCGGATTTCAATCCAAATCTTTGCGTGCCTTTGCGCCTTAGAGTGAACCCAAAAACCACGCTGAGGTCATTTCGCAACGTATCACGATATTTATATCGAACGAAAATATAGTTTTAGTTACGGTTCACTTTCCAAAAGCCCCCTTTATTACCGCCCACACGCTCAATGACTCCGTCAGCACGCAGAGAGCGGATAATTTTTTTCACACCGCTTTCTGACAGACCCGTAACCTCTTGCAAATCTTTAATGGTAAGTTGTGGATTGGCACACATCGCATCCAAAATCTTTTCAGAACTTTTTGGGTTACTTTTTGGGTTACTTTTTGGGTTACTTTTTGGGTTACTTTCTACCATTTCTTGTATGGTTTGAAGCAAGCAGCGTAGCATAAAGATGATGAAAGGTGTGCTGGACGCCTCTCGGTCGCTTTGTGCTATAGCGTCATAATAATCTTTTTGATGCTCTTTAACCAATGTTTCTACAGGTATCCATGCAAAGATAGGATTCCATTGCATGAGAAGAAGCGTTTGCCACATGCGCCCCATGCGTCCATTGCCATCGGCAAAGGGATGGATAAATTCAAATTCATAGTGAAACACGCAACTGCTTATGAGGGGGTGCGTCTTCGTGGTGCGTACCCATTGAAGCAAATCCTCCATCAATGTGGGTACACGCATAGCAGGAGGCGCCATGTGCACGCATTGCTCGCCATTGAAGATTCCCACGCCTCCAGAACGATATCTGCCATTTTCGCGCACAAGGTCGGTCATCATCAGCTGATGCGCACGTAATAAGTCTTTCTCCTCAAAAGGATTCAACTCCAGCAATAATTCGTAAGCATCAATCGCATTGCGCACCTCTTGAATTTCATTAGGCGCACCTAAAACGCGCTTACCTTCGATAATGGCGGTCACCTGTTCAATGGTAAGCGAATTATTCTCTATTGCCAATGACGACTGAATGGTCTTGATTCGGTTTTCCTTTCGTAAATGAGGCTGGGGAAGCTGCGCTGCTGTAGCCGAAATCTTTCCGACAATCTCTGCTATTTCCGCAACAAGCGACATCATCTCGTCTGTCAACGTAAAGGGAGGGGTGTAGTTCATTGTAATTGTTTTTTCAATTCATCAAATGCACTATTAATTTCGCGCTCCAACTGCACAATGCGCTCCATAATTACCTCTGGAGCATCGTACACCACCTGTTCGCGCTCCACCTCCTTATATTTATTAATGGAGAGGTCGTAGTCCTTCTCACGTATCTCTGCCACGGGCACGAGGAAGGACTGGTCCTTGCGCGAGCGAGCGGCCTCGGCATCGAGGTTGTGGAAGCGCTGAATGATGTCGGGGATGTCGTTGTCGCTGACTTCGGAGCGTTTCTGGTCGAGCGAGTAGCCATCGGCACGCATGTCGTAGAACCACACATGGTCCGTGCCGCCGGCATTTGTCTTGGTGAAGATGACGATGGCTGTGCTCACACCGCTATAGGGCTGGAATACCCCCGAGGGCATGGAGATGACGGCCTGGAGGCGGTGCTGGTCGATGAGCGCACGGCGTATGGACTTGTGACCCGTGCTGTTGCCAAAGAGCACACCGTCGGGCACGATGCTGGCGCAGCGTCCACCCGTCTGCAGCATGCGAATGAAGAGGGCAAGGAAGAGCAGTTCCGTCTTCTTGGTCTTGGTGATGGCAAGGAGCGACTTGCTCACCGCCTCGTTGTCCAGACTGCCCGTAAAGGGAGGGTTGGCCAGACAGAGCGAATAGCGCTCCTCGTCGGTATTGTCCGTAGAGAGGCTGTCGCGATAGGCAATGCCAGGATTGTCCACACCGTGAAGCATGAGGTTCATGGCACCGATGCGGAGCATGGTGGCATCGGTGTCGAAGCCGTGGAGCATGCCGCTCTTGTAGTGGTCGGCATGCTCGCGCTTGAGCAGTTCCTTCTTGTAGTGCTGCTGGATGTATTTGGCGCTCTCCACGATGAAGCCAGCCGAACCCATGGCAGGGTCGCAGATGGTATCCTTCAGCGTGGGCTGCATCAGTTCCACCATCATGCGTATGATGTGGCGCGGAGTGCGAAACTGTCCGTTGTTGCCACTGGCAGCCATCTTGCCCAGAACGTACTCGTAGACATCACCCATGGTATCGCGGTTGTTCATATCCAGAGCGTTGATGCCCTCCACTATCTTGACCAGTGTGCGCGGACTCTGGATGAGGAAGGTAGCATTGGCCATGAAACGACTGTAGGCACTCTCCTTGCCACTATTGAGAGTCTTGATGAAGATGAACACGTCCTTGCTGATGATATTGTACATAGCCTCGGCCTCCATATTGCGGAAGACGCTCCAGCGCAGTGACTCGTAGGGCACCTGGCGGTCGGTTTCGGGATTGTGCCAGAGACCCTCGCGGAAGGTGGGGTCCTTCACCGCCACGCCCATGACATTGGCACTGGCCTCCTTCATGCGCTGAGCATCGTCCAGCATCTTGGCAAAGAAGAGATAGGTCATCTGCTCCAGAATGGTGATGGAATTGGTGATACCGCCTGTCCAGAAGGTATCCCAGATGGAGTCTATGCGGGTTTTTATTTCGCCGGTAATCATAATGTTGAGGTTTTGAGGTTGTAAGGTCTCTAGGGTCTTTAGGGTCTCTAAGGTCTCTAAGGTCTTTAAGGACTCTAAGGTCGGTTTTATGCTTGGTTTTATGGTTTCGCGCGAATGATTTTTCTTGTCTCACTTTAAGTTTGTAGCGTGAGATCAAAGAAATTCGCTATTTCTGTCCTGCTCGGTATTTGCCTTCTTCTTTGTCTTCCAGCATGGAGAGGTAGGAGGCGTAGCGGGTGGGGGCGAGTTGGTGAGATTCGAGCGCTTCGAGCACGGCGCAACCGGGTTCGTTGATGTGCATGCAGTTGTTGAAGCGGCAGTTGTGGGAGATTTCGAAGATGTCGCGGAAGTAATGCGCCACCTCTTCGGGTTCCATGTTGAACGTTCCGAACCCCTTGATGCCGGGAATGTCGATGATGCTACCGCCAAAGGGGAGGTCACGGAGTTCGCTGAAGGTCGTTGTGTGCATCCCTGCACCGTGAGCGTCGGAAATGGCGGCGGTCTTTACGTTGGCTCCGGGGATGAGCACATTCATCAGTGTGCTCTTTCCTACACCCGAGTGTCCCGCGAGTAGGGTGGTCTTGTCTTTCATAATCGCTCGCAACGCATCAATGCCTTCTTCACGCAGGGCGGAAACAGCATAGCAGTCGTAGCCCACGAGGCGGTACATCGCCATGAGGTAGTCGGCCACGGTGCGTTCCTCGTCCGTAAGGTCGTCCATCTTGTTGAAGAGCAACACAACGGGGACGCGATAAGCCTCGGCAGACGCCAAGAAGCGGTCGATGAACGTTGTGGTCGTTTCGGGGCGCGCAATGGTGATGACCAATACGGCGAGGTCAACATTTGCCGCGAGGATGTGACTTTGTTTAGACAGGTTAGAGGCTTTGCGGATGATGTAGTTGCGGCGCTCGTCAATCTCTGTGATAAATGCCGCTTCGCCCGCCGCACCTTCACGCACCGTCACCCCATCGCCAACGGCAACGGGGTTGGTAGAGCGAATGCCACGCAGGCGGAAGTTGCCCTTAACTTTACATTCCAGAATGCGCCCATCGTCCGTGCGCACTTCATACCATGATCCGGTATTTCGAATAACTTTTCCGTGCATAAAAAATAAAGGAGAGAGGAGAAATGAGAAAGGAAAAAGGAGAAAGGAGAAAGTTGCTGGCGCGATAGTGTCCCGCATGGTTTTCTCCTTTCTCCTTTCTATATTCTTATTTCCAACTTACACCGTCATGATTTCCTTGCTCTTTTCAGCGAGCAATTCTTCAACCTTCTTCACCATCTTGTCGTGGATCTTCTGCAATGTTGCTTCAGAGTCCTTTTCGATGTCTTCAGAAAGTCCGTCCTTCACGGCCTTCTTCATCTTTTCGATACCGTCACGGCGCACGTTGCGGATAGCAATCTTCGCTTCTTCGCCATGACCGTTACACTGCTTTGTCAAATCGCGGCGACGCTCTTCGGTGAGGGGAGGAATGCCGAGACGAATCACTTCACCATTGTTTTCGGGCATGATACCAACGTTAGAGTCGATAATCGCCTTCTCAATGTGGTGGAACATAGACTTATCCCAGGGTTTGATGGCAATAGTGCGCGCATCGGGAGTAGTGATGGCAGCAACATTATTAATAGGCACCATTGAACCGTAAGAGTTCACACGAATTTCATCAAGGATATGCACATTAGCCTTACCTGCACGGATGTGAGAAAGGGTTTCTTCGAGGTGCATTACGCTCATTTCCATTTTTTCCTCGCACTGAGCAAGGCAATCTTTCACGTCAAACATTGTGATTTTGTAATTATGGTTGTTGATATTATTATATTAATATATAGTTCGCTGTTTGGGGAATGTTCCCCTGCGTATTTGCTTGGCAAAGATAAGGATAAATCACAGAATACCGAAATTTGGCAAGATTTAAGTAACACACCTATAACAACATGTCGCATTGGTGTCTTGAAAAGCAGCGCAACGATGTGAACAAACGCCGTTTTTTCTGCACAAATCGAGAGCGAGTGAGCAGAATTTCCGGTTTTGCGACATTCAAATGATAAAAAGTTAGCAATTTTCTTATTTTCGTTGCAAAAAGTCTTGGAGTTAATATATTTCTTTATACATTTGCAAGCAAACAAACTAGACTACTGGCGCTGACTAACGCGTCTGACACAACTAACTAAGAGTAAAAGCACACGATGCTTTTTTGAACGGAATCATCATAGGGATTGGTGTAGCGAGAATATGTTTCTTCATTTCTCTTCATTCATTCTCCTATTTCCAATCTCCTATCTCCGTTAAAAAAAAGATATCAAAAATTAACTAACATTCCCAAACGCAGGATTCGTAATGAACGCATTTTTTGTACATATCGCGACTACAAATTTTGGCACTGGGACATCCACTTCCCTTCGAGGGTAGCGGCTTTTATTCGTGTTTCTATGTGAAACACCTTTTTCGTACACTCGTATTGTTTCCTTGTAAACATTTTGTGCTACGTCAGTAGCTACGTTCACCACATCTGTGGCGAATTTTGTGCAACCCTCTGCTCCGTGCATTGGTGGCACATCATACTCGTTTTATCCCCCATTAATACTTTCACACATTTCCGCATCAGGACGTTGAGCGTAGTGTTCATTTGCTCCTCTGTGCGACTAACATAATACTCATACACTATGAAGCACATCATTATTCTTGGCGACGGTATGGCTGGATGGCCTATTAAGTCACTCGGTAGTAAGACCCTTCTTCAAGCAGCAGAAACTCCCTTTATGGATGAACTTGCGCGTCGAGGGCGTACTGGGCGATTGGCTACGGTTGCTCCAGGATTTCATCCAGGTAGTGAAGTGGCCAACATGTCTGTTCTTGGATATGACCTTACGCAAGTGTATGAAGGTCGCGGTCCGCTTGAAGCGGCAAGCATTGGTGTTGAATTACAACCAGGCGAACTTGCCTTACGTTGCAACATCATCTGCATTACTGAAGATTGTATTAAGAATCACTCTGCAGGGCACATCACAACGGAAGAAGCCGATGAATTGGTGAAAGCCCTTCAAGACGCCTTGGGTAACGAACGTGTGCGTTTCCACACGGGTATTCAATACCGTCATCTTTTAGTGATTAAAGGTGGTGACAAGCGCATTGCGTGCACTCCTCCTCACGACGTTCCTGGTCAACCATTCCGTCCTCGCATGGTACGTGCAGAAGTTCCCGAAGCACAAGAAACTGCGGATTTGATTAACGACTTAATCCTCCGTTCGCAAGAGGTTTTGAAAAACCATCCCGTCAACCTTCGCCGCATGGAGCAGGGCAAGGACCCCGCGAATAGCATTTGGCCTTGGGGTGGAGGTTTCCGTCCAAAGATGGAACTCTTGAGCGAAAAATTCCCTGAAATCCAGTCGGGCACTGTCATCTCAGCCGTTGACTTGATTCGCGGCATTGGTCATTACGCAGGATTCGAGACACCAGAAGTTGAAGGTGCAACAGGACTTTACGACACGAATTACGAAAACAAAGTAGCAGTGGCGCTCGATGCACTTCAAAAACAGGATTTCGTTTACCTCCACATTGAGGCAAGTGACGAAGCAGGTCATGAGGGTAACATCGAACTCAAGAAGCGTACGATTGAAGATCTCGACCGCAGAGTGGTGCAACCCATTTTTGAGGCCGTAAATTCTTGGAGTGAACCCGTTGCGATAGCCATTCTCCCAGACCATCCTACGCCTTGCAGTTTGCGCACGCATACGGCAGAACCCGTACCTTTCCTTATTTGGCACCCCAATATTCAACCCGACGCTGTGCAGTCGTTTGACGAAACAGCCGCGTTAGAGGGAAGTTACGGACTCCTTCAGCGAGATGAATTTATCCGCGCCTTTATGGAGAAAGATTAACAACACGCTTTCTTCCCCCCATTCTTAAACTCTAAACAGACACTATTATGATGTATTATAGCACGAACAAACAAGCAGCAAATGCCACTCTTGAAGAAGCAGTTGTTACAGGTCTTGCTGCTGACCGTGGTCTTTATATGCCCCTCACGATTAAACCCCTTCCAAAGGAGTTTTATGACACAATCGACCAACTGAGTTTTCAGGAAATTTCCTTCCGTGTGGCTGAAGCATTCTTTGGCGAGGATGTTCCTGCCGACAAACTCCGTGCGATTGTTGACGATACGTTGAGTTTCGAAACGCCCGTCGTTCCTGTGAGCGAAAACATCTATGCGCTTGAACTCTTCCATGGTCCCACGCTCGCGTTTAAGGATGTTGGCGGTCGCTTCATGGCACGCTTGCTTTCACACTTTATTCAGAACAACGAACAGAAGCGCGTGAATGTACTCGTTGCCACTTCGGGTGATACGGGTAGCGCGGTAGCTAATGGTTTCCTTGGTGTGCCCGGCATTCATGTCTATGTACTTTACCCCAAAGGCAAGGTGAGCGAAATTCAGGAGAAGCAGTTCACGACTTTAGGACAAAACATCACCGCCATCGAGGTGGACGGATGTTTCGACGACTGCCAAGCGCTCGTGAAGGCTGCATTCATGGATGAAGAATTGAATAAGCGCCACAAACTTACCAGTGCAAATTCTATCAACATTGCACGCTTCCTCCCTCAAGCATTTTATTATTTCAACGCTTACGCACAGTTGAAGCGCATGGGTAAGGAAAAGGATATGGTGGTAGCTGTGCCTAGCGGTAACTTCGGAAATTTGACAGCAGGTCTCTTTGGTAAGCACATGGGACTCACCATTAAGCGCTTTATTGCAGCAAACAATAGCAATGACATTGTTTACAAATACCTGCAGACGGGTAAGTACGAACCGCGTGCCTCTGTTTGCACCATTGCTAACGCTATGGACGTAGGCGCTCCCAGTAACTTTGCCCGCATTCTTGACCTTTATGGCGAAAGTCATGAGGCAATTTGTAAGGACATGAGCGGTGCGGCATACTCGGACGCACAGATTGCAGACACCGTGAAGCGTGTGTGGGAACAAGAAGGATACTTGCTCGATCCCCACGGTGCTTGCGGATATCAATCGCTCGTTGAGGGACTCGAACCTGGTGAGGTTGGTGTCTTCCTCGAAACGGCTCACCCTGCCAAGTTTAAAGAAACCATTGAGCGTATCATTGGTGAAGCAATTGAAATACCTCAGAAGCTCCAAGAATTCATGAAGGGCGAAAAGCAAAGCGTGCCCATTAGTGCAAGTTTGGACGAGTTGAAAAAGGTGTTGGGGTAACAACCAAACCAAGTTGACCTTTCGGTTTTTTAGTGAATAAAATTGATGTCAGAGCAGCGAGAGAAGAAGCGGTGTAGCCCAATTCTTTTCATCCTGCTCTGTTTTTTTTGCCCGTTGCTCCGATTTCGTTTAAAACGGTTCAAATAAAATGGGGGGTGCGCAAAAAATGGAGGAAGCACCACTCACGATGCTTCCTCCTTACATTTACAACTATGATATGCGCGGGGCATTATTACTTCTTGATCTTGTCACACTTGGGCGCGTCACACTTCTTTTCGCCAGCCTTGTCGCATTTCTGAGTCTTGTCGCATTTCTTATCGCCATGCTTGTCACACTTCTTGTCCTTGTCACACTTGCCATGCTTCATGTTGCATGCCTTGCCGTGCTTCTTGCCGAAATGCTTATGTGCCATGGGGTGCTTACCTGCCTTCATCTTCTTCTGACAGAAGATTACTTGAAGTTGCTTGGCGTTCAACTTTGCCTTAAATTTCTTGAGATAAGCGCTCTTAACGTCAGCGATGTCGCCTTGACATGCAATAGCGCCTTCCAAGTGCTTCATGATTTCAGCGTCTGTGCAATTCTTGCAATCCTTCTTGTCCTTGTTGCAATACTTTGCGCGAACGTCTGCCAACTTCTGTTGATATTCAGCAAAAAGCGGTTTGAACCACTGTGCTGTAGCATCATCGAGTTTCATTTCCTGAACGAGACGGTCTGCACACTGAGCAGTCTTGTCAGCACAAGTCTTGGGGGCATCACACTTACCTGCCTTCGTGGGGCACTGAGCAAATACGGTTGTTGCACTCATAGCGAGAACAACGAGAGAGAGCATTAATTTCTTCATAATACATTAATTTTTTTGCGTTAGTAAATTTGTTTTTAATCCTTCTTAAACAGGTTCTGTAACCTTGATGCTGCAAATTTAGGCATTTACTTTTACTCGGCAAGATTGCTCTCACCCAATTTCAGAAGTATTCGACAAATGCCCCCTTTTCATAGATAATCCGCGAGATGCTTCTCCGAATTTAAGATTCGTTAAGAAACATCTCGCGGATTCATTTAGTGTTGGGGAACGGTGTTCGAACAAGCCTTGATAGATTGGTGTAGGCTTTTCTTTGCTAATAACTTAGTGGTTGGTTAATCCACTTAAAAATCCGAACCTCCGCCTCCCCAATTACCTTGTCCTTGGAAACCCTGCTGTCCTCCACCTCGGGGAAAACCGCCACGCTGACCGCCTTGGCCGGGTCTGTTCATACGAGGCATGAAAAGGTTCTGTAACTGCTGAGGAGTGAGTTTTTCTTGGAACTTGAGAAAGTAGGTGCGCTTTACGGCAACTTCTTCCTCTGCGCGTGAGAAACTGCCTACGATGGCTTCGAGAATCTCAGCATCGTTAAGGTCTTTCTTTTCCACGCGATATTTTTGATTTACCACGAAAAGCGCCGTCATATATTCCTTGTAGAGCGGAGCAAACCAGGTTACGGTCGCGTCGTCCAACTTTAAGTCTTTCGCCTTACGCTCAATCATGCGGTTTAAGCGTTCTTCGGCTTTATCGCCGTCGGGAGTTTGAGCAAAAACCGTGCTCATGCTCATCGTCAAGAGCATCAGTAGGGTAAACATTTTCTTCATAACTATACAGTTTAAGGTGGTTGATAAAAAGAAATGAAGTGCAATTTCTAACGTCGCACCTTCATTTTTCCGAAGCAAAAGTAAAACCTTCCCTTCCAACAACAAAGTGTTCTGATTTCTTTAAACCTTCTCACTCGACCAATCCCGCTATTTTATAGATGAAAATCCGAAACATCTTCCGTTAGAGACATCAAAAAAATCTCCTATGCCACTTTTGGAGTAGCACAGGAGACACACTCAATTATCATCATGGGTTACTGAAAGTTCATTCAGCAGGACACCGATTTCACATCGGCAGTTCGTTTATTCAGTGACTTCAAACACTTCTTTTCCCATTCCGCAAAGAGGGCATACCCAGTCTTCGGGAAGTTCTTCAAAAGTTGTACCAGGAGCGATACCTGCTTCGGGATCGCCGAGTTCGGGGTTATAAACGTAGTCACAAACGGTGCAAAGATACTTTTCCATAATTTTATGCTTTATTAAATTTATTATTAGTTACGATTGTTTGGTGTAACCCTCGGTGTGAAGTTCCTTAGGTTTACAGTGCAAAAGTACAACGCTTTTCTGAATGCAACAAACAGAATTTATTTATACACTTATAGACGTAATTTATATTGCGCAAAGTGCAACCTTGCACCCTATTCGCAACTTAAAATAAAGTCTACATGACAAAAATTGTAGGAAATATCAACTGAAAGTAACCTAGAAGGCGGAATTTGGAACTTTTCATTGGGTAAACTGCTCAGAAGTAGTAACTTTGTGCAGAATTCAAGAAAAGTTAACGAGGATTGTGGAAGGACAGACTTGGTGCGAAATGCACAAACATTTCTGCTTGATGTACACTCCTCAAAACATTTATAATTATGGCAAACAATATTTTGAAGGGTAAGCGCGGTATCATCTTTGGCGCGCTCAACGAACAGTCAATTGCTTGGAAAGTAGCAGAAAAGGCTGTTGAAGAAGGTGCTATTATCACACTCAGCAATACGCCTATCGCTTTGCGTATGGGCGAACTCGATGGTCTATCTCAGAAACTCAATGCTCCCGTGATTCCTGCTGATGCTACAAGCGTGGAAGACTTGAAGATGGTGTTCGAACAGTCTATGGAATTGCTCGGTGGCAAGATTGACTTTGTGCTTCACTCTATCGGCATGAGTCCCAACGTGCGCAAGCAACGTACTTACGACGACCTCGACTACAACTTCCTCGATAAAACTCTTGACGTTTCAGCAATCTCTTTCCACAAGATGTTGCAGGTGGCAAAGAAGATGGATGCCATTGCAGAATATGGTTCTGTTATCGCACTTTCTTACGTTGCTGCTCAGCGCACGTTCTTCGGTTATAACGATATGGCCGATGCTAAGAGTCTTCTTGAAAGTATCGCTCGTAGTTTCGGTTACATCTACGGTCGCGAAAAGCACGTACGTGTCAACACAATTTCTCAGTCGCCTACGCCCACAACTGCGGGTAACGGTGTGAAGGGTATGCACGACTTGATGTCATTTGCCAACAAGATGTCTCCCCTGGGCAATGCTTCTGCTGATGATTGCGCTGACTATTGCGTTATGATGTTCTCTGATTATACGCGCAAAGTTACCATGCAGAACCTCTTCCACGATGGCGGTTTCTCAAGCATGGGTATGAGCCTCCGCGCTATGAACCAGTATTCTAAGGATACAGAAGCCTTCGAAGACGAAAACGGTAAGATCATTTACGGATAATATATAAGATTTTTAGGTTTAAGGTTATGAGGTTTAAAGACCATGCGGGACCGGCATTTCCCATCCCGAATGGCAACCTCATAACCTTAAAACCTTATTACCTCGTCACCTATAAATCACCATGCTCGAACAAGCAAAAAAAATGATTGGCGACAACCAATTTGTTGCCGGTATTGCACTGTTAACACAGCATCTTGCCAATAACCCCGAAGATAAGCAGGCGCTCGCCTTACGCGCAGTGACGTTGGTGCAGATGGGACAAACGAAGGAGGCGCTCACTGATGTTGACGCACTCGTCACGTTGGAACCCGCCCAACTCGCCTACCTTTTGTTGCGTGCAGACATTTTGGCAATCGACGGTCAGACGGAGAATGCCATTGCTGCCTATCACAGCATCCTCACACAGAAACCCGAAGCAGGAAACGTTGTGCTTCGCCTCGGCAACCTGCTTCAGCAAAACAAACGTTGGGAAGAGGCGCTCAACATCTATACCGACGCTATCACGCGTTTGCCCGATTTTGCCGAGGCCTACATGGCGCGCGGAGCGGTAAAGCATCATTTGAAAGACCTTTCCGGAGCGGCAGACGACCTCAAGCAAGCCCTCACGCTCAAACCCGAATTGGCGGAGCAATTTGAGGGAAGTGTGGCAAAAATCGATAAAGGAAGTTGTCACTAAATTACTGCGTGTACACCATTATATATATGTGTATCCACATCAACGTGCGTGCTTTTGAGCGTAGCGAATCAGTAATCCTATCAAAAGAGTCTACATTCGAACGAATCGGGTGTAGACTTTTTTCATGGTGTTTCAATGGCGTTCGAATGGCATTCGAATAGCGTTCGAACGACGTTAGAAGACTGCGCATTGAAGGATTGGTGAAACGTTTTGCTCCTACGCAGTTGCTGTTAGGAGAAATCAACGTTGCACTGGCGCAGACGCAGGGAGATTGCAGTGATAGTTAGATTGTCATGCGTAAAACCTGAATCAAATGGGGGCAGTCCGCTGTGGTATCCCCATTTTGTTGCTGTAAACAAACTATTCGCTATGGAACGCAACCAATCCGTCACCACAATTGTCCCCGACGGTCGTCACGGACAAAAAAATGCCTCGTTTATTGTCCCCGACGGTCGTCACGGACAAAAATTTGCCTCGTTTATTGTCCTCTACGGTCGTCACGGACAAAAATTTGCCTCGTTTTTTATCCTCTACGGTCGTCACGGACAAAAAATTGCTTCGTTTTTTATCCTCTACGGTCGTCACGGACAAAAAAATGCCTCGTTTATTGTCCTCGACGACCGTCTCGGACAATTATCAAAATATTTTGGGAGAAGTTCCTCTCTCTTTGCCTCATTTCAAGTTAGAATAGCATGCTCACTTTTTTGTTGTCCCGAAACAGAATACGGAAAGGATGCTGAAAGTTTGTTTGGGGGCATTTTATTGCCGTTTCATGAGTTGGACTTTTTTAATACATGAAATAGAAAGGAAAAAAATTGTCATAGGAATGTTGATTCTAGAGATGTCGAAATGCCCCGGCATATCGCTACAAAATGATCACACATTTTTGTACATGTAAAAAGCAGAGCGTATTTTCGGGGGGAAAATACGCTCTGCTTAAATACTCATACGGAAACGATCAATCAAGCGAGATTGCCATGGGGCAAACGTGAATTTGTTTACCGCTTGAGATTATCTGAACGAATCCGTCAGCAATTTGATTTCAATGCTGGGAGAAATGCGCTCGTAAAGGATGTTGTAAACGGCATCCAGAATGGGCATGTTCACGCGATACTGGCGGTTGATATCCACCATGCATTTCGTGCCGTAATAACCCTCTGCAATCATTTCCATTTCAATCTGCGCACTCTTCACAGAATATCCTTTACCAATCA
>CALCHM010000100.1 GCA_937901345.1 uncultured Prevotella sp. | reverse complement strand
GAAAACGACCATTCCCCACGGTTCACAGCATAAAAAATGAATTTTTGCTGTTGTTCCCCACGATTCGTGGCGACAAAATGACATTTTTACTACTATTCCCAGCGGTTCACGGCAATAAAATGCGTTTTTTTATACCGTTACCTGCAGTTCTCAGCAACAAAATAAGATTTTTACTAGCGTTACCTGTGGTTCTCGATCCTCAAACAGCATTTTTAGAGTAATTACCAGCAGTTCACAGCATGTTAATACATTTTTACTTCCATTGTTTTCAAACTAGAAAGTTCTCTCGTGAGGTATGCAAACTTGTGCTTCATATTCAGCACTGCGAATCGCTTTAAAAATGTATGGGCAATCCGTGTGGTAGAAATGTTATGGCGAATAGTGATAGATAAGACGCGACTTTATGAAAATGAGGCGAACAACTTGTACAAATTTTCTATTTTGCGCATTTTTACCCATAGTTCGATGTATGATTATATTGATCCTGAGCAAGATTGGTGGATTTATATAGATGTGACAAATCCTAAAGATGTAAAATTGTTGACTACTCCCGTAGGTGTGATGTTAGACGCAGGGTATGCAAGTTTCATCTCCCAGTTGTTATATGCTCCACTTGCCACTTACTCAGACGGAGTTGTAACATTTCCTTATTCCTCTTTAGTGATAGATCGATATTCGGCAAATCAATCTTCAGATGGTACGTTTGACCTTGAAGTCGTTCTTCCTGCTGAAGAAAATTCAGAAACAGCAGTGGAACAACTTACACTGAATCCCTCAGATTCTGGCAATCAAAACGTTACGATTTACGATGTTTCTGGACGTCGCATAAACAGTTCTGCAAAACTTAAAAGTGGTGTCTATATTGTCAATGGTCAGAAAGTGCAAATCAGATAAACTGTTTGTAACAAGAATACATACGACAAAAAAGTAATTTTCAGTGAGGTGCGCTACGATGTGTGTGGCGCACCTCACTTTTTTATGCTACATATCATCAGCATTCGCTTTTCATCCCCTCGGATATAGTTATGTTACCATCCCAAAGAACAGCATCAGTTCATCGCTGAGTTGGCGCCAAAGATGAAAACAAGGGTAAAGCAATAAGAACCTCTTTCCTTATTGATATGAAATACCCCGAAGTACCTCCCAACGGAGCAACCTAGGGTGTTATTTGTGGCATTTGTAAAAATAAAGTTACCACATTTTTTGAATTTTTTCCTTTTTGTTTCTATATTATATAGGTAACTCAATTAACACATCATTCAAATACTATGGTACAGATTAAACTTTTCAGAGACCGCACTCCTGAGTTGGAGAAGTTTGAGCGGCAAGTAAACAACTTTCTTTGCGAGCATAAGGATAAGATTGTCGTAAGGGATATTAAGTACACTGCCGAATATATCAACCCACACAATTCAGCGTGGCAAAACTGGACGGCAATGGTTATTTACGAAGTGGTGGAAGATCCTGCTGAATAGATAAAACCGTTAAGTATTCAAGAATATGCAATCCGAATGGCAGTTGTACTCTGTACTCTGTACTCTAAAAAACTCAAAACGATGTTCGTAAAATCCGACCTTTATATCCGTGGCGCCGAATCGCAACGCACAACCATTGTGCAGATGGTGAAGAAGATAGCTGAGCGCATAGGTGTGCCTACCACAGAAGAAAGCGCCTTGAATATTCCCATTGGCATGGTGATGAATGTGCTTGTGGGTGAAGCACTGCACTTAGGACTGCTCGTTGGCCTCAATACCGAGGATTCTGAATGTGTTGTCATGCGTGTAGAGTTGCCCAATGCCACAGCGCTAATGACGCTCTACGATGCCTTGCTTGAATGCTTTAACGAAATAGAGATTGAGGTGGATGAGGGCGTGGCGGACAAGCCTTGGCCTTTTTGAAAAATGAATTCAAATTTAGTTCATCGACTGATTGCATTCTATAAAGGAGAAACTCTCGATTTTTAATTCCAAAGATTGATAGTGCTCCGTTACTTACAGAATAGCAAACTTTAAATATGATCCTCCCCCTGCTAGTTGCCGAGCTAGGAGTTTCCCACAATCGGTGCTCCCGCAGCACTTGTGGCGATCTATGCACCTTTTGAAATTTGGGCGGAAGAGCAGCTGCCGAGGACAAATATTTAGTGCATGCCTTCTTTGCCGATACCGACGAATTGCTTGGTGAAAGATTCGTGAGCGCGTTTCTGCACCACTATCCCGAATTCCACTGCTACTGCATTCCTTCTGGCCATCATCTTTCAGAGAAAGGGGCGATAATAGAACATCTTCGCAATAATTAGTTATGAACGAATAACATGATTCGGAGCGCTTCATCGAGGAGTGCGAATAACGTTTCTATAGTCTATAAAAAATTGTCTATATGACAGGGGCATGTTTTAAAAGTTAACTTTATGCTTTAATAATTTTACCCAATAAAATCAACATTGTAAATGAAAGGACAACTCATCTTGGAGTATCTGCAAAAAGATACTTCAGCATTTAATATTGATGACTTCTTGGTGATGATTGGCAGAGTGACGTTGCTCTCCCATGAAGATGAACAACTGCTTATAGTCCAGGTACAGCAGGGCGATGCTGAGGCAATGGTTCGACTGCTGACTGCCAATATGCGTTTTGTAGTGGCGTTAGCAAACCAATACTCGAGAAACCAAGCTCCTTTGCAACGATTGATACAAACCGGTGTGTCGGGATTGGAACAGGCGATAAAGGAGTTCGACCCAGCAACAGGTCAGCACCTCTTCAAGTTTGCCGTGCCCGCACTGCGTGAGGAACTTGTTTATTGTGTTAGAACCCACGCGCCAAAACCTCCAAAGCGGGAAACCCCTTCGGGAGCGCGATCTCTGAAAGCAATTTGTGTTAGGACAAGTTATGGCCTACCGAAAATAGATGAATATCTGCAGCAACAACCTTTTGTGTTGGAGGATTTCCTCCTCACGGCATCCGTAGTCAAGAATCTCGTTGATGAGGATGAGAAATATCTGATAGATGAGGTGTTGAGCATTGCTGACGGCAGACACACTCTTTTTGCTCATAGATTTTATGAACGATTTACGGAGGAAGCAATCAAATGTGACGCCGCGAAATATGGTATACCTGTGGATGATCAGGATTTTGAGGATCGTGACAGGTTTCAAATCCTATGCCAAAAGGTGGTGAGCAGAAGGCAGGATGAGTGCCGAGAAATGAGCGAGGTGAAATGGTTTAATGCCCCTTATATTGTGAAAATAGCCCAAGAGTATGCTGGGCAAGAAGTCCCCTTGGCGAAACTCATCGCCTGCGGACTCAAAGCCTTTGGAGAGGCCTTGAAGCAATACGACACCTCAGAACCTCACACCCTTCTCACCTTTGCCACACCGCAAATACGCGAAGCAATGCAACGCCTCGCTGGGCAATAGGCAAACAGACGTGAATAAGAACAGTCAATAATATAGCACAGATCTAAGCACTTTAACAACCACCCTCCGCAGCATAGTTGCTTTTCTCCTAACTTTGTGGACTAATAGAGTCTGTCTATCTCGGTTTAGATTTTCAATAGGAAAAAACAAACAATGGAAGTGACATGCAGTTGACTTGTAGGTTGACTTCTATCACGTCAACCAAAGGAGAATGACGGATAGGGAGAAACAAAAAAGCGTTGATAATCGTGAGACTATCAACGCTTTTGATTTCAGTCGGGGTGACTGGAATCGAACCAGCGACCTCACGCCCCCCAGACGCGCACTCTAACCGGACTGAGCTACACCCCGAAATCGCAGGCAAAAGTACTACTTTATTTTGTTTTTGCAAGCAGTGAGGGGTGAAAAATTAGATTGTTGAGGAAAATATCTTGTTGAGATAAGATATTTGTAATGTTGAGGCAACGAAAATATATGAATTTGCTGCGGTGTCCTTCGTGTTTGACGAATCACCGTTTTTAATGGTTCCTGGTGTTCAATGATTCCTAGTGTTCAATGATTCCTAGTGTTTAATGATTCCCTGTGTTCAACGATTCTTGGTCTCATAGAATTTATGTGTCGTAAATTTTATGTGTGGTAGGGTAATGTGTGGTAGCATGAATATGCAGTCGATTTCATGTGTGTGGATTTTACTCTTTTGAAAACTATCTGTATACCATTAATTTTTCTTAACTTTGCCACGTTAATGTAAAAAGTTTATTGGTATGAAACCTTTATTTATAGCTGGTCCCTGCGTTATTGAGTCGGCAGAACTGTTAGATGTGGTTGCTGCAAAGTTGGCGCAGATAAAGGAGCAGACAGGCGCAGAAGTGTACTTTAAGGCTTCTTTTGATAAGGCGAACCGCACATCTATTCATTCATTTCGAGGTCCAGGTTTGGAGCAAGGTTTGCAAATGCTGGCGGATGTTAAGGCGAAGTATGGTCTTCCCCTTTTGACGGATGTGCATGAAAGTTACCAAGCACAGGCAGCAGGAGAAGTTGTTGACGTGTTGCAGATTCCCGCCTTCCTTTGCCGCCAGACAGACTTGCTGGTTGCTTCTGCACAGACGGGTAAGATTGTGAACATCAAGAAGGCGCAATTCCTTTCGGGAGAAGATATGCAGTATCCCGTTGAGAAATGCCACGAGGCAGGTGCGAAGGAAGTGTGGCTCACGGAGCGTGGTAATATTTATGGTTACAACAATCTTGTGGTGGATTTCCGCAACATTCCTTTGATGAAGAACTACACCGATCGTGTGATTATGGACTGCACGCATTCTGTTCAGCGTCCTGGTGCTGCGGGAGGAAAAACGGGTGGTAATCGTGAGTTTGTTCCCGCGATGGCAAAGGCTGCTAAGGCATTTGGCGCGAATGGTTATTTCTTTGAAACTCATCCCAATCCCGAGCAAGCGTTAAGCGATGGTCCTAACATGCTTTATTTGGATGAGTTGGACGGACTTATTCAGGAGTTGTTAGCATAGTTTCTTAAAACAGAATCACAATGAGTTTACATATTGAAACTGCAATCAAATGCCTTCGCGATGAGTCGGACGCCATATTGGGTTTGATTCCGTTGCTGGACGAGAATTTCGACAAGGCGGTAGAATTAATCCTTGCGAGTAAGGGAAAGTTGGTGGTTACTGGTGTTGGAAAAAGCGGACATATTGGCGCGAAAATTGCGGCAACGCTCGCTTCTGTCGGTACTCCTAGTTTCTTCGTAAATCCGCTCGATGCCTTCCATGGCGACTTGGGAATGATTCAGCAAGAAGACGTTGTGCTGGCCATTTCAAATTCAGGTCATACAGATGAATTGTTGCGCTTCTTGCCTTACTTTATTGATCGTGGCATTCCTGTTATCGGCATGAGTGGCAATCCCCAATCGCTCCTTGCGCAGTATAGCACAGCTCACTTGAATATTGCTGTTGCGCGTGAAGCGTGTCCCTTGAATCTTGCTCCAACGAGTTCAACCACGGCAACATTGGCATTGGGCGATGCGTTAGCCTGTGCGCTTATTGTGGCGCGTAAGTTCCAAGCAAAGGATTTCGCTCTGTATCATCCTGGTGGGTCGCTAGGACGCCGCTTGTTGACAAAGGCGAAGAACGTGATGCGTACGGAGGACTTGCCCATTGTACCGCCAACCATGTTGCTTAGCGAAGCGGTGATTCACATGACAACTGGACGTCTCGGTCTTTGTGTGGCGGTAGATGAAGAAAAGGTTATGGGCATTATCACGGATGGTGACGTACGCCGTGCGATGCAAAATTCTCAGGATAAGTTTTTCCAACTCACCGTGGCGGACATCATGTCAAAGCATCCCAAGTGTGTAACGCCCGAGACGAAGATTCACGCTATCGAAAAACTCTTCCAGCAACACAAAATTCACTGTGTGCTCGTAACGGACGAGAATAATCACTTGGTAGGACTTGTTGACTCATTTAGCACGATGTTGTAGGGTGAGGTTTTAAGGTTTCTAAGGTCTCTAAAGTCTTTAAGGTCAAGAAACACATTCCCGCATGGTTCTTAAAACCTCATAACCTCAAACATCACCAGCTCAAACTAAATATTCATGCAACGAATTATTTATTCAATCATATTATTTATCATCAGTGGAATCGCTTTTGCTCAATCGAGCCGAAGCGATTCTGCTGTTGTTTCGTTCCTTCGCGATAACTTTGATGTGCGTTTTTCGGGGAATAATAGTGTCGTGTTTTTCAAAACAGGACAGGAAAAGTTTGACGACCTCTTTAAGGCGGTGAAACAGGCCAAGAAGAGCATCCACATGGAGTATTTCAACTTTCGCAACGACTCCATCTCCGCGCTGCTTTTCGATCTTTTGGCGGAAAAAGTGGCTGAAGGTGTTGAGGTGAGAGCCCTCTACGATGGTTTCGGAAATTGTTCGAATGACCGTCCCTTGAAGCAACACCACTTAGACTCCCTTCACCGTCGCGGCATCCACATTAAGGAGTTCGATCGATTGGCTTTCCCGTTTTTCCAGAATAGTTTCTTTCGCGACCACCGTAAGGTTGTAGTGATTGACGGACTCATCGCCTACACAGGAGGTATGAATGTGGCAGACTACTACATTGTGGGAAAACCTGAGTTTGGCGAGTGGCGCGACTTGCATTGTCGCATTGAGGGAGATGCTGTTGCTGAGTTGCAGAAGGTGTTTATGGATTTCTGGAATGACGTGATGGATGATAATCTTCAGGGGACTCAGTATTATCCGGGTGAACGCTGTGCGAACGATTACTTTGAGGGACTTAAAGCCGATACCACAGTTTCTGCGGGTTCAAAGATTATAGGAGTTGTCAATCGCATTCCGCGCCAGACGTCACGCATCATGGAGCAGACGTTTGTAGAGATTCTTGATAACGCCCAGTGTCATGTGCAACTCATTAATCCTTACTTCACCTTGACTCCCAAGGTGGTTCGTGCCTTTAAGCGCGCGCTGAAACGTGGGGTGCGTATGGAGATTATGGTTTCGGCGGCTTGTGACATTCCTGTGACACCGAACGTTACGGAATATTATACCAACCAATTTGCACAATTGGGCGCCGAAGTCTACGTTTTTCATGGCGGGTTCCATCATTCTAAGGTGATGATGATTGACGACCAATTCCTTTTCTTAGGCAGTGCGAATCTTAACGGCCGTAGTTTGAAGATGGACTATGAGTGTAACGTGCTTATAGTTGACCCTGCAGCCACGCAGGCTATGCAAACAATCTTTGAACAAGATAAAGCAGAACGCTGCACACGAATGACACCTGCCGACTATCGCAAGAAGTCTAAAATGCGCCGCTTCTGGAACTGGTTGTTCCATCTCTCGGCACCCGTTTTATAACAGACTAGAGTAGGGATTGTAATCGTTTGTCCAATCTTGTAGTTCGGTATGGTGAAAAAAACGATGCAGATACATTTTGGCGAAAGATTTGGGACCAAGAATTTCTGCATAGACAGATTACGAACGTGGATGGAGCTATGCAAGTCCGCACGGACAGATTATGAATGTGGATGGCGTTATGCAGTTTGCGCGGACAGATTACGAACGCGGATGGCATCTCGCAAGTTTGCAGGGACGGATTACGAACGTGGATAGCGCTATGCAGTTTGTAGGGACAGATTACGAACGTGGATGGCGCTATGCAGGTTTTTATGGAGTAACGTTTATTTTGAATTGTCCCGTTCTGGGTAGTAATATAACTGTTGCAACAAGTCTGTAAGGGGAGAGCAACTATCTCCGTGCCATTTTTGAAACTTCTGGAACCACTCACGTCTGCGGCACCCATATTTTTTTTATTTCAAGTCCCGCATCTCTGAGGCGTGCCAGATTTTCACAAATCCTTTCCCGTAAACCTTAGAGGTAGCATATTTCTTACAAATATCTTCCCGCAAACTTGCGGGGTTCGAGATGTGAGAATTTAGTGAAGAATGAAGAACTCTTCAACAGATCGGGGCGTCTCTTTTTCGGGAAACTACGTCTCGTCTCCTTCAGAGTTTTCTTATTATAACAAACGCACGAAGGTATCTTTGCTTCAGAAAAGAACCTGGATGCGAATGCTAAAAAAGAGGATGTGTCAAAAAACGATTGTGACACATCCTTTTCTTTTTATATGCGAACAGCATTCGATTGGTCTTTGAATGCCGTTCGAATGCCGTTCGAAACTCCATGATTGTTTCGTAAGTGGAGGCCGACACGAATGACATGCGTCGTTAATCACTTCATAAAAAGCATCAGCCTTTAACACGGCGTTAAAGGCTGATTGCATATTCCGAATGGAGATTATTTCTTGGTCATAATCTCCTTGATGTAATTCATCATTTCTTCGCCACGCAAACCGCGCTTCAAGATGGTGCCATCGGGAGCAATGAGCATGATGTGAGGAATGGACTTCACGTTGTAAAGCGTTGCGCCATTGTTCTCTTTGACATGAGCGGGGATGTGAATTTGTGGGTACGTGATGTCGTGGTGTTTTAATGTGCCCTTAAAGTTTTCTTCACTATCAGAAATGTTTACGCCAAGAACGGTAAGTCCTTTGTCCTTATACTGATTGTGGAGCTTCACGAGATTGGGCATCTCTGCCTTACAAGGTCCGCACCATGACGCCCAGAAGTCCACCAAGACGTAGTTACCTTGACCTACGAAGTCAGAGAGTTTTACGAGTTTTCCTGTTTCAGAGAGTCCGCCGAAGTTGGTGTACGGTTTGCCTTCTTTCGTTTTGTCTTTGAGAATGAGGTCTTCTTTCAATGATTGAACGATGGCATTGTCTTTAGCATATTTCACAACGTTACACATGGAGTCAATCAACTCGATGGTGGGGTAGAGTGAGCGCGCAGTCATGCCGAAAATAACGGCGCCAATTTGGTTGTCCTTGTTTGCATGAATCTCAGCGCGGTAATAATCGTAGAGTTTGTCATATGCTCCCTTCTTGAAGTTTAGGATAGAGTCGGGAGTGGCGTTTGCCTCATACAATTTGTTTTCCTTTTCGCGGATAGCCGCTGCCTGCTTAGCGATACTGTCGAGGATGGTGTTATACTTGTCGTTCAAACCTCCATTGTCTGTAGCTTGGATAGGTGCTTCAAGTGCGTTAATCTTAATTTTACTGCCATTCTCAACAAACACAACGGTGCGTTGCTGTCCCATGTGAACGAGGTAAACTTTTTTGTCGTTCACCGTGTCGGCAAATGTAAACTTACCCTTGTTTATAAGGCATGAGTCAAGGATTTCTTCCTTATCAGTCATGAGGTAAGCGTAGGTGCTGTCTAGTTGTTCGGTAATGGATCCTTCAATTTTGAATTCTTTAGAACTGCAACTTGCCATCAATGCGGGGAGTGCAAGCAGAAAGAGTTTCTTCATATTCGTACGAAAGTGAATAGGTAAATGATACAACTGAAACAAGAGACCATGCAGGGGTGCATAGTCTCTTGCAAATAGATTATTTTAGAAATTTTCAGCCTTAAGCTGGAAGTAACTTTGAGGATGATCGCAAACGGGGCAAATTACAGGAGCGTCCTTACCCACAACGATGTGACCACAGTTAAGACACTGCCAAATAGCATCGCCATCACGACTGAATACTAATTTGCCTTCAACGTTAGCAAGAAGTTTGCGGTAGCGTTCTTCGTGTTCACGCTCAACGGCAGCAACGAGTTCAAACTTGTTAGCAATTTCTTCAAAACCTTCTTCGCGTGCTTCCTTGGCGAATGTAGCATACATGTCTGTCCATTCGTAGTTTTCACCATTAGCCGCGTCAAGGAGATTTTCAGCAGTTGAAGGTACACCATCGTGAAGCAATTTGAACCACATCTTAGCGTGTTCCTTTTCGTTGGATGCTGTTTCTTCAAAGATATTTGCGATTTGCACGAAACCTTCCTTCTTTGCCTTTGAAGCGTAGTAAGAATACTTGTTGCGTGCCATTGATTCGCCTGCAAATGCGGTGAGAAGATTCTGTTCTGTCTTTGATCCTTTCAAACTTTTCATAGTCGTATAAATTTAATTGTTTGTAATTAGTGAGTGTATTTCTGAATCGTTGTTATTCCAGAAGGAAATGCTTCAGAAAGTGGCAAAGTTACACTTTTCCGATTATCTGAAAATGATTTTGCAACTAATTTTCGTTGCGTGGCAGATAAAAAGTAAATTTCTCCTTTACATAAAAAATAAATATCTAATTTTGGGGAAAATATAGCGTGGTGTTGTTCGTACGGCACTGCATACTTACCTTAAAACATAAGAAACATGATGTCTGAAAAAAGAAGTTTGGTTTCTATCAACACATTGTCTCGCGAAAAGATATTGCAATTGATTCAGCGCGCAGAGGAGTTTGAAAAGAATCCCAATAGCAAGATCCTTGATGGAAAAATTGTGGCAACCCTTTTCTTTGAACCCTCAACACGTACGCGTCTCAGTTTTGAAACTGCGGCCAATCGCCTTGGCGCAAAAGTTATCGGTTTTGCCGACCCCAAAATTACGAGTGGCACAAAGGGTGAAACCCTAAAGGATACCATCATGATGGTTCAAAACTATGCAGACGTCATCGTGATGCGCCACTATTTGGAAGGCGCTGCACTTTATGCAAGTGAAGTGGCAAACGTGCCTATTATCAATGCGGGTGATGGTGCCAATCAACACCCCACGCAGACAATGCTCGACCTTTATAGCATTTATAAAACACAGGGGACGCTTGATAACCTCAACGTGTTCCTTGTGGGTGACTTGAAATACGGCCGTACCGTACACTCCCTCCTTATGGCGCTTCGCCACTTCAATCCCACCTTCCACTTCATTGCTCCTAAGGAACTCGCGATGCCTGAAGAATATAAGGCGTATTGTCGTGAACATGGCATAAAGTATGTTGAGTATGAAGAGTTCAATGAAGATGTCATTGCTGAAGCCGATATTCTTTACATGACCCGTGTGCAGCGTGAACGTTTTACTGACCTAATGGAATACGAACGCGTAAAGGATGTGTATATTCTAAAGGCATCAATGCTCGGAAAGGCACGCGAGAATATGAAAATCCTCCATCCACTTCCCCGTGTAAACGAAATCGCTTACGATGTGGATGACGATCCTCACGCATACTATTTCCAGCAGGCGCAAAACGGACTTTATGCTCGCGAAGCTATTATCTGTGATGTGCTGAATATGTAATTTTAGAGTACACCAACAGTGTGCTGCGTACTACTTCCATGCAGAGTCTTAAATTCAGCAGGAAACGATACCCAGTTCTCCGTACTCTTTACTCTCACCTATAACCTTATCCCTCATGAATCAAGAATTAATGGTAGCTGCCATTGAGAATGGCACCGTTATTGACCATATTCCTAGCAATAAACTTTTTGAAGTAATAAGTCTCCTTGGTCTTCAAGATTTGAAGTCAACGGTGATGATTGGTTACAACCTTGTAAGCCAAAAGATGGGCAACAAGAGTCTCGTGAAAATTGCCGATCGCTATTTCTCGGATGCAGAACTCGACCGCTTGGCTGTTGTGGCGCCCAACGTGAATCTCTCTATTATCAAGGATTTCAATGTCGTAGAAAAGCGTCAGGTACGCCTTCCCAAGGATATCGTGGGCGTAGTGAAATGTGGTAATCCCAAGTGCATTACAAACAACGAACCCATGAAGACACGTTTTCACGTTTCTGAAAAGAATAATGACGTGATTTGCTGCCACTATTGCAGTCGTGAACAAGTTTTAGACAAGGTAAAGTTGGTGTAACAGCAAAAACACGTCCTCAATGGCAGACTTTTTAGACGTAGTTAAGCATCGTCGAAGCGTTCGTAAATACCAAACAGAAAGCCTATCTTCCGATGAAGTAGTGGCTTTGATGACCCCCGTATTATATTCGCCAAGTTCAAAGGGGAAACAGGCGGTGGAATTCATTTTGGTAGAGCAGAAAGACATGCTTGAGCGCCTTTCTCAGGTGAAACCTCGCTTTGGTACGATGATAGCAGGAGCAGCCTTGGCAGTTGTTTTCTGTGGTCGGATGGATATTTCAGACGTGTGGATTGAGGATGCCTCAGTTGCAGCAACCATGCTTCTGCTTTCGGCTGAAAATTGCGGGTTAGGCGCTTGTTGGGTACAGATTCGCGAGCGTTTGCAAGAAGATGGAACTCCAGCCTCGCTTGCCGTGCGAGAATTGCTCCATCTTACACCAGAGCAAGAACCGCTTTGCATCGTAGCGATTGGGAAAAAGGCACAAGACGTACCCCCACATGCTGAGGAAGACTTGCGTTGGGAACGCTTGATTATTCACGAAGGTTAATCTTTTCAGAATAGGGAATGGCGCCGCAGTAGTGCTCCCGTTTATAATAGATGAAAATCGTAATCCTAGGTGCTGGAAATGTTGCAACCCATCTTGCAAGAGCGTTGCATCATGCAGGGCACGAAATACTTGCCGTTTATAGCAAAACATTAGAACATGCTCAAGAAGTTGCCACATCCGTAAACGCTGTGGCAACGTCTTGTGTAGATACCCTTCCTCGTGCTGAGGTATATATCTTGTCGGTTAAAGATGATGCGCTGCGAGAAGTACTTGTGAATTTGACAACAACGCATCCTAATGCTCTTTGTTTACACACAGCGGGAAGTGTTCCGCTCTCGGTTTACGAAGGAGTTGTAGCCCGAGGTGGTGTGCTTTATCCGATGCAAACGTTCTCAAAGTCAGTGCCCGTAGATTTTCAGAATTTGCCTCTTTATATTGAAGCAACAGACCCGGAAACACGCTCCCTTGTACGCAACTTAGCACAATCGTTGAGTGAGAATGTAACAGAATTGAGTAGTGCCGATCGAAGATACCTGCATTTGGCGGCAGTTTTTGCTTGTAATTTCACCAATCATTGTTATGCTCTCGCAGAAGAGATTATGGGAAAGGTCAACTTACCCTTTTCTGACTTACTTCCGCTTATTGAATCAACTACGAAAAAACTTCACATCACTCCGCCACAGAAGGGGCAAACAGGTCCAGCTGTGCGCCGAGATAAAACGGTAATGGCCGCGCAAACCGCCCTCCTCTCAGAGGATGAACGTATGCAACAGATATACAAAATTATGAGTGAGAGTATTATGAGCAAGGGTTAGCGTACAGATAACAAAGAACAGAGTACAACTACCTTGCGGATAATTTTCGTCAAAACGATACGCTCTTTGGTCCTCGACTTTAAAGCACTGAAAGACTTAAGTAATCATAAAGACTTTATAACCCTTAGAACCCCGCACGGTCTTATAACCTCAAAACCTCTTGACTCAAAACCTAATAAATTATGATCAACTACGATTTAACCAAAATAAAGGCCATCGCTTTTGATGTTGATGGCGTTTTGAGTTCTAACCTTGTAACTCTCGGGGCAGATGCTCAACCCATGCGCACAGCAAACATTAAAGATGGTTACGCTATGCAATTGGCAGTAAAGAAAGGGCTAAACCTTGCGATTATTACAGGTGGCAAGAGTGAGGCAGTGCGTCAACGTTATGTTGGACTTGGACTTCAGAACGTATTTATGGGTGTAAGCGTTAAAATAACTGTTTATGAACAGTGGTTAGAAGAAAGCGGTTTGAACCCAGAGGAAGTTATTTACGTTGGCGATGATATTCCCGACTATGAAGTGATGCGCCATTGCGGTTGCCCCTGTTGTCCTTCCGATGCAGCTCCCGAAATAAAGCAGATTGCTACGTATGTGAGTGATAAAGCCGGAGGCATGGGTTGCGGACGCGACATTATAGAGCAGGTGCTCCGTGCTCAGGGACTTTGGATGAGTGATGCTGAGGCCTTTGGTTGGTAGAATTTTATGAGCATTACTTTTATGACAGAATTACAGAATCCGCTTGTTGCTCACTTAAGCAATTATAAAATTGTTCTTGCCAGTAATTCACCGCGTCGCAAAGAATTGTTAGCGCAACTAGGTCTTGACTTTTCTGTGCGTACTCTTGCTGATGTAGATGAAAGTTTTCCTGCAGGTTTGACAAATGAACAGACTGCTTGTTACATAGCCAAGAAGAAGGCGGAGGCACATGCTGCACACATGACGGACGATGAACTTATCATCACTGCAGATACGATAGTTTGTTCTGAAGGTAAGGTGCTGGGAAAACCCGTTGATGAGGCAGACGCCAAACTCATGCTCCAACAACTTTCAGGGCGCACACACCAAGTTGTGACAGGCGTGGCGCTAGTAACAAAAACGAAGCAGACAGATTTTGCCGTGACAAGCGACGTGACTTTCGCCCAACTCTCCGACGCTGAGATTGCCTATTACGTGGCGCATTATCGCCCCATGGACAAAGCTGGGGCTTATGGAATCCAAGAGTGGATAGGCCTTGTGGCGGTAGAGGAATTGCGTGGTAGTTTCTTTAACGTAATGGGGTTGCCCGTGCAGCGTCTTTATGGTGTATTGAAAGAATTTTAAATCTGCTGTGATTCTCCATACATGATATGAATTAATAAAACAAATAGCACTCCTATGATTAAGAAAATCCTTCTTCCCATTTTTGCTCTTGCCCTTGTTATGGTAAGTTGTGAAAGAGATGACGATAAGTATACTTCTACTTGTCCCGTAATTCACGATATGACCTTTAAGTCAGTCGTTACCGAAACCGACCGCATTGTGGCGGGCGAAAAGTTTGTGGCAACCGTAGAGCAAGCACAACGCGGCCATTTACTTTATAAGGCAGATTACATGTGGAGTGATGGTCGTGAAGAGGGCATTCATAAACCTGCCTTTACTTCGGTGGTTTATGACAACTATTCTAACAATCCCGTAGACACGATTGTTTTCAATACACCTGGAATTCATCAGGTGAAACTTGTTGCTAAGTATCACATTTCAGGAAATGCCGATGCATCTGTAGTGAAGACAACTGAGATATCAGGAGGTAGGGTGCAATATGAATTGCCCTCATGGATGTATTACCGAGTTACGGTGACGAAGAACGTACGTGTTGAAGCAGCCCCTAAGCAAGAGGAGTGATTTTTTGCGTCAACTGCTTATGTATGTGCGCAAAAACACTTATTTTTGCCGACGATTATGGTGCAAATGTTTCCATGTAGGACATTTGTGCGATAGAAAATAAACGCCCTTGTGGCAATTTTACATTTTTAGAACAAAAAAGATTATGACAGCATTTGTATTCCCTGGTCAAGGCTCACAGTTTGTGGGTATGGGTAAGGACCTTTATGAAAATAACGCGCTTGCAAAGGAACTCTTTGAAAAGGCAAATGATATTCTTGGTTTCCGCATCACAGATATTATGTTTGCAGGCACAGATGAAGAACTTAAGCAGACAAAGGTGACACAGCCTGCAGTATTCCTTCATAGTGTTATCTCTGCGCTTTGCCTTGGTGATGAATTTAAACCCGCTATGGTGGCAGGTCATTCACTTGGAGAACTCTCTGCGCTCACAGCTGCGGGATGTCTTTCTTTCGAAGATGGTTTGAAACTTGTGGCAGCTCGTGCTCTTGCCATGCAGGCTGCTTGTGAAGCAGTTCCTGGAACAATGGCAGCAGTGATTGGTCTTCCTGACGAACAGGTTGAAGCCATTTGTAAAGAAGTGTCTACTCCTGATGCGCTTGTCATCCCTGCGAACTACAATTGTCCTGGACAGTTGGTAATTTCGGGTGAAAAGTCTGCAATTGAAGCTGCTTGTGCAAAGTTGAAGGAGGCAGGCGCTAAGCGTGCACTCGTACTTCCCGTTAGCGGTGCATTCCACTCTCCCTTGATGCAACCTGCGAAGGATGAGTTGGAAGCAGCGATTGCGAAAACTACCTTTAATAAACCCATCTGCCCCGTATATCAGAATGTAGACGGTGCTGCTCACGAATGTCCTGAAACAATTAAGGCGAACCTTATTCAACAATTGACAGCGAGTGTGCTTTGGACTAAGGAGGTGCAGAACATGATTGCTGCTGGTGCAACGGAGTTTGTGGAATGCGGTCCCGGAAAGGCGCTTCAGGGAATGATTGTTAAGATTTCTCGCGACGTTGCAGTTCGTGGATTATAATTTCTATATAGTTTAGCGCAGCAAATGTGTGAGTGCCACGTCGCATTTCCGTGCGATGAAGCGCCCACACATTTGTTCGTATATTTCAGCGAAACACATATTGGATATCTCAACGAAAGACATAATTAGATATCTCAACGAAACACAAAAAACAGACTATGAATATTTATCAAGTATTGCCTCGCTTGTTTGGTAATCGAGGTGGTAAAAACGTTAAGTGCGGAACAATTGCTGAGAATGGTTGTGGTAAAATGAATGACTTTACCACAGATGTTTTGGAGCGTATTCATGAAAGCGGATATTCGCACATTTGGTACACAGGCCTTTTGGAGCATGCCACAAAAACAAGTTATGCCGACTATGGCATTCTTGAGGACAATCCCGTTGTTGTAAAGGGTGCCGCTGGCTCGCCTTATGCCATCAAGGATTATTATGACATCGACCCCGACTTGGCTGTTGACGTTCCTAATCGTATGAAGGAATTTGAGGCGCTCGTTGAACGCACGCATGCTGCAGGATTGAAGATGGTGATTGACTTTGTGCCCAACCACGTGGCGCGTCAGTATAAGTCGGATGCAAAACCTGCACGCACGAAGGATCTTGGACAGACGGACGATCAAGCGAAGGGATTTGATGCTCAGAATAATTTCTATTATATCTTGGGCGAAGCGCTTCATACGGATTTTGCTACTGATACTAAGAATTCTTACGAAGAACTTCCCGCAAAGGCTACAGGTAATGATTGCTTCCATGCGTGGCCTAACTGTAATGACTGGTATGAAACGGTGAAGTTGAATTATGGTGTGGATTATTGTGGCGGTGGCGTGAAGCATTTTACGCCTATTCCCAACACGTGGAAGAAGATGACGGCAATCTTACAGTTCTGGGCAAAGAAGGGTGTTGATGCCTTCCGTTGCGACATGGCAGAAATGGTTCCCGTTGAGTTCTGGAAGTATGCCATCAAGGAAGTTAAGAAGAAGTTCCCCGCCGTCCAATTTATTGCAGAAGTTTATAATCCGAACGAATACCGCAACTACATTAAGGTGGGCGGTTTTGACTATTTGTATGACAAGGTGGGGCTTTACGATACGCTTCGTGCCATCGTGTGCCATCAGCAACCCGCTGCAGCTATCACTGGTGCTTGGCAGGCGGTGGACGACATCCATGACCACATGCTCGACTTCCTTGAAAATCATGACGAACAGCGTATTGCCTCTAACTTCTTTGCAACGGTTCCTGAAAAGGCGAAGCCCGCGCTCATCGTCAGTGCGTTGATGCGTGAGAATCCCTTGATGATTTATGCGGGGCAGGAGATTGGCGAACCCGGTATGGATGAAGAAGGCTTCTCGGGTCGTGACGGTCGCACAACTATTTTTGATTACTGGCACGTTGAGAAACTCAACAAACTCCTTGACGGCGGCAAGAACTTCACAGAGCAGGAGCAGGAACTCTACGACTATTATAAGAAGGTGCTTTGCTTGCGTAATGAAGAAGAAGCGTTCAGCAATGGACTTTTCTACGACCTCATGTATGTGAATTACGATGGTGAGCAGGGGTTAAACCCCAGTCGCAACTTTGCATTCCTGCGTCGCAGTGAGGAAAGCACCATCTTGGTGGTTGTGAATTTTGACGAATATCCCACAACTATCGGAGTGCGCATCCCGCAGCATGCCTTTGAGTTCCTTTCGCTTCCCGAAGGCACCCAATGTGCAACAGACTTGCTCACGGACGAGGTGCAGGTTATCAACCTCGAGGTAGATGGTTTCACGAAGGTAACCATGCCCAGTTGGGGTGCCGTAGTGTTAAAGTTTTAATTAAACGTTTGTAAGGTTTTGAGATTATAAGGTTGCATGGAACGTTGTGTCTGGAGCGTCTTAAAATCTCAAAACCTTAGAATTTCAAAACCTTTCCCTTTTATGCAATCTGTTTGGATCAGTGCGTTGGCTCTTTGTTGCGCTTCGCTTATAGGTTCGCTGTTGGGGTTTCTCATTAAGGAACTTCCGCATCGTTGGAACGACACCGTGATGGGTTATTGTGCCGGAGTCATGCTTGCCGCTTCTATTGTAGGGTTAATTCTTCCAGCAAGTGAAGCCGTTACACTGAGTGGGTGGTGGATGATTGTTGTTGGTGTTTTCGTGGGAGCGCTTTTTCTAAACCTTTTAGACCATGTAACTCCCCACCTTCATCATCTTACAGGACTTGAACCTGAACAGCATGCCACGAATGCTTCGCTCAATCGCGTGTTGCTTTTCGTGTTAGCGATTGCGCTTCACAAGTTGCCCGAAGGCATTGCTGCAGGTATCAGTTTTAATTCCGAAGAAGTGTCAAACGCGTGGGCCGTTACGGCAGGTTTGTCGTTGCAAAATGTCCCCGAGGGCATGGTGGTGATTTCGCCGCTACTTCTGCAGGGTGTAAGCCGTTGGCGCACGCTCTTGATTTCTCTTGCCATCGGCGGTTTAGAGATTGTTGGCGTATGGATAGGTTACGCTGCAGGCGCCATTTCGCAATTGTTGCTTCCGGCAATGCTTGCGTTTGCTGGAGGTGCCATGCTCTACGTTGTTAGCGATGAAATGATTCCCGAGACGCATGCTCATGGTTATCAAAAGTCTGCTACGTATGCGCTGTTGCTGGGTTTCCTTTCACTCGTGTTCATGGAGCATTTCTTTGAATAATCTCTCTTTTGTAAAGGTTAAACTTAACCCAAGTGCATTTTTGAACTAGGTCGGCGCCCCCTCGCCGACCTACTTTTGATTTTAAAAGTATGTCGGCGAGGGGTCGCCGAGGCACTTTTGATTTTAAAAGTATGTCGGCGAGGGGTCGCCGAGGCGCTTTTGATTTTGAAAGTATGTCGGCGAGGGGTCGCCGAGGCACTTTTGATTTTGAAAGTATGTCGGCGAGGGGTCGCCGAGGCGCTTTTGATTTTAAAAGTATGTCGGCGAGGGGTCGCCGAGGCACTTTTAATTTTGAAAGCAGGTCGGCGAGGGGTCGCCGAGGCATTTTTGATTTTGAAAGCAGGTCGGCGAGGGGTCGCCGAGGTACTTTTGATTTTGAAAGCAGGTCGGCGAGGGGTCGCCGAGGCACTTTTGATTTTAAAAGCAGATCGGCGAGGAGTCGCCGAAGGTTGGGAGATGGTTGGAATACTTCAGTTGCAGATGAGTGTGTGCCGAGAAATGTCTGTGTTTGCATCCTTTGACCTTCCCGAGTGATACACAAACTGCGACATGTCCCAACTTCTTGGAGCATGTCGCAGTTGTTCTGTTATACATGATGTTTTACTTATTCAGCAAACTGTCAATTGTTTGCACGAGATCCTTGAATTCCGTTTCTTCAAATCTGCGTGTGAGTTTTACGATTTTTCCGTCTCTATCGATGAGTACGTTGCGTGTAATGCCCGATTGGCGTAGCACATAACTCGCAAAGGCATTTGCGGCGGTGTCGAGCGCCATGGGGTAGGTTGTTCCAACTTTCTGTGTGTAGGCGTCAACCACGTCCTTCGTTTCTTCGCGGTCAACACCTACGAGAACGAATGCCTCATTGTCTTTATGACGTTGCCAAATCTCACGCTCGATATGCGGCATCTCCTTGCGGCAAATGCCACACCAACTTGCTGTAAACTGAAGCATGACCACCTTGCCGCGATGTTCGGAAAGCGTAAATGTTGAACCATCGGTCATGGGCAGTGAAAAGTCAGGAGCCGTGTCGCCCACTTTTACGATGTAGTCGTGTTCGTAAACAATGGTGTCGGGTGATACAGCGCTGAGCGTGTCTTGAACTTCTGCACTTTCAGGAGCATTTGCGTTTGTTCCGCCACAACTAACATGTAGAAACGCTGTTGCAACGGCGAGTAATGCTGGAATGAATGTCTTTTTCATAAGAGTGAATAACGGTTTGTATGCTTACTTGTTGAATTTTAGAGGGCATGTCAAAATAACCTTCGACACGCCCTCTTTTTAGAGAAATGTAGTGGTGAACCTGCTGCTATCTTCCCTTGGTATAGGTTATTTCATAGAAGCAAGGGTATACGCCGTTCATGGCATCCTTTTGTCCTTCTGTGCTGGGAACGATGATGCGCACTTTCGCTACTTCTCCGTCGGGAGAACTCTGTCGTCCCAACTTGATGAACTGCAAGGGGAGAATCCATCCCGAGGGAACCGATGACCCGTAGAGGTTGCTCATCAAACCGCTGCTGAAGGAGGCCGTGATGGTGCCGTAGTTCTTTTGAACGGTCATGCGGTCAGGATAAATTTCAGTTGCGGCAGATTCCAAATTGGAACTTTGAATGGAGTCGCCTGCAATATTAAATTCAAGGTGGCGACAAATTACTGTTGCCGACTCGCCATCTTGCAAGCGTTCGCCTGTTCCTTCTCGGAGAATCTGCATGTAAACACCCGACCCAGAAAGGAGCACGTACTCATTATCGGCCACGTTGGTCGTTGTGTCGTTGGCGTAGAATTCCGTTTCAGAAATCACCTTAATGGGCGCTTTGACTTCCAGGGTGATGTCGCCCGTCTCTTTATCTACGACTTTCGTTCCGTAGTTCAAGAAGTTTGAAATCTGTGCCCCTTCCGTTTTGCGCATTTCGGCATAAGTGTCTTCGTCCTCGCATGCGCAAAAGATGGGCGACACGATGCCAAGCATGAGGATTGAAGCAAGTGAGTTGTAAATCTTTGTCGTAATATTCATTGCTTATTCAAATTCAGGGGCAATGAGTTTGTAACCCTTGCCGTGCACATTGATGATTTCCACCTTGGGGTCGTTCTTGAGGTGTTTGCGGAGTTTCGTGATGTAAACGTCCATGGAGCGTGCGTTGAAGTAGTTATCGTCAACCCAGATGGTTTTCAGCGCATAGTCGCGTTGAAGAATTTCGCCAACATTCATGCAGAGCAGCGCGAGCAATTCGCTTTCCTTCGTGGTAAGTTTGATGGGTTCGCCATCCTTGAACGTAAGGGTCTGCTTCTGTGTTTCAAACTCAAAATCTCCTATTTTGTAAGAGGTGCGTTCTTTGTTTTTGAGTTTAGAACTTCTGCGTATAACGGCTTCAATACGATAGGTGAGTTCCTCCATAGAGAAGGGTTTGGTGAGATAGTCGTCAGCGCCGAGTTCAAATCCGAGATATACGTCCTCCTTCATGTTGCGTGCAGTAAGGAAGATGATGGGCACGTCCTTATTCAATTGCTTAATTTCTTTTGCCAGCGTGAAACCATCTTTGCGTGGCATCATTACGTCGAATACACAAAGGTCAAATTTATCTTTCACAAAGGCTTGATAACCCAACTCACCATCAGCGCAGAGTGTAGTGTTAAATCCCTTTGCATTGAGGTATTCACGGAGCAACATGCCGAGGTTTTCGTCGTCTTCACAAAGAAGAATCTTTTTCTTTTCGTCCATAATAGTTTTAGTGATTTTGTTTAACAATAGGAAGTTAGATTAAGGAATAAAATCTGCTTGTTGTGTTTTTCGTTTGTTGTTAGTTGTTTGTCGTTTGTGCTAATTGTTTGTTTTTCTGGGCTTGTTTTGAATATCGTGTTTAATTGTTATCGATAAGCGGTAACTCAATTACAAACTTAGTGCCCTTTCCTAAGGTGCTTTCCGCTTGTATGGTTCCCTTATGATTTTTAATGACGTTCTTAACGTAGCAGAGTCCGAGTCCGAATCCTTTAACGTCGTGACGGTTGCCCGTGTGAACGCGGAAGAATTTCTCAAAAATCTTTTTCAAGTCTTCCTTCTTGATGCCAATGCCGTTGTCAGCAATGCTGATGCGCAGTTTGTTGCTAGTGTTTTCCGTTTCGATGGTTAGTTCGGGGGTAACATCGTTGCGCTTGTATTTAATGGCGTTGTCAAGCAGGTTGAAGAGCACGTTGGTGAAGTGCATTTCATCGGCCAAAAGAATGGTGTTTGTTGCATTAAGGCGTGTGATGATTTGTCCGCCGAGACTTTCTGTTTTGAGTCGGAAAACGTTGACCACATCGTCAATTATAATATGTGCATCTATGTTTTTGCGTTTGAACGTTTCTCCCTTGTTTTCAAACATGGATATCTGCAACACTTTTTCAACTTGGAATCTCAATCGCTTGGTCTCGTCGCTAATGATGCCGGTAATGTGTTTTAACATCGCATCGCTTTTTCCCACCGAGGGGTCGTTGAGCATCTGCGCGGCAAGCGAGAGAGTTGACAATGGCGTTTTAAATTCGTGTGTCATGTTGTTGATAAAGTCTGTCTTAATCTCTGACATACGGCGTTGGCGGTGGAAGAGCCAAACGGTGATACAGAAAATGAAGAAGAGCATTACGGTAAACATGATTGCGGGAATCATGAACTTGATGGAAGAGAATACGTAGCGCTGAAAATCGGGGAAATGGATGTGAATCGTTGCCATGTGGAGAGGAGACTCGTTGGCAAAAAGCACCTGCGTGTAGTCGTTTTCTTCTCCCTTGGCGTCGTAGTCGCAACATCTGAAGATTTCCTTTCCGTCATTCGTTGTCACTCTGAGGTGATAAGGTATTTCCACTCCGTTATTGCTTAGGTAATAGCGTAGCAGTCTGTCAAGTTCAACAAAGTCGATGCGTTTTTCAGGAGGTTGATGGTCGGCTTCATAAAGCATAGAGACCACCACTTCGTTAACTAAAGATCGTTGTTGCAAATAGCGCTCGCGAAGTTTGCGTTTCATCTCAGATTGCGAACTGCGTTGGCGCTGCATGTTTCGCAGGGATATTCCCGTGAGCGGTATTTTTGTTTCAAAGTCTGAGATGGGAATGCTGGGCAGATAACTTAAAGAGTCTTTACTCTTATGAAGTCGGTCAGAGAATTGTGTGCTATATTGGGATGCTGAGTTGGTGATCTCATTGTTTTCCTTTCCAAGCACGATTCTCTCAAGTGCACGTTCCGTGGCATTCATTTCAATGCGGCGTACCGTTCGGAACAGACTTCTGTGTACAGATTCGTTAAACTGCTCCTTGCGCATTTCATGCACTTGATAGTAATAATAAATTTGTAATCCTATCAGCATGACGATGGCAACACCCCAAAGAACGGCGATTAGGTGTATCGTTTTCTTTTTCATACGGCAAAAGTATACGGCAAAAATTATACAGCAAAATTTTAACTCGCTTTTTTGTTAAAATGGCGAATTTTTAACAAAAATATAGGTTTGACGGGATGAAATGTTAACTTGGATAGCTGTGAAGGACTTAAAATTGTACAATTACTGCTTGTTGTTCTTATGACGCCGTTTGGTGCAATAGTAAATTGAGAGTGGGTTACAAGAAGACTTTTTGATAGCAATTATAGTTCTCAGTTGCTTCTTGTATCCACTTATATCACTGTTTTGTTTTATACCAGCGGTTCAAGGATTTCCTTCACTAAGGCAAGTGCGGCCTTCACGTTTGGCACTTCATAAAGGGTAAGACTACGCTTGCCATTTCGCTCGTCGAATTTGCATCGCTTGATGTGGTGAACGGCATAAGTGAGTACATTTCCGAAGGTCTCACTTTGGTAATACATGCTCTTTGGATTGCTCACAAAATAGAGTGTCATGCGTCCATTCTTAAGCGTGATACGCTCCACACCGAGTTGTTTGCCAAGGCGACGCAGGGGTTGAATGCGTAGTAACTCTTCGCCTTCAAGGGGTAAGGGACCAAAGCGGTCAAACATGCGTTGGCGGAATGCTTCCAACTGTTGTTCATTTGAGATTCCGTCAAGTTCGCGATATAGAAGCATGCGTTCGCTACTGCCTGGCACATACGTTTCGGGAAAGTAGGCACGCAGGTCGCACTCAATGCTACATTCATCGACGAATTGGGCTGCATCGATGTTCGGTTCTGATTTTACACCATTTTCCGTTGCGTAGAGTTCTGCAAACTCTTCATTCTTTAGTTCAGAAACAGCTTGTGCAAGTATCTTTTGATACGTTTCATAACCTAGGTCTGCGATGAAACCGCTTTGCTCTGCGCCTAGCAGATTTCCGGCACCGCGAATGTCAAGGTCTTGCATTGCTATATGGATACCGCTTCCGAGATCGGAGAAATTCTCAATGGCTTGCAAGCGACGGCGTGCGTCGTCAGGCAGTGCTGAGAGTGGTGGTGCCAGGAGATAACAGAAGGCTTTGCGGTTAGAGCGACCAACACGACCACGCATCTGGTGAAGATCTGAAAGTCCAAAGTGGTGAGCATTGTCAATAATAATAGTATTGGCATTGGGGATGTCGATGCCGCTCTCTACGATGGTGGTAGAAATCAGTACGTCGTAGTCGTAGTTGACAAAGTCGAGGATAATCTTTTCCAACTCAGCAGGAGGCATCTGTCCGTGACCAATGGCAACATGTGCGTCGGGAACGTATTTTTCAACAATTGCTTTTAAGTGGGGCAACTGAGAAATGCGGTGTGTTACGAAATACACCTGCCCATTGCGACTCATTTCAAAGTTGACGGCATCGCCAATGACCTCACCATTAAATGAGTGAATCTCTGTCTGAATGGGGTGGCGGTTCGGAGGTGGCGTTTGAATGGTCGAAAAGTCGCGAGCGCCCATCAGTGAAAATTGGAGCGTACGCGGAATGGGCGTTGCCGACATGGTGAGTGTATCGATGTTGACCTTTATCTGGCGGAGCTTTTCTTTGACGCTGACACCAAACTTCTGTTCTTCATCAATGATGAGCAGTCCGAGATCTTTGAATTTTACGGTCTTGCTAACCAATTTGTGCGTGCCAATAATAATATTGATATTTCCCGCTTCGAGTTCGCGTAGAATTTCGTTTGTCTGCTTCGTTGTGCGAGCACGACTGAGGTAGTCAACTTTTATAGGGAAATCTTTGAGGCGCTTTGCAAAGGTTTTGTAATGTTGAAGCGCGAGTACCGTAGTCGGCACAAGCACTGCCACTTGCTTGTTATCGGCAGCTGCTTTCATGGCGGCACGGATGGCAATTTCTGTTTTGCCAAATCCTACGTCTCCACATACGAGGCGGTCCATGGGGCGCTGCTGTTCCATGTCTGCCTTCACTTCCTGCGTCACTTTTAGTTGGTCGGGGGTGTCTTCGTAAGCAAAACTGGCCTCAAGTTCCTGTTGCATGAAACTATCAGCGCTGAAGGCGAATCCCTGCTGCTCCTTACGCTGGGCATAGAGGCGGATGAGGTCGCGGGCGATGTCTTTAATCTTCTTCTTCGTGCGATCCTTGAGTTTTTCCCAAGCGCCAGTGCCGAGATGGCTCAAACGAGGTGGTTCGCCTTCTTTCCCTTTGTACTTCGATACTTTATGAAGCGAGTGAATGGAAACGAATACCACGTCGTCGTTTTTGTACACCAACTTAATAAGTTCTTGTTGTTCACCATTTGCGCCAGGCATACGCACCAATCCTGCAAACTGACCAACGCCGTGATCTACGTGTACCACATAATCGCCCGGTTCAAACTGCATGAGTTCCTTTAGCGTGAGTGCTAGTTTCCCGTTGCGAGCACGGTCGCTCTTAAGGTTGTACTTATGGAAACGGTCGAATATCTGGTGGTCGGTAAATAGGACTATGCGTAACGTTTCATCGATGAATCCCTCGTGAAGCGTGTGAAGGATAGGGGTAAAGGTGAGCGCTTTCTCCATGTCCTCAAAGATAGAATGCAGACGCTCTGTTTGCTTCTCGCTATCAGCGAGAATGTGGAGGTCATAACCGTCTGCCTTTAGTTGTCCGAGTGTTGCACGGAGAAGGTCAAAATTCTTGTGAAATAAAGGTTGGATTTTTATGTCGAAATGTACAATCGCATTGGGCGTAGTACTGGGTTTATTGCCAAACTCCAAGCGTTGGCATCTCGACAATTCTCTGAGTACTGCGGCACCGTTTGCCAAGATAAATTCGCTACGGAAGCGTTTGCGGATTTCTGCCGCGTCCATTTCTGAGGTCGCTTCACGCTCGATGATTGCTTGTTCTGCAAATCCCTCGTTATACGTGGCATCAATGCGTTCGCCAATGAAGAAGAAGTCGCGAGTGAGTAGGCATGAACCAGCAGGAAGTAGGGCAGGGAAGGGCACGAGATTGCTGCTCGTCTTTTCTATTTCGGGTACAATCTTCACCACCTTTTTGCGCTCCTTAGAGAGTTGGGTTTGTACCTCAAAAGTGCGGATTGAATCTACTTCGTCGCCAAAGAAGTCAAGACGATAAGGTAATTCTCCCGAAAATGAAAAGATGTCGACAATACTACCACGAACGGCATATTCACCCGGTTCGTAAACATAATCACGGCGATGGAATCCTAGGTCTTTAAGACGGTTCGTCAGTTCTGTCACGTCGTATTCCTTACCTTCTGCAATTTCAATGGTATTTTCTTTCAATGTTTCGCCAGATGCTACACGTTCAGCCAAAGCCGTCGGGAATGAAACAACGAACAGTGGACTGTCGCCTGCATAACTTGAAAGGCGACTGATTACGTCTGTGCGCAGAATTTCATTCGCGGCATCTCGCTGTCCATATTTTATGGCACGTCTGTAACCAGAGGGGAGAAATAAAGCGTGTTCTTCTCCTACGAGTTGCAGCAAGTCGTGATAGAAATAACCTGCTTCTTCCTCATCATTAAGTACAACCATATACACACACTTACGCCCCGTTTGCATCGCTGCGGCAGCAAAGCAAACGGGGGCGGCAGACGCGTGCATACCCTCACAGAATACAGAGGGGTGGCGTTCGTCAATGAGGCGCGTGAGTGCCTTTACTTGTGGATGTTTTTGAAATCTCGGGAGAAGAGCGCTGAGTTGCATGGTGGTATTAAAAGGTAACTCCTATTCCTTGCAGGGTTTAGGAAGTTTTTTGATGATAGAGTCGGTTTGGGCTACAGGTATTAGGTATTCTTGAATCAAAATGTCACGACAAATACGGAAGTCGTTCTTCTCAATCTCTGCTTTTCCCAATTCGTATGCCTTTGCCAATAAGGTTATCTTTTCTATTTTCTTAGAGTTGCTAAGATAAACGAGTTGCATGGCTGCTTCGGGAAGTATGTCCTGTTCCTTCAAAATTTGATGTCCATTGAGTGCTGCCCAATACGCTTGCAACCAGGGAAGAACTGCAGCATCTACCTGATGATTGGTAAGCATGTCAGCGCGCAACCAAACGTCGTTGATTTGCGGAAAATGAACGTCTTCACGCTTGAGTCCAGCAAGTTCTAATTCATGTAAACAAAACGCTTCAGCACCGCTGTGGCGGGAGATGGCGATAGTGCGGTTTCTCAAAGCACGCACTCTCTTTGCCCAAAGATCTGCTGATGCAACAAGTGCATAATGCGTATCAATATTCAATTGCGCAGAAAGTTTACGTCCCTTACTGATATAGTCGGAAAAGCGTGTGCGGTCCATCATGCTGACATCTGCGGTTTTGTTAAACAACGCTGTGTCGCAATCGAATTGCGCCATGTAGGGAAGGATTTCAATCGTAATTCCTAATGAATCGCAAATGCCTGTTTGCTTGGCGTAGTAGATAGGGAGTGCTTCGAGTGTGGGGAGCACAGCGATGCGTAAGTCATAAGCAATACTATCGTGTGTCATGTTGGCATTGTGTTCGGGATTCTCAGCGTCAGCAGATTTACATCCCGTCATGAAGCAACCACCTACCAAAAGTAGAAGCACAACAAGCACACTAAAATATCTTGCTTTTGTCATAGTCTTGAAAAATAAACGAGGGGCAAGTGTTGCCACCAGCCCCTCCGTTGTGAAAATAGATGTAAAGGCGTTAACCTAATAGTTGAGCATAGGATTAACCCTTGATAGCAGCGATACCGGGGAGAATCTTACCTTCGATAGCTTCGAGGAGAGCACCACCACCAGTTGAGATGTAAGAAACCTTGTCTGCCATGCCAAACTTGTTGATGCATGCTACAGAGTCACCACCACCGATGAGTGAGAATGCGCCGTTTGCAGTTGCTTCAGCGATTGCTTCAGCGATTGCCTTAGAACCAGCTGCGAAGTTGTCCATTTCGAATACACCAGCAGGACCGTTCCAGAGGATAGTCTTAGCGGGAACGATAGCAGCAGCGAAAGCCTTGCGAGCTTCAGGACCAGCATCAAGACCTTCCCAACCAGCGGGGATTTCCTTTACAGAAAGCACCTGAGTGTTGCAGTCGTTCTTGAAGTCGTCACCAGCGATGCAGTCGTCAGCGAGTACGAGGTTTACACCCTTCGCCTTAGCCTGTTCGATGATAGAGAGTGCAAGTTCGAGCTTGTCGTTTTCGCAGATAGAGTTACCTACTTCACCGCCCATAGCCTTAGAGAAGGTGTAAGTCATACCACCGCAGAGGATGAGGTTGTCCACCTTGTCCATAAGGTTTTCGATGATACCAATCTTAGAAGAAACCTTAGAACCACCCATGATTGCAGTGAAGGGGCGCTTGATGTTAGAAAGGATGTTGTCAACAGCTGTAACTTCCTTTTCCATCAAGTAACCGAGCATCTTGTGGTCTGCGTCAAAGCTGTCAGCGATAACAGCTGTAGAAGCGTGCTTGCGGTGAGCAGTACCGAATGCGTCGTTTACATAAATGTCAGCGTAAGAAGCGAGTGTCTTAGCAAATTCTGCCTGCTTACCCTTCATTTCTTCCTTAGCCTGCTTGTAAGCGGGATCTTCCTTGTCGATGCCAACGGGCTTACCTTCTTCCTCAGCGTAGAAACGGAGGTTTTCGAGAAGGAGAACGTCACCGGGTTGAAGTGCAGCTGCAGCTTCCTGAGCCTTAGCGCAGTCGGGAGCGAACTGAACCTTTACGCCGAGCTTTTCAGATACAGCGTCAACAATCTGAGAGAGCGAGAACTTAGCATTCACCTTACCCTTGGGCTTACCCATGTGGCTCATGATGATGAGTGAACCGCCTTCAGCGAGCACCTTCTTCAATGTGGGGAGCGCACCGCGGATACGAGTGTCGTCAGTGATGTTACCGTTTTCGTCGAGGGGTACGTTGAAGTCTACACGTACAATCACCTTCTTACCTTTGAAATCACAAGTGTCGATTGTCATAATGTTTATAAATTAGGAGTTAAATAATTGAGTTCTGTTACGATGCAAATGTCCTAATGTGCATTGCGTTGCGAAGTTAGCGATTATTTTTTAGATAACAAACACTTATAACGTAAATTAGTAGCGAGCAAATCATACCCCTTTGCTGAGAAAACTGTAATTTTGGACTCCAAAATGAAAATTCTTTTACGAAACTCTTATTATGACATTCCTAAATTCTTTCTGGCCTGAGTGGTTGACCTTTTGGCAAATGGAGAACTATGAGTTTTCTGTGACTCAGAAATGCTTCATTATTTTCTTTATTATTTTGGTGTCGTTTGCCTTAGATTTGTTGTGTAAGCGCATTTTGGCTCCGCTTGCCAGGAAAATAGCGTTACGCACTGATGCAAAATGGGACGACTATTTGCTAAATGACGACGTGCTTTCTAAGTTTTGCCACCTTGTGCCACCTGTTGCTGCCTACGTTCTGATGTCTTTCGCTTTTTCTCGCGAACAGGCTCTGCTAGACATTGTTTTTAAGGTATGTTGGATATACATTGTCGTTGTTGCTGTGCGTTTGGTATTTGCGATTCTTGATTCAGTTTATACCATTTCGAATGAGCATGAAGAATATAAGCATCGTTCGCTCAAGGGTTTTTATCAGATGCTGAAACTCTTGGGGGCATGCATTGCCGTTATCATTATTGTAAGCGAACTCATTGGAAAAAGTCCGATTGTGATACTCACCGGTCTTGGTGCTGGTACTGCGATTCTCATGCTCGTGTTTCAGGATACGATTAAGGGACTTGTGGCGGGCATTCAATTGACGGCTAACGATATGCTGCGTCCAGGTGATTGGATTACGGTTCCGAAGTATGGTGCCGATGGTGATGTTATGGAGGTGACACTCACAACGGTGAAGGTACGCAATTGGGACAAAACCATTACCACCGTTCCGCCTTATGCCCTCGTGAACGATTCTTTTCAAAACTGGCGTGGCATGTTTGAAATTGGTGGACGCCGTGTGAAACGTTCTGTCAATATTGATATGAGCAGTGTGCGCTTCTTGACTGCACAAGAGTGGAAGCAATTTTCTAAAGAACCCTGGATGGAGGGGTATGAGCATGCAGAAGGAGAAGTGGTGAACCTTTCGCTTTATCGCCAATACATTACGCACTACTTGAAACATCACCCCAAAGTGCATCAGGGAATGCTCATTCTCGTACGTCAACTCCAACCTACGCCTCAGGGACTTCCCATTGAACTTTATTTCTTCTCTGCCGACACTGCTTGGATTCGCTATGAAGGTCTTCAAGCAGAAGTCTTTGATCACGTCCTCGCCGTGACTCACCGCTTCGGACTCTCCGTTTTCCAAAGTCCGTCGGGTATGGATTTACAGCAGCGTTTTCGCGGATAATTCAGACTCAATATATATGTAAAAACTACTTAGTTCTGTATCAACAGTTCTAAGTAGTTTTTTATTGAGTTGATTGCAAGATTGTTTTAGCGTTTCCGAAACAACTGACTCAAACCTTTTGCGCCCAATATGGCGAGTCCGCAATATTGGAAAAGTTTGGCCATGCCGAAGAAGATGGTCCATAGTGCTGCTTTCCACTCGGCACTGATGGGCAAGGCGAATTGTGCAAACGAGATGATGTAAAAGGGGATGCAACCGGCGGTGACAACCACGCCTACCCAATAGGGCAAACGCGAGAGCCACCGTTTTGCTGCCGCTACTTTAGCGCGAATTGTTGGGATAATTTTCATGATTGCGGATAACTTTTGCTTCTGTTACGCTGCTCCTTCGTGCTTGTCCAGCAACTCCTTCATCAGCGCCAGGTCGCTACGCACTTCGCCTGCGATGAGATAATCGTCTTGCAGGCGCAAGGTGTCGCGATAAATCTGCCGGGCTTTGTCCGCGTCGTTTTCTGCATAGAGGGCGTAGGCAAAGAGGATGCGTTGCTTTGCGGATGAAAATTTGGCGCTGGCCTTTACGTAGTCCGCTTGCCTTTCTGTCCAATATTTTTCAACAATTTCTTTACGCCCCGTTGTGAGAAGTTCGGTGAAGACGTATTCGCCCGCCAATTCGAAGCGCACGATTTGAGGCAGTTCGTCGAAATGCGCCAGCAGGTCTGCTACGGCAGTATGCGCCTCAACGAAACGCCCTTGGTCAATAAGTCGCGCTTGATGGTTGAGACGACTTGCCAGGCGAATTAAATCCTTAGAGTCGTCCATAGGGTCGCTGTCGAACCACTCGTCAGGCATTTCGCTCGCACGCTTTCCCTCAGTGGCTGCTGCGGCAATCTGCAATTGGTGCATCAAGTCCTTGCGCTTCTCCGGATTACGGTAAAGCATCAAGATGTTCATGCCATCGTTTTGCATCCCACCCGGACGCATCGGAATGCCGTTCACAACAGCAAGAAACAACCCCACGATGACCATCATCATGCTCCATTCGCTCCACCACATCGACAAGTCGCACGTTTTCAGCATGACGAGTGCGAGCAAGGCAACCACAATGTTCATCACGATGCCTCCGGCATTGTACCAGAAGAAGGGCACGCGCTCAGCAGGCACTTCGGGCGGCAACATCAGGCATTGCCCTCCCGTACCTGCCAGTTTGTAACGGCGGATGCTGATTCGTCCTTCCCGATGCACAAAAGCAATGCTGCCGATGCGAAACGAAGAAAAGCGATACCCCGTGGCAAGTCCCATCAGCAGGTGTCCCGCCTCGTGCAGCACGATGTGTAGGACGATTGCCACAACCATTGCCACGAATGCCAGCACGATGGGCACAACAAAGTCAACAAGGGGCAACTCGCCGACTTTTCTCAGCACATCGACCGTCCCATCGCTTCCTTCTATGATAAATATTGTTGCTCCCACCGCAGCGCCGCCAATCAGCGCACCTATCAGCAGTGAGAACACCATTTGCAGTATTTTCTTCATATTATTCATTGCGTTGAATCATCTAAATGCAGCGCAAAGGTAGGCAAATTTCCCTTATTGAATGATTACATTTTCAAACAAGTCAGACAACTGTATTCTGCGATTACTTATTTTTGCAGATGATATATAAATGATGAATTCTTATGGCACAACTTACTGCTAAACAGTTGGAGGATAAGTTGCATTATGCAGGTGAGGCGATTCCCTCGATGAAGCGTCGTTGCGAAGGTCACGACTATGAGGCGCGCCAGATGTATCTTATCACCATTACGGTGGAGGGGCGTCGCCCATTGCTTGGGCGTGTTGTTGGTAATCCCGAGGTAGAACCAGGAGCGCCTGACACTCCACATATTGAACTTTCACCACTCGGAAAGGAAGTCGAACAGGAGTGGATGGCTATCAGTCAATATCACCCCGAAGTGAAGGTGCTTGCCCTACAGCTGATGCCCGACCATCTGCACAGCATCCTCTTTGTTAAAGAGCGCATGCCCCAGCATTTGGGTCATATCATCAAGGGCTTTAAGGCCAGCACGAATAAGGCTTACCGCAGGCTTGTTGCGCCTCGAGTGGATTCCCTTTCTGTAGGTTGCGACGGCGTCGCAACTGACGGGACTGCTGGCGCAACTGAAGAGACCAGCACCGCTGCAAAGGCCATCTGCCCCCGCCCTGACCGCAAGCACGGCCTTCTTTGGAGCATTGGCTATACTGACGGCATCCTTGGGCGTAAAGGCCAACTCGAAAATTGGTTTGCCTACCTGCGCGACAATCCGCGTCGCCTGCTCATGAAGCGCCTGCATCCGGAATTTTTCCGCGTGCAGCGCAATGTAAAAGTGGGAACGTATGAATTTTCGGCCATTGGCAACCGCTACTTGCTGATGCACCCCGTACGCCTGCAAGTGCAATGCTCACGCCGCCTTACCGAAACCGAAATTGCACAGCAGAAGCAGCACTTCTTAGCACTGGCCAAGCGTGGTGCCGTATTGGTTTCGCCCAGCATATCCCCCGGAGAGAAAGCCATCATGCGTGCCGCCTTTGATGCCGGTTGTCCGCTCATTCTTTTGCAGGAAAATGGTTTCACCGACCTTGCCAAACCCGGAGGCGCGCGTTTTGATGCCTGTGCCGAAGGGCGCCTGCTCATCCTTGCCCCTTGGGAACATCACAACCAGCGCCTCGCCATCAAGCGCAACCAGTGTCTTTCGCTCAATGAGATGGCGCGAGTGGTTTGTGAATAATCACTTTTCCCCACCTGCACGGCGCACTCTTTTGGCGCATCGCTGGCGGTGGGAGGTTTTCGTTTCGTCGATGATGGCGTTGAGGCGCGAGATGTAGCGGGCAGTGGTGGCTGAGGGGTGGCACACGCTGTGGCAGAAGGCGAGCGTCGTGAGGTATTTGTAAAGTACATTGACCTCGCTGCGAAGGGTCTTTCCATCGATAGGGCGGAGTGATTGGCGTGTGCGTATGCGACTGTCTTCGAGGGTGCGATAGCGCGCATTCGTAGCGGCGAGTTCCGCCACGACATCGCTGAGACTGAGCACTTCAAGATGGTGCGGACACGGGTCCTTTGCCAGGTCGAACAACACGGCATCGATGAGCGCCGACACCTGCATTCGCGGACGGCGATAGAACATTACGAGCGGTTTCACCACCAGCGCGAGCGCCTGAGCCGCCTGAGCGAATGCGGCATTCGGAAGTTGCTGCATATTGCGCACGCAGGTGGTGATATACTGCCCCAATTGGATGCGTCGCTGGTGGAGTTGCTCCATTTCCTCGCTTTCCGGAGCTGTCAAATTGCGCCCAACGGCATCCGTCAGCAGTTCCAAGCATTCGCCCAGGCGCTCCAGCGGCGCAACCTCAATACCCAACGCTGCGCACCCCTCGCTCTGCGTGAGCGCGTAGAAACGACTCATGTAATTTGTGTATTCTGCTAGATTGAGCTTGTCAATCATGGGTTGCTTCAGATATTCAATCTCTTTCATACCGTTTTATGCTTTACATAGTCCTTTCGGCATCTCCCGAAGGGACTTTTCATAGTTACATGTTGCAAATGTATGCAAACAAAATGACTTTGTAATCTTACAAAGTGGAAAAAGTAGGTGCTTTTTGTAGCATGCAGTCTTACAAAGTGGAAAAAGTAGGTGCTTTTTGTAGCATGCAATCTTACAAAGTGGAAAAAGTAGGTGCTTTTTGTAGCGTGCAATCTTACAAAGTGGAAAAAGTAGGTGCTTTTTACAGCATGTAAAGTGTAGGAAGAGGATTTTTGAGGCGGGAGCAGGGCGTGCGAGGTGTTTAAGTCGCTTTTTACCTCCTTCCCGAGGCTATTGAGAGGTGGAAACAAATGGCGCACCGTGGGATGGGGGAATCCTCGGTGCGCCATGATGATTTTGATGCTCGGGAGGGCGCTTTCTGCTGACCGCTCCATTTTTTTGAGCGTAAAGATGTTCTCCGCCTTCCGGCGATTGACTTTTTTGGGCAATAATATAGAAGTTTACCCTCTACTACAGACCCCTCCGCCCTTTGGGCACC
>CALCHM010000099.1 GCA_937901345.1 uncultured Prevotella sp. | reverse complement strand
TGCCACACCTGATAGCGTGCCCCCCGTTCCGACTCCCGCAACCACTACGTCAACCTTCCCGTCTGTATCGTTCCAAATTTCAACACCAGTTGTTTGCTCGTGAGCCCGAATACATGCATCGTTCTCAAATTGTCGGAGCATTACTGCACCTGGAATCTCTGTCTGTAAATCTTGTGCCTTTCTTACCGACCCTGCCATACCTTCATTCCCTGGAGTCAAAACCACCTCAGCACCATGTAAGCGCAACAACTGTTGGCGCTCAATGCTCATTGTTTCAGGCATGGTTAGAATCAGTCGGTATCCTTTGATTTTAGCAATCCATGCCAAACCAATCCCTGTATTTCCACTGGTTGCTTCAATGATTGTCCCTCCAGCGGTTAGTTGTCCCTTCTGTTCTGCGTCGGCAATCATGGCAAGCGCCACACGGTCTTTTACACTTCCACCTGGATTCAACGCTTCTAATTTCAACAAGATGCAAGCATTTACCTTCATGGCTGCCGTCAAACGTTGTGCCTCCAGTAAGGGAGTTGAACCTATTAATGTTGTTAAATTGGGATATATTTTCATAAACATAGAGTTATTGAGGCAAACATTGATGCATACATTATTTAAACACTCACCAAATATTCATCTGACAATTAAATCATAAATAACAATGCTTCCCACCTTATCGTTCAGTAACTTCACAATTTCACTTCTACGCATCATAAGTTCGGATTTCAAAGGTGCTGAAGAGAGATGCACAAATAAGGTTTGATTCTTGAGATACTTTTGTGTTGTATAGCGCGCCACAACGTCTCCCATCACTTCTTCCCACGCTTGAAGCAAACGATATTCATTTAAAGGCCCCTCCAATCCGTTGGCGCGAAGATATTGATAAAGAACGTCTGTAACTTGTTCTGTGTTTCTGCGTTTCATAAACGTTGCTCCCCTACTCTTTTATCTCCCCGTCAGTTACGTGGAAAAGTTTGTAATCCTTAGTCGTTGTTGCTAGAATCGTATCCAGGTGTTCTCGGTTCGTGTCTGTTATAAAGATCTGACCGAAAGCGTTTCCAGAAACATAATTTATTATACGCGCCACGCGACCTGCATCTAATTTGTCAAATATATCATCAAGAAGCAACAGCGGTGTGCGCTGACTTCCACGCTCTTTAAGATACAAGAATTGCGCTAACTTTAACGCAATAAAATAGGTCTTCGTTTGACCTTGCGAACCCTCTTGACGGATGGGATAATCATTCAGATACAATTCTAAGTCGTCACGATGTATACCATGCAAGGTGTAACCTACGATACGTTCTTTTGCTCTGAAAGATGTCAATTGCTGCTTCAATTCGCCTCTGGATATATGTGACGCATACTGAATAGCAACCTGCTCGACTTCATTATCACATAGGGCTAAATACAAAGATTGGAATATGGGTGTAAACTCGCTAACAAATGCCTTTCTACACGCATATATATATGAAGCATCCAGAGACATCATTTCTTCTAAAACATCCATAACACCCGCGTCAGGTTCTTCCTCCTGTTTCAAAAGGGCATTGCGCTGCTTCAGCGTCTTCTCATAACGCAACAGACATTCAACGTAACGACTATCATATTGCGCCACGACCATATCCATAAATTTACGTCGCTCCTCACTTCCCGAATCAATCAACAAAGAGTCTGAAGGAGATATCATAACCAAGGGTATCAACCCCAAATGCTCAGATAAACGCTTATACTCCTTATCGTTACGCTTCAAATGTTTGCGTCCACCTTTCTTAAACGCCAAATGCACATGCTCATTGCCGCCATCTTCACGTTCATACAAACCTTGCAGCATAAAAAATTCTTCCCCATGACGAACAGCAATAGCATCCGTGGAGGAAAATCTACTTTTGCAAAACGAGAGATAATAGATCGCATCCAGCACATTCGTCTTGCCCATCCCATTTCTGCCCACAAAGCAATTCACATTAGGCGAAAACTCAAGCGTGGTTTCAATAATATTTTTATAATTTAAAATCGTTAATTTGTCTAATTTCATAGTGCTAAAATATGTCTTGCAAAGATACTTAGTATCCTCAAAACTTCACATAATTCACCTCAAAAATGGCAGAATAACTAAAAATCAGCAATAATATTTTACCAATCAAATGAAAATCGCTATTTTTGCGCTTCGAAAACGTAAAATATAAATAAAACATACTTATGTCTAAAAATCAAAATCCCCAAGAAAACCAAGCAGCAGAAGTAATTGCAACTACAGGCTCTTGGCTTGAAGCAAACAAAAAGCAGGTTCTCACTATCGTTAGTGCAATTGTACTCGTTGTTGGTGGTTACCTCGCTTACACACATCTCTATCAAAATCCCCGCGAAGAAAAGGCACAAACGCTCTTCACAGAAGGTCTTCAGTACGTTCAACAGGGTGACTCGCTCTCTCTTTCAATTGCTATCAATGGTGAAGGAACATTCCCTGGTTATGCAAAGATTGCTGATGAATTTAGCGGTACAGAAGGTGCTAATCTCGCAAATCTCCAAGCAGGTGCATGCTATGCAAAACTTGGCAAGTATGCAGAAGCGATCCCCTACCTTGAAGCTTTCACTCCTGGTGATGACCAGTCTGTTTCTGCAATGGGACTTTTTGCTCTCGCTCAATGTTATGCAGGTGTAAACAACATTGACAAGGCCATCAGCACATTCCAAGACGCTGCAGAACAAGCAAACAATAGCGCACTCAGTCCTATGTGTCTCCTTGAAGCAGGCAAACTCCTTGAAACTCAAGATAAGAAGGCTGAAGCACTTAAGATTTATGAAACTATTAAGAGCGAATACCCCACTTCAACGCTTTCATTAGGTTCACCTGCAGAAATCGAAAAGTACATCGAACGCGCAAAGAAATAATACGTTTTTCGTAAATAAATGAATTGAGAATTGAATCACACACTTCACGTGTATTCAATTCTCATTTTCAGTTAATTTCTAAGAAGGGTTAAAATCGTATGAAAGTCTTCAAAGACAAAAGACTCTCTGCATCTTCCCCATACCCTTTCTGATATCCAACTACATCATTTTTATTACACCATTATAATTATGTCATCCTTTTCCTATATTGACAACGCAAACAACGAAGTTCCTGATGCCTCGCAATACCGTTTTGGCATCGTTGTAACCGAATGGAACAATCACATTACCGACGCATTACTAGAAGGTGCCGTTCAAACACTTAAACAATATGGAGTTGCTGAAAGTAGCATCACTATCGAACGCGTACCTGGAAGTTTTGAACTCATCTATGCATGTTCACAACTCGCAAAACGCGGTTACCTAGATGCTGTCATCGCCATCGGTTGTGTAATCAAAGGTGATACCCCCCACTTCGATTACATCTGCCAGGGCACAACACAAGGTATCTCACATATTAATGCAACAGCAGATACGCCAATTATCTATGGTGTACTTACTGTTAACAATGAAGAGCAAGCATTGGAACGTACAACTGGCAAAATAGGTAACAAAGGAAAAGAATTTGCATTATCTGCAATAAAAATGGCAGATTTCTCTTGGCAGTTACAAAATTAAGCAATATCTTTGCATGGCAATTGAGGGAAACACTTCAGCAAGTGATTCTTAAGAGATGCACTGGGTAGGTAGGTAAGTGGTTAAAACGGGCAGACTGTAAATCTGTTGCTTCACGGCTTCGGCGGTTCGAATCCGTCCCTGCCCACTCCCAAGGAGGACGTTTATGAAACGTCCTCCTTTTTGTTTGTATAAATTCACATGTACAAAGAATCCTCAAACACAGAAGCGCGCACACTACGATTGTGCTAGATTATCACGCAAAGACGCAATGGAGAAAGGAACGATGAACGATGAACGTTGAGGGTTGAACGTTGAACGATGAATGATGAGAGTTGGTGTCTTGTTCTGAAGTTCTGAGGTTCTGAAGTTCTGATGAACGATGAACGTTGAGAGATGAACGTTGAGAGTTTAGAGTTGAGAGGAGTGACCATGCGGAGTGGATTCAATTGACAGGTACGGACGTACGGTCCGTACGTCCTCAAAACGCAAGCGGGAACCCCATTGATTTGCACCCCTCTATCAATTGGGATCTCAAACGAAAAGCCCATTGATTTGCATTCTCGATTCATTGCTGAAAGTTCGCTTGAAGAAGGACGCATGCGCCGTACGTCCGTACCTGTCAATTGAAATTCCACTCTGCAAGTTCACTACTCACTACTCTCTTCTCACTACTAACTAAACACAGTCCGTACCGGTTAAGTGTAATTTCACTCCACATGGTCCCCACTCTCTCTAACTATTTATCAACAGATTTTAGGATTTATAAAATTCGTGCGATCTGTGAGATTGACTGGCGCGACCTTTGATTCGTGTTCAAAAAAATAAAGAGCAATCACGTGGAGAAATCTGTTTCATCAGTAAAATCTTGTTGATAAATAAAATTAATTGCAATTGACTAACGCGACCTTCGGTTCGTGTTCAAAAAAATATAATCGCGTAGATATAAGTTTGTTTCTTGGAACACAAATAACTCGAATCGCACGAATGTTTTATTCTCGAATTCGAAATCTGTGTAAAAGATATTTCAACTTCTTTGCAAATCTTTGCGTCTTTGCGTGAGGTCAAAAAATAATTAGCGTGAACTTTCCATTCAGATGGAGTGAGAGTAGAGCGATTCGCAATTCTGTGGTATCTCTGTTTAATCTTGTTGATTATTTATTCAACGTGTACATGCGTTTCTTTCCTTGGAACACGAATCACTTGAATAGCACGAATGTTTTGGTTGCTAATGCTATTCGTGAGATCTGGGAAATTCGTGTTCAAAAATAATTTCACGTTGATTTCAAATATTTGCACATATTGTTTCTTGAAACACGAACCGAAGGTCGCGCAGTCAATTACTCGAATTGCACGAATGCCGTGAGGTGTGTATTGCTGCTCTGGAGAATCTCGGGTATTATCACGTATTGTCTTAGATACTTGTGATCCTCGTGATCCGTGGAAATATAAAGGTCGTCATCCTTAGGGTAACTGAGTCTTATTATAAAAAACAGACCGACAACCTGGGGGAGGAAATTGTCATTCCGAAAAGAAAGGGAGTTTCTCCCTTGGGTCAACAGAGTCTTTCCATAAAAAATAGGAGTTTCTCCCTTGGGCGAAAGTATCATTCCAAAAAGTTTTGGACCGTCTCCCTTGGGCGAAAGTATCATTCCAAAAAGTTTTGGACCGTCTCCCTGGGGCGAAAGTGTCATTCCAAAAAATTCTGGACCGTCGCCCTGGGGCGAAAGTGTCATTCCAAAAAATTTTGGACCGTCGCCCTTGGGCGAAAGTGTCATTCCAAAAATTTTGGACCGTCGCCCTTGGGCGAAAGTGTCATTCTAAAAAATTTTGGACCGTCGCCCTAGGGCGAAAGTGTCATTCTAAAAAAATTTGGACCGTCGCCCTGGGGCGAAAGTGTCATTCCAAAAAGAATGATAGTTTCGCCCTCAAGACAACACCTTGAATGGAGAGCGTAAATTATTACAATGTGCTTTGCTATCCTCACCCAATTGCTATCAACAGAGAATCGTCAGCAGAGAACAGCAGATATTTTATTATTGGTGTCTGGTGAATACCGGTAATTCTATGTCAGATAGACCAATGTTCTCATATCAATCCCTTGCAGATGTTCAACTGAAAGAATACAGAATCAATATGATAAAGAGAGCAAGAATTTCACTTTTAAAAACTTGTGATACACGAGATACGTGGAGAGATATAAGTCGTCTGTATTCGCACCGCATGGCGATCTCCCTTTATAAATAGTGAGAGAGCGCCATGCGACACAACTGCAGGGTAACGTCAAGATCTCAGATAGACTCATATTCCTCATTCACATCAAAAGGGTGCCTCAAAGCAAATTGAGACACCCTTTATTATTCTATTTGTAGCGAAAAATTACTTCACCAAAATCTTTTTACCTTCGGCTGTAATATAAATCTTACCTGATTGAAGGTTTGTTGCCTTTGTTCCGTCAAGGTTATAGAAGATAGGAGTCTTCACATTGTCTTGAACGGGAAGGTCAATTGCTGTGATAGCCTTCTTTTCTGCAAGGTAAAGTTTCGTAAGATTATTTACGTCTTCCTTCAAGATGTAACACTTGTTCACATTTACCGTTGTTGTTGTTGCAGCACCGATATAAGATGTTGTACCTGCTTCTTCAGCGGTCTTGAAAGTTGACAAGATCTTTGACTTATCCATACGCTGCTTAATACCTACACCGTGAAGGATGTTCTTTTGTGAAAGCGTTGTCTGATCACCAGGAACCAAAGTGAGTCGGTAAGAACCCTTTTCCGCACCGAAGATCACCGCTTCGTAAGCAGGAACAATGTTACCTTGAATAGGTTCAAGAAGTGCGTAGTTGTATTCTGTACCTTCATAAGTAAGCGCTTCATAACCAGAAATTGTATACGCAGTAAGTCCTTCTTCAAGTGACACGGCAAAAGGCATGCAATAGTTGACAAGTCCAGATTCGGGAACACTGATGCTCACGAACTTCACTTCCTGCACCTTCCAGATATTGTTGGCATCGCTTTCGCCACCGCCATACATACCTATATTCTTATCGCTATAAGCATTCAAATACTGACCAGTGCCTTGCATTTCTAATACATAGAGACTTTTAGCTTCGTCAACACATACAGCATTCCATTTGGGTGCAGATGCCTGAGGAAGAAGTTCTGTAATCTGTGAACTGTTATTTCCTCCTAAGTAACTCTTACTTTGAGGACTGTAGAAATACGTTTCACCATCGCGTTCTTCCCAACACCAAATTTGGTCGATCTTGCTAGCACCGTTTGCTGTACGTTCCAATTTCCAAGTAATCTTTCCGTCAGTACCGACTTCTGAACTAGCACCGCAAGTAAGCGTATTGCCTCTATTGTTGCTTGTGAATTTGTAAAAATGATTCGGTTCAAGAGTTACCACCTTATTAACCTGTTCGTAAATCTTCGTACGCGTACCATCATAACCTACAGCCATAATGTATGCAGCAGCTTCAGTTTCGTCGGTACTACCGGGATAAAGCACTTGAGTGAATGAGTGTGCATCGTCGCTACCGAGACCATACATCGTAATGCGGACAAGTTCGTCGCTTGAATTATAAGTTTCGAAAGCAACTGCATTCTTCACCTGTGAGTGTTGCACCTTCACCTTACCTGAACTGTATGAACAACCTGCACCGATCTTTGAGGGTACTTCCAGTTTGAGGTTATCACGATAGATGTGGAAGTTGTGCGCATTGATGTAGTTAATTTCTTCAGTGAAATCAGCATATCCTTGCTTTGCCACATAAGCCTTGAGGTCGTTAATCATCTTTTCGTTGATGATGTTCCAACCTGCTCCGTAGTCTTCAATATATGCGTTGATTGGACGGAGCATACCAGCCTTTTCAAAGAAAGGAAGGAGATTGATCTTCGTACTATCACAAGCCAACTTCATCCAGTTAATTTGTTGCTTACCATTGGTATTGTATGTAGAACCGTAATTATCAGTTGTACGGATAGACTCAATAACCATAGGAACGATGTCGGGACACTTACCTGCTAATGTACCCCACAGCGTGAGTTGCCAGAAGGGAGCAAGTTTAACGAAGTGGTCGTAGTTACGACTTGTAGTTTTAACTGTTCCTGTGTTCTTACCATTGGCATCTTGACCTTGAACAGTAATTTCATTAGGAGTAGCACCATGGTAGTCAGGACCATCTTGCAACTGCCAAGCAATGCCCTTACGCAAACCTTCTTCAAAATATGTTTGGAAGCGACCACCACGCATGCCAGAGTAATCATTAATACCAGAATTTTCGTCTTCAAGACGGAGGCTATGACGATTACCTGTAAAGTTGAGCTGAGCCCAAGCTGCATAGATATTGTTGGTTGTTTCTCCACATCCTGACCACTTGAAACCAGGAGTTACCTGATTGTTGTGCCCCCATTCGTGACCAACGCCCCAGAAGTCGAAACGCTTAGAGTCAGGACACATAATGCCACCAAGACTCTCATAATTACAGTATGAACCATCGCCACCAGCAGCCATGAAACCATAATTCGTAGCAAAGAAAAGTTGGCGGTTCTTCACCTGCTTGCCGTAACGTTCCAAACCGAGGATGTCGCGTTCCGCCCACTGCACCTGCTGATAAAGCGTCATTGTAGAGTCTACGTTTGTAGGACAGTGTTGCAACCATGCGCTTACGGGATATGCCGTTTGCGCATGCTTAGAGCGTGTGATGATGATAGTATGGTCATCTGCCTTCTTGCCCTTTAGCATTTCCACCCAATCGGCATTTGTCATCGTTTCCTGATCCCAATATCCCTGAACAGGAGCGTTGATGAAGTGAAGTTTCACGTTGGGAGCAGTCTCAAAGTTTGCAGTGTAGTAATCAACAAATACGTTACCTTCAGAAGTTGCAGTAATATAGTTGAAACCATTCTTCAAACCATACGAACTAGAATTTTCATTTTGATACCAGTTCTTAATGTTCAAACCTACAGAAGCGGTACCAATACCACTTGCCACCACGATGCATGACTCACCCGTTTTAAGGTAAACACCTGTTGGGTTTTCATAGTTGTTGTATTGGCTACTTACCTTCAACATATTGCGAAGTGTGCTAGTGGGCATATACGCTTCATATTCGCCCACGCGGAACTTCTTATACCCCTCAGCATCCTTCAAGATATTGTCAACAAGTTGCTTCACATCGGGGTCTTCAATACCTTCACTTGAAGTAACTTCAGGCTTCAATTCTGAATAAAGGTCGTCTGAGAAGTAGGCAGCAAATGCATCACGCTTGGTATGGTCAATCTGATAAACTTCAATTTCTGCAGCAGATGCCACATTGAAATAACCACCCTTGATCTTGAAGCGAATCTGTCCGCATTCAATACCGCCAAAATCGAATTCCGTAGGAGTTGAAACGCCATTAGGTTGGTAAGTGCCCAGAGATTTAAACGTACTTCCAGAAGTTTTTTCTGAATACAATACTTCAACCTTCACCCAGTTACCATTTTGATTGTTGTCACAACGAGGTACGTACTTCACGTAATCCACCTTTGACACCTCTTTCAATGTCACGGTAAATGTTAAATTGTTGAAATTTGTACCTTGGTAAGGACTATGCCACATGGTGTTGTATTTGCCATCAATGGCATACTTCGCTTCCTCATTAGGTTGCGATGCCGATGCTGTTGCCGAAGCAATAGCCACCTTCTTGTCTTGTGCTTCTACACCTACAAAAGCGCAAAAAGCAAGCAATAAGAGTGCAAGTTTTTTCATAAAATAAAAATATTAATTGGAATTAAATTGAATTACAGTGTGACATCATGGGTGTTTCACCAACAATTGTAATCTTAACGCTGCAAAGTTAGTAAAAAGATGTGAAATGCCACTAAGAAGCACTCTGCGAATTACTTAGAAATTATTACCGTCCTACTACTCTGAGTGCACACGATTGAAGTCGTTAATATCCACATACAATTGTGGTGTAGTACCGATTTAACGCATGCACCTCAAGTTCTCACGTGGAAATTAATCAACGGATTGAACAGATGCTTACTTATCTCCACGTATCGCGAGGATCACGAGAAAATCTGTTGATAAAATATGCGCAGATACGCGTGATACATGGAAACTAAAAATCAACTGATTGTACAGATGAAACAGATACCATGCGGGATGCTTACTTGTCTCCACGTATCGCGAGAATCACGAGGAAAATTCTGTTGAACCTGTACAATCTGTTGATAAAAAAATACGCGCAGATACACGTGATACGTGGAAACAAAATAATCAACTGAAATTATACGGACGTCACAGCATCATGAGTGTAGCGTCTGCAATTAAAAAGGGTGTGCCAATTATTTTCGGCACACCCTTTCATAATTATGTTAGCATGTTTGAAATGCTAGTTGCGTACTAATACCATTCGTGAGTCCAAGGATTGTCCTTCATGTTACTCATCGTGGCATCTGCATCCGTCGTATCGTCTGAGATAAAGACTTTGTTGTTAGCAGAGGCTGCAAGCATACTTGAAACCTCCATGTCAACCACTACTATTGCGGGTGAGCTATATCTTTTCTTATCCATTGTTTTGATCGTTTAAATTTTGTATTGTTTCCATTTAGAAGATTACCTTCTTACCATTTACGATATAGACACCCTTAGTAGCCTTTTCTACACGACGACCAGAGAGATCATAGATAGCACCGTTTCCGTTAAGCACTTCTGTAGGCACTTCGATGATGTCAGTTGTACCATCGTTGTTTTCGAAGCGGAGGCGGATGGCACCCGCCTTAGATGCAACGTTGAGGTACGCCTTGTTGTTGTACACATTGAAGGCTTTATCCTTCTTGTAGAAACCTGCAACTCCGTTCATCACAGCAAGTACATAGTTGGTAGTACCATCTCCAGGAAGTGCTACTTCGCTCTTGAGGTTACCGTCAACGTTGTTGCCTTCCCAACCCTTAAGCATATTGCCAGTTACTTCAGCGCCATAACTGATAGAAGGCATAAACTTATAGTCGTTAGCTTCACCACGGAGTACAACACCCGTCTTAGCAGGAATAAGATTTTCCAACTCACGCATAGTGATTGTACCTACTTTATTGCCTTCTGCGTCTTTACCGTCCATAACAGGAGTTTCCTCTGCTACATACGCCTTCACATCTTCAGGAATCTGCATTGCTTCAGAAGCGTAGAACGTACCGATTCCGTGCGTACTGATAGTGCTGTTCACACTATAGAGAGCGTAAGCACCACCTGTAAGTTCTTCGATAGAGTAAGGAATGTAAACCATGCAGTAACCGCTGGGTTCCTCTTCAAAGAAGAAGGCGATGCGACCGTCTGCTTGAGAAATCATCGTAGAGTAGCATGAACCCTTAGTGCTCACATGGATACCCTTAGTCCAATTCTGCGCAAAGGTTGTAGAAGTGTACTTATTAGTACCATCCTCGTTATACTCCATTTCCTTGTAGTAAATAGCCACATTACTGCGGTCATTGCCTGTAGGAATTGACTGGAACATGAGGTCGCAAATACGACCGCTTTCCTTGTGAACAGCCTTCACCTTGTAGATTTCACCATTAGTGCTGTTACCACCAAAGCTAAGACCATTAGTCACTTCGTTACTTCCTACTTCACCCATCCAAGAACCTGTTGTGTAGGTACCATCATCATCGAAAGTAAAGAGGTTAAAGTAACGTCCATTGTATTTACGGCTTGAGAGAACAACAGTACCATCGGGGAGTTCCTCAACCTTAGGTTCGTTACCCCACTTAGAAGCACTGTTTTCATAACCGAGGTCACCGAGTACGTTCCAAGTCTTACCGAAGTCATCAGAGTAAATCACGTAGTTGTGATGCTGACGCTGTGTCTTTGTCACATTCCATACAGCACAGTAGAGACGATAGTATTTGCCCTTCTTTACTACGCGGCTCTGACATATCTTACCGGCACCGATAAACATGGATGCAGCATATGCTTCGCCACCCTCATTCTTGAACAAGGGATAGATGTCATAGGTCACTTCTTCAGGTTGTCCATATACCCACTTCTCACCATCGTGTTCGATGTAGAGGCGTGAAATACGGTTGGGGTTTTCATTATCTCCACCTTCACCGTAGTTGCCATCCCAGCAAGTGCGGTTACCACAAACACTCATTACGAGTACCTTGTTGCTTTCACGATCGGCAACGATTGCGGGGTCACCGAAGCCCATCTTCCAAATGCCGTCATTGATATGACCGAGACCATCAGCAATAGTACGTTCTTCAGTCCAAGTAACACCATTGTCAGATGACACACGGCATACGAGGTCTACCTCACCATAACCGATATCGTTTCCGCAAGGACGGTAGTCACAGATAGCGAAGATGTCGCCATTGGGAGCCGTAGCGATAGCAGGAATGCGATAGGGGTGTCCATCTCTGGGTGAGTAGAACAAGGTGCGTTCGTCGTTAGCTGTGTAAGATGCTGTGAGCACACCTTCGTTGTCAGTACATCCGTTGTAAGTATAACCACGATAAGTCATTGAAGAGACTTCGTAGGTTGCACCTGCAGGAAGGTAAAGTGGCTGACCTTCTACACTGCCGAGGATGCGCGTTTGTCCAGCAACACCATCGACAGAGAATGTCAATTCAGCTACACGAGGACTGCTTTCCCAAACCTTATCTACTTCAACATTGAGTGTAATAGGATTGTTTACGTCCATCTTTTCAACGACCCATACAGAACCGCCGTCACCTGCACCATAAAGCTTGATGTCTGCTCCAGCTCCACCGTGCATGTTGAAACTCTGACCTGTATTTGCCTTCGGACAAATAGCATAACCATTATCCTTTGTTACCAAGCAGAAATCAGCATTCGTAGCGGTTGTGTTCATGCTTGCCGCACTACCTTCACCTGTACCAGCCAATACCATGTGGAGACCAGTACCAGCAACACGGTTGTAAATCTTGAAACTTTCTTCAGTACCTACAAGATACCAAATTTCGTTTTCACCGTAAGCCGTCTTACCTGAGTTGACCGCCTTTCCTGTGTAGTCGTCATTGGCGTTAAGGCGCAATGTGTATTCACCGTTTCTCGCGTTACGGATACGTACAGGAACAAGGTCTTTCTCAGCGGTAGAAGCAGAGAAGAAGGCGATATTGAAGTTAGCAGTAATCGTACGATTTGCAGTTAAGGACTCAATATCAACAGTCTGGCCTAAGTCGCTACCATCTTCAGTCAAGTTTGTGAAGCTGTAACTTTCAGGACAGTTAATAGAGAGCGTAGGATTATTGATGGTGATGCCATCAAAGATTACCCATGACGCGGGAAGCGCCTTTGTCTCACCGTTCCATGTTGCAGAAGCACCAACATATGCAGGACCTTCAACTTCAAGACTACGTACCTTAACTTCCTCAACAATGAAGTTGTGCTGTGCACATCCATCACTGCCACAGTGGTCAATGAAATAGTTATCACCACTGCTGTTTGCATGGAGGTACGATGGTGCTTGAATCTTAATCTTACCATCAGCACCTTGAGTGAAGGTTACATTGCCACCTGTATCATAGAGTCCACGATTACCACCATCTTCCTTCAAATACTTACCAGTAGCGATAGACTTCAAGCGGAGGTTACCACCCACTTCCTCAACGAGGAAGATTGAACCTTCACCCTTGTCAGCAGTCATGGCTAGACCATTCACTGGAGAGTTGGTGCTCTGCATATACTTCACACCAGCAGCACCGAAGTCATAACCGATGCGGATGTACTCGCCTGCTTTGGGAAGGATGTCAGACACAACGTTTACGGTGTAAGTAGTACCAGACAAAGTGCCATTGCCTTGCACGAGGTATCCTGCAGGCACATCACGTTGGAGAAGCATTTCAGGCACGTCAAGTCCTGTGGGATAGTTTACTTCGGTAGAAGCAATTTTTTCTTCCCCACACATATAATTAATGGTGTAAGTTGTCTCAGGTAAATTTACCTTAGTAAACATAGCGCGGATAGAGGTACCATCCACAGATTTGCCATCCCAATAGCTGAGGTTAGGATAACCTCCAGGCGAATTGGTGTGGATGTAAAGGGTATTTCCGCTATTGGTATAGTTCGTTTGTGACACAAACCACTTACCATCATTACCTTCTCCTCCAACAGCTTCGATAGCAAGATTTGCTGGAGTTGTTGCACTCATGTTTGCATTTCTACTTGCATCGGCAGGCATGTATACATTTCCACCCAAGTTCCAAAGGGTAAATGTTCCGTTTTCGTTGTCATTAACCAATTTCCATATATACTGAGCCTGCTCAATGGTTACCCCTGTGCTGAGGTCAACATCGGTAGCTACGCGATACTTTCTGCCTTGCGAACCATTATAATGCACCCATCCTTTTCCTGATGAACTCTCAGAGTACATGAGGTAATAACCATCAATAGGCTTCGCGTTGGGAGTTGCCTCCTGTGTGAAGTCAATCACTACGATCTGACCCTTCTTACAGGGGATGGTAGCGATGCCGTTTTCTACCACTGCAGCCACCTCGTTACCAGCAACGGTAATTTTGGCTTTGGCGATGTCCATCGCGCCGCGGTTGCAGCGCACCTTGAGCTCAGCGCCAGCGTTGCTCACGATGGTCACCTTCTGTGCCTTACCGTTCTTCCAGTTGAAGTCTACAGTAAAGTTACCCATAGCCTTCATACCTGTGATGGCACCTGTATTTTCCCATACTGTGGGCAATGCGGGAAGGATGTTGATGTAACCGTGAGCACTCTGCATCAACATTTCTGCGATACCAGAGCATACACCGAAGTTACCGTCAATCTGGAAGGGAGCGTGAGAGTCGAAGAGGT
>CALCHM010000098.1 GCA_937901345.1 uncultured Prevotella sp. | reverse complement strand
GAGACGCCTTCAGCGTCTATAGCACGCTTGGGTCAACTGCTATATCATTTCCTAATTTTATTTATCAACAAGATTTTACTGATGAAACAGATTTTTCTACGTGATTGCTCTTTATTTTTTTGAACATGAACCGAAGGTCGCGCCAGTCAATCTCACAGATCTCACGAATAACAAAAAAGGACGTACGCACTGTACGTCCTTACCAGTTAAATATTATTGCAATTGAAATGTACTATCGCATGATTGTTCTTTTTGAGAATACGAACCAAAGGTGACTCCAGTCCATAATGCGAATCGCACGCATTATTGGGTTTTAAGGATATTCTTGAATAGGAATGACACGAATTACTGAAGGTCAACGTTTGTGAACGTTAAATTTCATTGTTCTCACCTACGGGGAAAATCACTTTAGGTGTGAATTGTTGCGCTTCTTCGGGAGTCATACCTGCATAAGCCATGATAATAACTTCGTCTCCAACGTGGAACAGACGTGCAGCTGCGCCATTCAGGCAGATGCATCCCGACTTGCGGGGACCACGGATTACGTATGTCTCGATGCGGGCACCATTCATATTGTTGACAACGTGTACATGTTCGTTGGGCAACAAACCTGCGGCATCCATCAAGTCTTCATCAATAGTGATGCTACCCATGTAGTGAAGATTCGCTTCGGTGACAGTAGCGCAATGTATTTTTGATTTTAATATACTTAGTACCATATCTGCTTTACTTATATCTGATGTTGTCAATCAAACGCACTGGGCGTGCACCACAGAAGACCGTGATACAACCCACAATCTCATTCGCAGCGTCCCAAGAGTGTACTTCTTGCAGTGTGATGCCGTCCACAATTTGGTAATACTCCACATCAAGTCCGTCGATAGCATTGAGTGTTGTCACCACGTGTTGGCACGTTTCAGCGACCGTGTGTGTCTTTGCGTAGTTAACACTGTCGAAAAGCGTCTTAGAAATGTATAGAGCCGTTTCGCGTTCGGCATCCGTCAACAAAGTGTTACGACTGGACATTGCCAATCCAGAAGGTTCACGGACGATAGGGCAGGGGATGATGCGCACGGGGAGTTGCAAATCAGCCACCATTGCACGAATCACCGCTACTTGCTGAAAATCCTTTTCGCCGAAGTATGCTACATCGGGTTGTGTCATATAAAACAGTTTGGAAACGATTTGACACACCCCATTAAAGTGTCCAGGACGGCGTTCTCCCTCCATCACAGTGTCGATGGGAGGATAAGAAAACTGGCGTGTGTCAGGTTCGGGATAGACTTCTTCAACACTTGGTGCGAAAACAATGTCTGTACCTAGTTTCTCAAGTAATTCACAGTCGGCATCAAGGGTGCGGGGGTAGTTGAGCAAGTCATTCTTGTCGTTGAATTGTGTAGGGTTCACAAAGACGCTAACAATCGTGATATCGTTTTCCTTAACCGAACGTTCCACCAAAGATGCATGTCCAGCATGTAGTGCTCCCATTGTGGGGACAAGTCCTATAACCTTTCCGTTTTGGCGCTCTTGCTGCACGCAAGTTTCAAGTTCTTTAACTGAATGTATAATCTTCATAGTTGTTCCATAGGATGAGATGCGCAAAAGTGGAACCAACAAAAGTTGTAGAGTTGTCTGTATAAACAACTTCATCATCGCCACTTTCTATGAGATGACGTTGTTGCAATTCCATGTAAAATTTATACGCATCAAATTTTGTGCAAATTTCGCTAAATAATATGAATTATATGAGTCATAAACTGTAAAATTTGCTAAAAATCACCCTTCTAAAGTGATTTAGCGCACGAAAACAACGTGTAAGTCAATATTTATTCGTAATTTCGCGCTGGTAATTTTTCGCTTTTTCAGAATACCTAAGAATCTCTAAAGTGTTGTGTTGTAGAAGTGCAAAAATGACCGCAAACGTTTACCATTTTAGACTTAACAGTAAAGATGACAAAGGCGAAGAAGGTTTTATTTATTACCCAAGAAATCACTCCGTACGTTCCCGAAAGCACGATGTCGACAGTAGGTCGTAATCTGCCACAACAAATCCAGGAAAAGGGGACAGAAATCCGCACTTTCATGCCACGTTGGGGCATTATTAACGAGCGCCGCAATCAATTGCATGAAGTAATTCGCCTTTCAGGCATGAATATCATTATTGATGATACCGACCACCCACTTATTATCAAGGTGGCAAGTATTCAGGCAGCACGTATGCAGGTATATTTTATCGATAATGATGATTATTTCCACAAACGTGGTATGCTTGTTGATGACAAGGGTGTTGAATATGTTGACAACATCGAACGTGCCATCTTCTATGCGCGTGGTGTGTTGGAAACGGTCAAGAAATTGCGTTGGGTGCCCGATGTTATTCATTGTCAAGGTTGGGTTTCGGCAATTGCGCCCATGCTCATTAAAACAGCTTTTGCCGATGATACTCCTTTTGTTGATACCAAGGTAGTATTTGATGCGTATGAAGAAATGCCTCAGATGGCGCCTCCTGCAAACGTGATGGATTGCTTGAAGTTCCGTAATGTAGATACCGCATTGCTCGAAGCAACAGGAATAGACTTTACGCAACCTGATGCTCTCGGAAAGTTGGCTGTTCATTTCTCTGATGGTGTTATCTTTGAACATGCAGATGCACAACCCGCACTTGCTGCTTACGCCAAGGTACGTGGTATTGTGGTGACAACCCGCGAAAGCGAAGCGCCTTTGGCAGATGCTTATGATGCAACATACACTGCCGTTATTGGCGAATAAACACTAAGAATCGTATGTGCCGATGTGCCCCTGCACATTGGCACATTATACATCTATACTTTATCCCCTTTATCGTGAAGACTCTTTTAGCATTTTTATCCGTTACCTCTCTTGTTGTCATGGTGACTTTAACAGGATGTGACGACACGACAGGAACTTTCGGTACGTCAGTGATGCCTGAACACGATGCATTGGTGACTGCCACAAAAACTTATAAGATGAATTCAGAGACATTGCAGATGGATTCTATCTTAGGAAGTACCAATACGTGTTACTTAGGTTCAGTTGTTGATCCAGAAACGCGTGCACAGACAACGTGTAACTTCTTAGCGCAATTTCATGTCTCTGAAAGTTATACACTTCCAGAACGTAGCAAACTTCTGTTAGAGAATGATGCTATTGTTGTCGATTCCTGCGATATCCGCGTCTACTTTGATAAGTATTATGGGGATTCCTTAACAACGATGAAACTCCTTGTTCAGGAATTAGATACAATGAAGGTGATGGAGGAAGGTCAGACTTATTACACCAACATAGATCCTAAGGACTATCTGAATGAAAATGCTCAAAAGGTATCTATGACGTATGCTGTAAAAGACTTGATGCGCCCCGCAACTGAAACAGAAGGTTCGTCATACTATCGCAGCATCCGCGTGCCTTTGCCAAAGAATTATGGTACCTTCCTCTTGGAGAAGTATTATGAGAATCCTAATTTCTACAAGAATTCTTATATGTTTATCCATCACGTGTGTCCAGGATTCTTCTTTGAAGTCACAGGTGGGGTAGGGAGTATGGTAGAAACGGTGATTACCACACTCAATGTGTATTTCAAATATCACACAGTTGACGCTGCGGGTAAAGACACGATTGTTGATGGTTTACAACGTATGGCGGCAACGGAAGAAGTGTTGCAAAACACGCAAATTGAAAATAAATTGCCGGCTTCAATGTTAGACTCCTCAAAGGGGTATACTTACATTAAGTCGCCTGCAGGTCTTTACACAGAAATTACCTTACCCATTGATGATGTCATTGCCGGAGAACATTATACCGACACGATCAATTCTGCTAGTTTCTCTTTGCGTTGCTATAATGATGAGACACACAATATTTATGACTTGACAGCACCGCCAACCATCTTGTTGATTCGCAAAGCAGAACAATACACCTTCTTTGAGGATTCGAAATTGACCAGCACGCAAGCGTATATTTCAAATTACGATCAGCAGAACAATGCTTATACTTTTAGCAACGTCAGTCAGTTGATTAAGAAGATGAAAGACGATCGCGATAAAGAAAGTGGTGTGTTGCCTACAGATACAGAAACACAACGTCAAGAAAAGTATCAGCAATGGGAAGCGGCGCATCCTGATTGGAACAAGGTTATCTTGCTGCCGGTAAAACCAGAATATTCATCTTCAAATTCCGCTTTAGGTGGTGTGAATCAAACGTTGATGCGTATTCATAATGAGTTTGGCATGTACAGTGCAAAACTTCAAGGAGGACAACAAGGTATTGATTTATCCGTGATTTACAGTCGCTTCAAATAAACAGACATAGAGCAGAGAGAGGACAACCGATATCCGCTACTCTGCTCTTTTCTATTGGGGTTATATCGTATTGCTTGTGTGAAATCAAGAGGTTAACACCCCCTCCGCTCTTGTGTCGCTCGTCTTTCTCGCCCTTTTTTTAGGGGGAGTACTACCAAAGGTGGGGAGGGGTATCCCTTCGGGGGACATTCTGAGATAGTCTCCCTCGTTTAGGTTTTCAATTGGGAATAACAATGTCCAACGGGTTAGAAGAAACTGTGATTGCGAGTGATTTATTATCAACAGATTACAGGAATTAGATTGTTTTTGGACAGGAGAATTTTATGTTTAGCAGGTACGGACGTACGGCGCGTGCGTCCTTTTTCAAGCGAACGTGCAGCAATGAATCGATGATGCAAATCAATGGATTTCCCGCTGGGATCTCAATTATTGGGGGTGCATGAAGATGGATAATGATTAGCAGGTACGGACGTACGGCCCGTGCGTCCTTTTTCAAGCGAACTTTCAGCAATGAATCGAGAATGCAAATCAATGGCTTTTCCGCTTGCGTTTTGAGGACGCACGCGCCGTGCGTCCGTACCAGTCAAGTGGGAATGCCCACGAGGGCAACTGTTTCATCTGTGAAATCACGTTGACAGAAAAATTAAAATCAACAGATTACAGAGATTAAACTGATTTTTTATTTCACTCCTCAAGGCAACTGTTTCATCTGTATAATCACGTTGACAGAAAAAATAAATCAACAGATTACAGAGATTAAACTGATTATTAATTTCACTCTTCAAGGCAACTGTTTCATCTGTGAAATCACGTTGACTGAAATAATAAAATCAACAGATTACAGGGATTAAACTGATTTTTTTATTTCACTCCTCAAGGCAACTGTTTCATCTGTGAAATCATGTTGACTGAAATAATAATCAACAGGTATTAAACTGATTATTTATTTCACTCCTCAAGGCAACTGTTTCATCTGTGAAATCACGTTGACAGAAAAAATAAAATCAACAGATTACAGGGATTAAACTGATTTTTCATTTCGCGCCTCAAGGCAACTGTTTCATCTGTATAATCACGTTGACAGAAAAAATCATCAACCGATTACAAGGATTAAACTGTTGTTTTCTCGTGATCCTCGCGATACGTGGAGACGTTGCCTCACGCAAATCTAGGAATCTCACAAAAATATTCGTGCAATCCGAGCAATTGACTGGCGCGACCTTCGGTTCGTGTTCAACCATAAAATATAGGAATCAGTTTGGGAAAGTACTTCGCGGGATTTGCGAGATTCGCGTGAGACCACAATACATTTGAATTTCTTTTTTGAACACAAATCACGCTAATCTCACGAATAAAGTTCCTCGTGATCCCCGCGATACGTGGAGAAAAGAACTCGAAATAAACGTATTGATTCCCATAAAGCATAAATCTGCCATCCCCAATTCATTATCCTCCACCATCTTTTGCCCACCTAAAATTAAACTCCTATTTTTGCACCTATTAACAATTCTTTAACACTTAATAAAGCAAACAAGCATAATTCACTAATTCTAAATACATTCAATTATGAAGAAAAACTATTTATTAACCTTGCTCTTAGCGCTTCTGTTTGCGTTTATGCCGCAGTTCACTCAAGCGCAGGCACCCAAGGCAACCCCAGAGGAGGCAATCACTGGATTGCTGAATCGTATTGGTGGTGACGGTGCGGCTGACAAGTTCGAGATTGTGATTGATGCCAGCCTTGCAGAAAATGGCAAGGATGTGTTTGTCATTACGTCTCAGAATGGCAAACCCTGTATCAAGGGTAACACACAGTTGTCGGTGGCGACAGGTATCAACTGGTACTTGAACCACTACGCACACATTAATCTCACTTGGAACAACCTCACAACGGATTTGTCACAGGTGACACTTCCCGTTCCTGGTAGTGAAGAAAAGCATGTGTCTAACGCTAAGTATCGTTACGACTTCAACACATGTACCTTCTCTTACTCTATGGCGTTCTGGACATGGGATCGTTGGCAGCAGGAAATCGACTGGATGGCGCTCCATGGTGTCAATGCGCCCTTGAACCTCGTAGGTTTGGATGTCGTTACGCGTAAGTTCCTCCGTGAACTCGGTGTGAACGAGAATGACATCAACGCATACATCGCAGGTCCTGGCTTCATCGCTTGGTTTGCGATGAATAACCTCGAAGGTTGGGGTGGTACTATCAATGCAAAAGATGTTACTATGAACGGTAACCCCGACTGGTGGTACACCCGTCAGGAAAATCTTTGTCGCAATATGCTTCAGCGCATGCGCGAATTGGGTATGCAGCCCGTTATCCCTGGCTTTAGCGGTCAGGTGCCTAACTGCATTGTGAACTACACCATCAAAGGTTTTAGCAGTGGTGACGTAGTAAACAATGGTACATGGGCAGGTGGCTACACACGTCCCGACATCTTGAAACCTAACACAGAAAGTTACCGTACTTTTGCAGCTGTGTACTACAAGCACTTGCATGAGGTAATGGGTGTGTCTGAACTCTATAGCATTGACCCCTTCCACGAAGGTAGCCTCCCCGGTGGCGTTACAAATGAAACGTGCTATCCCAACATTATGGTCGAATTGGATAACTACTATAATGGAGTTAGCCAAGACGATAAGACCAAAAATAATGTTGACGAACAGCCCAAGTGGATTATCCAGTATTGGCAGGGAGTGCCTCAAAGTGGCGCATTCAGTGCAATGAGTTCATACGGCAACCGCTTCATCGGTCTCGACCTCTTCTCTGATGCTCCTGGTAAGGCAAAGTGGAATACAGACTATTTCCAGAGTCGTCCCTATATCTTCTGTATGCTCCACAACTTTGGTGGCCGTAGCGGTATGCACGGTCGTTTGGAGAGCACAATGAACGATTATTTCAGAGCTCTTGCAAAGGGTAATAACTGTCAAGGTATTGGTGCGACTCCTGAAGGTACGGAAACGAACCCCATCCTTTATGACATGCTCTTTGAGCTTCCTTGGATGAGTAGCAAACCTAATGTTGATGAATGGCTTGCAGATTATGCTTACGCGCGCTATGGAGTTCAAAATGATAAAGCTCTTACAGCATTGCAAAACCTTAAAAAGTCTGTTTGGGCTTGTCCTACAGATCAGCAAGGTACTTCAGAAGCTGTGATTCTTGCGCGTCCTAACTGGACTGTAAATAGTGTTTCGTCATGGAGTACGGCTGCTATTTATTGGGATACACAGGATGTGCTTGTTGCTGCAGATGAACTTTCACAAATCAGCGACTTGATTACAACTGCTGATGGTACGGCTAACTATAACTACGACTTCATTGATGTAGTGCGTCAATCTATGGTGGACTATGCTGCACAGTTGCTTCCGCTTATCAACGCAGCACGTAACAACGATGCTGAATACACTCGATTGTACCAGCTTTACTTGCAGCTCATGCTCGACCTCGATGCGATGCTCTCTTATGATGCGAACTTCAAGCTCGAGCGTTGGACAAGCCTTGCACGCAATATTGCAGATGAAGTAAGCGGTACCACAGAGAACGACCGTAGATGGTTGGAATGGAATGCGCGTACGCAGGTGACCGTTTGGTCAAACGGTAATACCGACCTTCACGACTATTCTAACCGTTGCTGGGCTGGATTGATTAAGGACTTCCACTATAAGCGTTGGGAAAAGTTCTTTACAACAAAGGGCGGTTCGTTTAGTGGCGGTTGGTTCAGTGGATTTGAATATCCTTGGACGGTTGACTTTACGAACTACAACTATTCTACAGTTACTATTCCCAACGACATGACTGCAACAGCAAAGGCTAAGCAGACCTTTGGTAACTATTTCGGTCGTGTAAAGGGCGAAGAAAAGAATTATATCTTCCCCATGGGTATTACTACACATGCAACTAAGAGTGATGTTGTACCTGAAATCTATCGTGGAAATACAGTTGCATTGCCTCTTGAAATTAGAAAGACTGTAACTATAAATTCTGTTTGGATTGACCTTAATAATGACGGTGCTGCAAGCAATAATGAAAAACTTGAAGTAGTTGATGGCAATAAGGTGACGATTCCTGCAGATGCTACTATTGGTAAGACTACAGCACAAGTCGTTTACAGCGACGGAACAGACATCACTTTCAACCTCGCACTTATTGAAGATATTTCTGCAGAGCGTACAGTAACAGCAGTGGCTGGTGCTAATGGTTCTGTGGCAATTGAAGGTGCTAATGGTCTCACTGTTACTAACAAGGATGCGGTGAAGATGACGGCTACAGCAAACGCTGGTTACAATTTTGCGAACTGGACAGATGCTAATAGCAATGTAGTAAGTAACGATAATCCTTTCATCTACTACGGTAAGGAAGAGGCTACTTTCACAGCTAATTTTATCCAGGATAAGTGGGGCGTAGTGGCATGCAATGGAACATTTAGTGGTGATATTGCAAGCTACAAGCAGTTTATTCACAACCTTAACTTCGCATACTACAACCGTGAAGCTGAAACGATTTTTGAAACAACAACTGCGCCTACCGAAATCTTTAACACAATTCCTAAAATTGTGAATGTTCCCCAGGGTGCAAGCTTCACTGTTAGTTACGACAACGGAAATGCTGATGGTTTGAAATACTGTTACTTCCGTGCGTTCATTGACCTCAATCAAGATGGAGACTTTGATGATGAAGGCGAACTCTTGAAGGAAACAGGAACTAATGGTGCAGCGAACACTGCGGTATGTAGTGGCAGCATGAATGTCGTTCTTCCCTACGACATGCCTTTGGGTATCACTCACATGCGCTTGCGTTTTGATGGTGCTTGGGATAATGGCAATAAACCTTCTGGGCGTGGTGCTAAGGATGCTTCTATTCGACCTGTGTACGAACTCATCCTCAATGTAACCGAGTTCTCTGATAAGGCTGCGACTATCAATGTTGAAAGCAACAACAACGATTGGGGTACAGTTAAGGTGTGGACAGATGAAACTCCCGACGGTTCTACACGCACAGAGTGGGAAGTAACTAAGGGTGTTGATTTCTATATTGCTGCTACCAAGGCCAGCGAAGATGTTGAGTTCCTCGGTTGGTACGACCACTACGGCCGTTTGCTCACCACAGAACTCCAATATTCAATGCTTGCTCGCGAAGATGCAACTTACACAGCTCGCTTCCGCAAGGCTTTGGAAATCGACGGTTGGCAGTTTGAATACCGCACGGAACCTGGTAGTGAATTGAACGTGAAGGGTGCGCTTGCGAATGGTGTGAAACCTGAGGCGGGAAAGACATATTATATATATGCGCCTACGAATTACAATAGTGTAAGTGCGACTCGTTATCTTTACGATAACAATGGTACACTCGCTACTAACATTTCTGCTGGTAGTAGTAGCTATGTTTGGACTTGTATTGTAAATAGTGACAATACTTACTCATTCCAAAATGCAAGTGGAAAGTACCTCGCAAATAATGGCAGTTATCATATTAGCATAGGTGACACACCTGCTAAATATTACTTGGAAGATCCCACAACTGCAGGTGTTGCCCTAAAGAATGCTGCGGACTACTCAGGAGGTAAGTATATGGTTACCAAGCATGATGGTTCTGCCTTTAATCGTAATGGTTCTAAGACTAACGGTGAATGGTGCAGTGATTATGTATTCACTGAAGTAACCTATCCCGATGTAGTTATTCTTACCAGTGTCCGCCAAAGCGGTGATCACGACCTTGAAATCCCCGAGACTGTTGAAATCTTGGGTGAGCAGTGCAAAATTGTGGGTTTTGACAATAACCTCTTTAAGAACAATAAGGACTTGTGGACGATATCATTGCCCTCGACTATTGAGGAAATGAGTAACAACAAGGTGTTTACGGGTGCTGTAAAGGGTAAGGGAACAAATGCTGAAAATAATTCTGCAAATTACATTACCACAGACCTCGGTACGACATTGGCAGCTGGTGAAGATTGGAGCATCTTGTTGACTATCGAAGACAACGGTAATAACTTCAATCAGTGGGGGTCTGCGCTTATTGCAACAGGTAATGCTCCGATGAATAGCACATACGGTAAGGGTTTCCAATTGTATCTGCAAGCAGGTGGTGGTTTGGTTGTGAAAACAGATGTAGATAGCGATGCTAATAAACTTACCAACCTAACAAAGGGTACTAAGTTTAGAATCGACATTGTCTATACTCATGCTAATACACAACTTAAGGTTACTGCCACTCCACTCACATCTGGTAAGGCAACTTCATTGACTGTCACACAGGACATGTCAGACTTTAGTGTTGTGTCACACGCTATACCTGAGGGTGTGAACATCACCAACCTTGAGGTGCGTAAGGGTACAGAACCAGATCCATTTGAAGGTTGTAACAACTTATTTGATATTACTATTGCTGATGGTTGCAAGAACTACTATATCCAGGATCGTGCACTTTACCGTATAGGTGGTGTCAAACTGCACCAACTCGCAGAACAGGCAAAGGCAGAGGATATTCGCGCCCTTGGTGAACTCATCGACAATACCAAGGCTTTGATGGATGTTATCTCAACTTCTATTGATCCTATTGGTAAGGTTACTGAGATTGAGCTCAGCACTACAGTGGAAGAAAATTACTATATTTGGTGTAGCAACCCCCACAAATCCGGTGATGATGGTAAGGGCGGTGTGCCTGCATTGCTTGATGAAGATGCTAGTACGTATCTCCACACCAATTGGGATGCTAATACTAAATCGAAGTCTCACGACTACTTGCAGATTAATAATGTAAATCCTGAAGACTTGTACAACTTCAAGATTGCAGGTCAGCAGCGTAATGGTGGTAGTAACGACCGTCCAAAGAATATTGAGATTTATGGTAGCAATGACAATTCTGATTGGACACTGATAACAACAGTTGAAGGTTTGCCCAATACTGCAGGTGCTACCTGGTCTTCAGGTATTCTTACTTCAGATGTTAAGTATTCATATTTGAAGTTTGTGGTTAAGACACACGACAACTACAACCAAACATCTTCTGTAAGTCGTCCCTACTTCCACATGGCGAAGTTCGACCTCTTCAAACTTACATCATTAGTAGAGGTTGCTCCTGTATATAAGAACCTTGCTGGTATTACAAACGATGAAGCGGCTAATGTTTACGACAACTTGGTGAATGCTTTGTATGTTTATAACAACGGTGCTACTACTGAAGAATTGCAAGCCGCTTACAATGCACTTAAACCCTTGTACACTGCGCTTAATGCGAAGAAGGGTAAGGTACTCAATGGTGTGTATAAGTTACAAGCAAGAACTTACATGGACAACAGTGGTTCACATGATTTTGCAGCAGATGTATTTGTTGCATACAATACAGATGATACTGATAATCCAAAAAGTACAGGTTATAAACTTATTGCAACTGGAACATACAGCGCATCGGTTGAGACGGACAAATATTTCACTATCACTCCCAACGATAATGGTTATACTTTGCAGGCACAAGGTTTGTACGTGAAAGCACCTCAGAATCTGAGTCAGTGGGGACATATATTATGCACTGATGACGTTTCTGTAGCTGGTTATTATAAATTTGAAGATGTCGGTGACAATCTTTACAAATTAGTGAATAATCAAAGTGGTAATAACCATTTGAATGTATGGGAATCTCAGAAGAATATCTTTGGTAATGAAAATAGCAAAAAATTCTCAACGATTGCCATTGAAAAGGTAGAGGCATACACCCTCACAGTTCCCGCAAGTGGTGTTACGACACTCTGTTTGCCCTTCAATGTGGTATTGCCCGAAGGTATTACTGCATACGAAGTGAATTTGGATAAGAAAAAGAATTACACAGGTTATGCGCTTGTGGCCGTTGCTTCAGCAGGTGAAACTCTTGCTAAGAACACACCCGTCATCATTAAAGCAACTGCCGCTGATTACACACTCACCATTACTATGGATGAGGAAGGGGCAAAGCAAGCTACAGCAAGTAACGTGTTGAGCAGTGGTTTGATTAAGACAACTGTTGCTCCTGCAAATACGAAATATGCATTTGATGGTGAAAACTTCAATGTTATTACGGCTAATACAGAAGTTGCTGCTAACCAATGTTGGATGGAACTCAGCGAAAACTGCGGTTCTGTTATCTATGGTGGTACACCTGCGTATCTCTTGACTACGGATGAAGCTAATCCTATCCTCTACAAGATTATTATCAAGCGCGCAGAGGATGGTTCTAAGGTGCTTCAGTATGACGAAACAAGCAAGATGGTTGCTGTAGCCAATAAGACTGATAACAGTTCTTGGCAAGCATGGTATTTCATGGGCGACGCAAATGGTATCACTATCCACCCCTACAATGCGGATGGCATGGTGCTTAGCGCTGATAATACAAGTAATGATCCTGCTAAGGTTTGGGCAGCAAAGAAGGGTGAAAAATCTTACTATGAATGGTTGTTAGTACCTCAAAGCGATGGATACTATAACATTCAAGCACATGACAAGTCTAACTACTTCAGTAATAATGGTGGGGTAGATAACAAGATGGGATTCTGGAGTAAAGAAGCTAATACCGACGGTGGTTCGCTCTTCAAGTTTGTAGAAGTTGAGTTCCCCAATGATAATCCCCGCTTCTATCAGCTCAGTGACGTTAAGGCAATCCTTACTGATGGAAAAGACATTCCTGCGGGTACTACTGTTGGTCTCTATTCTAATGTTGAACCGTACAGAGAAGCTTATGAAACTGCTTCTGATTTGATCGGAGTTGGTAATACGTCTGCATCTGCTAATTGCTACGATGCTTACAAAGCTTTGCGTAACACTAAGGTTGCAATCACTTATAATGAACCTGACGAAAGTAAGTACTACGTCATCAAGTCGGTTGCAAACGAAGATTATTGTAAGGGTAAGTTTGTGCGTACCAGCTATGAACCTGCTGAACATGACGGAAGTGGTGACACCAAGTACGACCATCGTCATCTTGTGTTTGATGCTGCTGGTGCTGCTGTTCAAGCAGAAGCTAACGCTATTCCTCAACAATCCTTGGCAATCTTCCAGTTTGTAAAAACGGGTACAATAGGTGAGTACAAGATGAAGAACTTGCATACAGGTTTGTATGTAAAGAACTTTGCTCAGGATGCAGAGCACATGGGTACTGAAGCAGATGCACAACCCGTGGTTATCTCTGGTTATACTGATGGTGCGGTAACTCTGACGAAAAAAGGAGACGCTAATCCCATGCATGCACAAGATACCCATGATGTAATCGTAACTTATGGCGCAGAACCTGGCAATGCTTCTCTTTGGAGTGTTGAAGAAATCGCTGAGTCTGAAATCAGTTACAAAGCAAGCATCAGCAACGCTGGTTACTCTACCTTATTCTTGAATTACCCTGTAGCCATTCCCGATGGTGTGGAAGCACACACAGCGAGTGGAGTTGAGGGTGAATGGTTGAAGATGGAAAAACTTGATGGTATTATACCTGCTAATACGGCTGTAGTCCTTAAGGGTAACGCAGGCGAATATGATTTCATACTCGCTGGAGAAGCAGATCCAGTTGTTGAAGATATCTTTACAGGTACCTTGTATAAGCAAACCATTACCAAGGAGGATGGTACATCATATTATGTGCTTGCCAATACTAAAGATGGAGTCGGTTTCTACAATGCTGTAAATGGTGAAAATACAGGTCAGTTTATCAATGCTGCCAACAAGGCATACTTGCACATTACTGGTACAACACAGTCCAAATTCTATGGTTTCCGCTTCGAGAATGGTGAAACTACAGGCATTAATGGTGTAAAAGACCAAAGTTCTGAAAACTACACAATTTACGATCTCCAAGGACGTAAGGTGAATAATCCAACCAAGGGTTTGTACATCATTAATGGTAAAAAGGTGTACATCAAATAAGAATCCAACAGGACTCCTTGATAAAGGAAATACTCACAAAACTGGAGCGAAGATGCTGAATAAGCATTGAACGCTGAAACTATGAGGGTGTGTCGAAATTTTCGGCACACCCTCTAAAGTTGTGTAAGAGTGAGTAAAATGCAAGGCGCTGAAA
>CALCHM010000097.1 GCA_937901345.1 uncultured Prevotella sp. | reverse complement strand
GACGGGCTATACGACTATACCAAGTTCGAAGGATTGGATGCTTCCATCCGCACCTCTTACGAACAGGTGAATTATCTGGAAGAATTGTGCAATAAATACCCTATCGACTCCATCGAGGACGGCATGGCTGAGAACGATTGGGCAGGTTGGAAACTCCTCACGGAACGCCTCGGAAAACGCTGCCAACTCGTGGGCGATGATCTCTTTGTGACGAACACCGCTTATTTGCAACGGGGGATTCAGGAGCAATGTGCAAATGCCATTCTCATTAAACTCAATCAGATTGGCACACTTTCCGAAACATTAGATGCTATCCAAATGGCACATCAGGCAGGGTTTGCCGCCATCATTTCGCACCGTTCGGGCGAGACGGAGGATACGTTTATTGCCGATCTTGCTGTCGCTACGGGAAGCGGGCAGATAAAGACAGGTTCGCTCAGTCGCTCAGAGCGTCTGGCGAAGTACAATCAACTCCTACGTATAGAAGAATCCATAGGAGTCGGAGCGCGCTACGGAAACACATTATAGCGCCATTCCTTTCAGAACCTTGACGTTCAACAACGTGCGGCAGATTCTAGATATGCAGTACATGAGGGACGCCTCTAGAAATACAGACCTTATATAACAAACTACCTTAAATCTATTTCACCATGAAAAAACTATTCTTTCCCTCCGTTTATCCAGATGCCTCCACGTCGCGCCTGCTCTTAACATTGCGCCTCTTTTTCGGCATATTGTTCCTTATGCATGGGATTGACAAACTAGCCAATTTTGAAGTCTTGTCTACGAGTTTCCCTGACCCGTTGGGTTTAGGCGCTCATTTAAGTCTCGTGTTCGTCATCCTGGCTGAGGTGTTTTGCGCATTAACTTTCATTGTCGGTTTCCTGTTTCGAGTGTCCCTTTTGCCTATGATTTTTGCCATGTGCGTGGCGTTCTTCTACACTCATGGTGGCAGCATCGCTTATGGAGAACTCGCCTTCCTTTATCTGGGGGGCTTCCTTTTGCTCTTCGTTACAGGACCTGGGCGTTATTCCGCCGACTACCTTATCTTTCGCGTCATTTGGGGCAAATAATTGTGAACCCCATCACTACCAGAACTCATTTTACATGACCAATACTAAACTTTAACACCTTAAATCTTATGTCAACTTTACTTTTTCCATTTTTGCTTGCCCTTTCTTGTGGAAGCGTTATTGATGAAAACGGAGGTTTTAAACACTTAGAACTTCCCTATGCCACTGACGCCCTTGAACCCTACATTTCTCGCGAAACCGTAGAACTGCATCACGGCAAGCACTTGCTCACCTATGTGAATAACCTCAACAAAGCGATTGTGGGCACAGATAAAGCCACGCTTCACCTTACGCAAATAGTTGCAAATTCGGATGGTTCTGTGTTTAATAATGCCGGCCAGGTACTCAACCACAACCTCTACTTTCTACAGTTCTCTCCCGAGGGAGGCGGACGCCCCACGGGCGAACTCGCTCATGCTATTCAGAAGCAGTGGGGCAGTTTCGAAGTGTTCCAAAAGGCATTTGAAGCACAGGGATTGTCGCTCTTCGGTTCGGGATGGGTATGGCTCGCAAAAGATGCCGATGGTGTGCTTCATATCCTTCAAGAACCCAACGGTAGCAACCCCGTAAAGCGAGGCATGATACCCCTGTTAGGTTTTGACGTGTGGGAGCACGCTTACTATCTTGACTATTCCAATCGTCGTGCCGATCATCTTGCTGCGTTATGGAATATCGTAGATTGGAATGTTGTCGCCGCTCGCTTCCGACAATCCTAATTATCCCCAGATGCAGGTTCTCCCTCGTTATTTGTCGGGTCAAGTTGGCAAATAAAAAACAGAAACATGCATTTTCTTTAAAATCCTACAATTCATGAGGTTAGATACGAAAAAATGTGTGTGTCATTGTGTTGGAACGTGGTGAAAGTCGTAATTTTGCACTGGAGTCAAGGCGCTGTTTATGAGCATCTTCGTCCCCAACACAATTCAACTATATATTCCAAAGTCCATGTGCCACTTTCTCGTGGTGTGTGGGCTTTTTTTATGACAAAAAAACTGTTACTTGCGTGACCTTTGGTTGACATAAAGAACTTTAACCGCTCCCTCCCCACCATTGGGAATCCTCCTAACTTAAGTGGAGATTTAGAGAAAACCATCTCGTTTAGTTTTCCATTGGAAATCAGTTGTGTCTGGTAAACACATCTCACGCTATAAATATAAAGTTGTTCGAATAGTATAAGTCCCACTGTTTTCATGATACCCCTGTATAGGGATAAAACCATTAGTCCAGGGCAAACCCTGGACTAGGTGCTTATTGGTCTTTGCTGCCCGTAGGTCTACGACCTTTGGTTCAGACTGTTACTTCTTAAAAACTATACCAGACACCAATAATTGGAAATCACAAACGAATGGAAAGTATACACATATTCTCTTTCTCCCTCTTTCAAGGGACGTCTTGATGAATAAATTTTTTCAAAAAAACTTGCCCTAAAAATTGAATTTTTTGCCTTTCGTGACTATATTATATGAGGTAATATTAGAAATAGGTAATATGAAGTACTACAGTTGTCACGCTCTCTACAGCAATTACGACATTGCGTTAAATCGTATTTTCTATACGGGTAAGTTCAGGGATGCTTTTACGGCAAAGTTTCGTTTGTGCCCTCGTGGTCTGACGATGTCTTGTTGCACGAATGCTGAGGATACAGCGCCAAAATCCTTCCACGTTTGTGTCAAGAGATATGGATATGAGAGTTTATCCAATAATGGTTTTGAATATTCCGACTTGGGGGACTACGAGATAGACTTGAATGCGGAGGAAAGGTTGACTCCAAAAATGGAAGCGTTTTGCGTGGAGTACATCAAGCAGGTGGATGCCGAACTCTATGAAACGGTGAAGCGACTCTGGAAAAAAGATAAAGAGGTTGTGTCGTAATATGAGTTACGGCGCAGCCTCTTTTCATCTGCATTACAAAGGAGCGAAACGTTCAACGTGCCCTCAAGTACATAGGCGAACCGAGCGAATACAGCTAGATGCGAAGCATTTCTGAAACAGAGTGCTGTCGAATGAGAAGACCCCAAGTAAAGCGCACGCCAATCCCGCCAATCTCGCCAAAGGATACTAAAAGTAAATTCGCGTGATTCCCAGATTCGCGTGAGACCCCAAGTAAAGCCAAGAAATAAAGAAAGATTTGCGTGATTCCCAGATTTGCGTGAGAAAAAGACACGTCCCAGATACCCCAATCAAAACCCCTCTCCAGTAACCCGAAAATGGTTTCTACTGCGATCACAACCATTTTCCGGCAACCCGAAAATGGTTTCTACTGCGATCACAACCATTTTCCGGCAACCCGAAAATAGTTTCTACCGTAGTCACAACCATTTTCCGATAACCCGAAAGTCAATTTACCGCAATCACAAGGATTTTCGGATAATATTCTATAGCATGTTAAGACTCGCTTGGCTGTGTATTTGCCACCTCCAACGTCGTCACCATGCTAAAATCCTCTCAGATATTAACTATTTCACGAATTAGTTAACGTGAGTTCGATATAAGTATTATCCGTAAAACGAAGCGTATGTTGGGGAAACTCGCTTTTTTGTGGGGCTTGGGGTGTTTGTAAATGAACGGCATCAGGACGTGGGGTCTGATGCCGTTCTTGT
>CALCHM010000096.1 GCA_937901345.1 uncultured Prevotella sp. | reverse complement strand
GTTGCGGAGGGGGTCTGTTAAAGTTCTTGGGGCAACTCCTATATTATTGCCTTTTATTATGTACGTTATAACCCCACTAGTGTTTCCCACAAGTTATCATCAGAAATTGTACACTCCGATGTATATTTTCACTTGTTATTCCCAACTGGAAACCTAAACGAGGGGACTATATCTTAATCTCCACCAAAGTTTGGGGGAATCCGTGCTTGTGGGGAGATCACACAAGTAACTTGTTATATAAATTGTGTTAAATATGCACCAAATGAATTTCCATAATGGGGAGTCACTATATTTTTAATCTAACTACGGATGTGAATTTGAAAAAATGTTAACTTTGCACAGTCTCAGTCGAATGCTTTTCTCATTTGAGATAAGCGGGAAAGTGAGATGATACATAATAAAGGCGTTTACTACGCTTAGGTTTTGACTTCTTGAAATCCTGAGAAAATTTCGTAACCTTGTTAAAAACTAAGCAACGTGAATGCCCCGTGATGTATTTATACATGCCTAAATCATCGTATGGTCATCGAAGTATTTACACTTCAGATCTAAATTGATGGTAAGGGTTTGGCATATTTATACATCGGCGTGGGGCTTTCAGCGTTGCTCGTTTTCCAACAAGGTGGGCAATTCTCAGGAGCCTCAAGAAGTGGAGCGAGCAAAGATGCTGAGCTTCACGTCTTTTTTTGTATCCATACGGTAAGTAAATTTAGTTACTCATAATTATATTCATTTCAAAACTTTCATTTATGAACCAGCCCAATTCAAAATGTCGTATGTATATACGTCCTGAGATCAAGACATTACAACTTGAACTCCAAACTGTTTTAGCCGCAAGTAACGACCCTATAATTTCGAATCCTTCTATGGGATGGGAGACAAAAGAACATCCGTCTATTACAAATCCTTCTTTCCCTTGGAACAGTCAGAAGATAGATAGTTCTTTGTGGTAGTACATATATTCAGTTGATTTACTCATCTTACGAATGTTTATTCATCTCTTATACGACAAAATTGCATATCAATAATTTCAATACTTTTACTTATGAATAGAGTTTTCAGAACTGCAACTAGTTTGCTGATGCTCTCTGCAGTTATAGCCTGCAGTGACGATGCAGATTCCTTAAATTTTGAAAATGGAACAACGCTTAAAAGTGTCTCTATAACAGGGGCGGACTTCCTAACAGAGAATGGCGCGCGTTCCAATGTGCAAATCGATAACGAAGGAGTACATTTCCTTTGGAGCGCTAACGACACCGTTGGGATTTTTCCTAATGAAGGTAGTCAAGCCGAATTTGCAATGGAAAAAGGAGAAGGCATGCAGACGGCAGTCTTTAATGGCGGCGGTTGGGCGCTTAAGCAATCATCTACTTATTCTGCATATTATCCTTACAACTTTTATAACCGCGATCTGACGAAGATTCCCGTGAACTACGCCAATCAAACGCAGACGGGTAATAATTCAACTTCACATCTCGGTGCGTACGACTTCATGGCTGCCAGTGTAACCACTCCCGCCAATGGTGCAGTTGCTTTTGATATGCAACACATGGGAGCTTTGGTGAAGCTTCAAGCAAACTTTAATAAAACAAAGACTCTTGATCGTGTATTATTGAGAACATACTTCGATGTATTTACAACTAGAGGTACTATAGACTTGACAGCAGCAAATCCCCAAATTACATCTCAAACAAGAAGCGATATCTTTACCGTCTCCCTCAATGATTTTACAGTTGGCGCTGATGAAACTTGCATTATTTACTTCATGATGCCACCTACCAACCTTTCGGGACAAACACTTGAAGTTTTATTTTATGATGAAGATGGGTCATACATTCCCTATGAAGTCGCAGGTAAAAACTTTGTAGCTGGCACTGCGTACTCTTATACTTTGACAAATGAAGTTCCTTCTTTCGTTACTATAGAGTATTTTCCTTTCACGGATGCTTACACAGCTAATCGTGATGGTGTAGTATTCAAGAACACGTTGAATTGGTGGCAGGTTGAAAATGAAATTCTTGGTAGCATTAACATGTCTAAGGACGTATTTGAAGATACTTACGAAATCGATGGTACTTCTAACGTATTCAACACTTATGCTACATACGGTCTTACACCCACTACTCATTCCCTCCCTGTAGGTGTTGTAGAATGGACCGCGGTTGAAACTAACGGTTACTCTACTGAAGGTATTCAGTGGACCCTTACAAACAGCGAAGCTTACGAAATATTCAAGCAAACAAGTTCTGTAACAGTATATGTTCGTTATCAGTTGAGATCTGGTAGGAACGCTAAGAATAAATACATATATATTGCTCTCACGTGGACACCAAGTGAAATCAATCTTGGTCCTATCGCTAAGATTTCTGATGCTTCAAAGATTAGTGTATATTGGTATGCTAAGAATAGCAACCTAGCAGGTTCTGGTTACAGCGATGTTCACATCAATGTAGAAGTACCAGGCGCAATGAATGCAGACTGTGAATTTAATGTTGATTTGAAGAACACATTTGTTGGTAACAAATTTCCAGAACTTACAGGTCTTGCAGAGGAATATCCACATTTAGCAGCTACAGGGAAGTTATCTATAGTATTCGTAGAAGAAGCAAGCCTTTATGAAAATGTTCCAGGTGCTTCTGGTGCTCACTACAACCTTAAAGTATCTACGGATGGTTCAAAATTACTAACAACTTCAAACGCACTTATTGCAGAAATTACACCAGATGGTGTGCTAACACTTGCACAAACTCCTGAAGCAAAGGATTTGTTGAACAACAAAGCTCACAATAAACTCGGTGATAAGGAAACACTCACAGTAAAGGTAGGTTTCAAATACACGACAAGTGATCCCATCTTTGATTCTGTAGCGCTTGAAAACAACACATTCTACGTTAAAATTCTCCGTCCCATAAGTGTTACTGAAGGTGAGGCACAATTTGAAGATGCACAGACTAATGGTTCACGTGCTCTCGTACACTTCGACTTCATTGACTGGCGCGATCACAAGTTCGTAGATAACGACCTTTATGGTAGTGACTACTACAGTTACTATGGTTTGAATTCTGGTGCGTATGTCTCTATTGAACCCGACATGGATAACATCACAACAAACATGTACAACGGTACTCTCGGTGAAACTAAGCTCACTGATGTAACTAACTCGATTAAGTTCCGTTACGAATGGGATTCTTCTAAGTACATTAAGGATCACTACTTCGGTGAACTCGTT
>CALCHM010000095.1 GCA_937901345.1 uncultured Prevotella sp. | reverse complement strand
TGCAGCAATATGTTTTTTCATAATTTTGAGAATCTAACAATTACACCATTCACTTTAATAAAATATATTCCGGAAGAGAAAGAGGAGATATCCAACGGTTCTCCCTCCTTACACACTCCTTCAAGAAGAGTTGTTCCACTAACAGAGAAAATCATATACTCGCCCAAGTCTTCTCCTATACCTAAGACGTAAAGGTTATCACTTACCGGATTAGGATACAACAAGAGAGAATTCTTATCATTACCAACCTGCTGTAAATCTACCGAACCGGTTGATTCTGAAAATAGCAACTTTTGAATATCTGCCATCTTAACCGACTTTACATTTCCGGATGTTTGAGCAATCAGTAACTGTTCATCAAAAAAATATAATCCACCGTTATCCTGGACTGTCAAGACCTCTTGTCCGCCATTGGAATAGACAACCGTCACATCGGTCTGGGCATAAAGGGAGGCAAATAAAAATTGCCCCACAACAATTAATAAATAGTTAATTTGTTTCATTTTTATATTCGTTTTTATAGATTAAATTGTATCGCAAAAGTATCTTCAAAAGAAAAAGTCGAACAACTTTTTTCAACAAACGACACAATTTTTTAAGTAAAAAACAGCGGATATTTAGAGTTTTAGAAGGAAGAAAAATCACAACAATAAAACTATTTTGTAAAAAATAGTGGCTGTTATCTCCCGACAACACGACAAAAATAAAGGGCAGAAAGTTATTAACAAACCTTCTGCCTTAATTTTTTCTAAAATACGGGTTCTTTTAACATTTTGATATGTTGCTAAGCATAATATAGTCGAGTATTACCATTGCTGCCATCGCTTCAACGATAGGAACGGCACGCGGAAGAACACAGGCATCATGGCGCCCTCTTGCCTTCACGATTGTGGGATTTCCGTCTAGATCTACGGTTGCTTGTTCCCTTAATAATGTAGCAACAGGTTTAAACGCCACACGGAAGTAAATATCTTGTCCGTTAGAGATGCCTCCTTGAATACCTCCACTGAAGTTTGTCGTTGTTGTGATGCCGCCATTTTCGGTGGGTACGAAGACGTCATTTTGCTCGCTACCTCGCATACTTACACCCGAAAATCCTGCTCCATACTCAAAACCTTTAACAGCATTGATAGAGAGCATTGCACTTCCAAGGTCGGCATGAAGTTTTCCGAACGCTGGTTCACCTAATCCAACAGGACACCCCTGAATGACTCCAGTAATAATGCCTCCAATCGTGTCCCCTTCGCCTTTGACTTCTTGAATAAGCGCCACCATTTCCGCCGCTTTCTCTGGGTCGGGACAACGCACGGGATTTTTTTCGATTTCTGAAAAATCGTAGGCGGTGTATGGTTGCGTTAAAGAGATTGCACCAACCTGTGAGGTATAGGCCGTAACCTTTATTCCCAACTCTCTAAGAACGAGTTTTGCGAAAGCGCCACCAACAACGCGTGAAATCGTTTCACGTGCAGACGAACGCCCTCCACCTCGATGGTCGCGCACACCGTATTTCTGCTGATAGGTAAAATCGGCATGCGAGGGTCGGAAAAGGTTGCGCAAATTATCATAATCAGAAGAATGCTGATTTTCATTGCGCACAATGAAACCGATGGGACATCCCGTTGAGCGTCCTTCGAATATGCCAGAAAGAATTTCGACCTTGTCACCTTCCTTGCGTGCCGTAGTCAGTAAACTTTGGCCAGGACGGCGACGATCCAATTCAGCTTGTATAAAATCGAGATCAATCGCTATTCCCGATGGAAATCCATCTATGACTCCTCCAACGGCTGCGCCATGACTCTCACCAAATGTTGTAAGGCGAAAACGAGTGCCAAAAGTGTTCATAAGGGAAGGATTTTTGGGGGTGAAGTTTGGGGATTTTTGTTGGCGACTTGGTTACGACAATCAAGAAGGTCTTAAAAGTCTCGATGTTATCCACTAACAACGACCTCATGACCTTACGACCCAAGATGCTTAAAGTCTCAAATCTAATTTATTAATGCTTACATCCGCAACCGTGATCGTGATCGCCACATCCGCAACCATCATGATCGCATCCGCCATCGCATTCGCCATCACAACCACAACCACATCCGCAACCGCCTTCGCCTGACATCAATTTAATCAAGTTAGTGACTTCGGCTTCGGTTGCTTCGCGTGAAGTGACTACGCTACCCTTAAAGTGGAGTGCTTTACCTGCCAAGGGATGATTGAGGTCAATAACCACCACGTCATCTTTCACTTCCAAAACGAGTCCTTGGAAACGATTGCCATCAGCATTTACGAGAGGAATTACGGCGCCTTCGAAAATAACATCCTTCTGGAAGCGACCGTTAAGCATAAATGTAGATTTGGGAAGTTCGATTACGTGTTCCTGTTCGTAAGGACCATAAGCTTCGTCTACACTGAGTGTGAAGTCAAACTCATCACCCGCGTTAAGGTCCTTCAGTTTTGCTTCGAATGCCTCAAGCGCAACGCCAAGTTCAGTGATAAATTGGAAGGGATGCTCAACGGGAGCCTGTTCTACGAGTTCATGAACACCTTCTGAGTTATCGGTGTAAAGGCTATAAGCCACGGTAATGTATTTATGCATAATTTTTAAGATTTATGAATTTATTGCTATTGAAAATATGGATATCTATTGGAGTGTTTGAATAATAAACTATTATATATGGTGTGCATTCGCGACACACAAAGAGCGCAACCAGCGTCTGCTTGTTTCCTCGTTTTATTCCCCTTCGAATGGAAAGTTGCTGGGATCACTCAAGTTCCAGTCCGAGCATCGTTTGGAGTCGTTGCGCCAACCGGTTATGTTCTAGCACTTCCATCCAGAGTTCGCGCTGACTTTTGATTGCGGTTTCTTTGAAGGTTGCCACTTCATAGGTGAGTTCAACGAAATCGTTCTGTAGGTTTTGACGCAGGTATTGAATCATCTGCGCCTTGATTTCGAGGAAGCAATCGGCAACGGGTTGACTTTCGAAAACGACGTGACCAGTCCATTCTTTCACCAACTTGGGTTCGATGTTTTTCAATCGTCCTGCATGCGAAACATACGCTCTGGGGAGTTGATTCAGGAAACGACGCCATTGGAGTGACAAATCGTTTTCCGTAAAGGGTTGTTTCACCGTGGTTTCAGATACTGCCGTGGTTATTTGTTGCGCATTAGCCTTGGTCGCCGTAGCGGAGGGTGTTAAGTTACCACGCAGGGAGATGGTCTTGGGTCTTCCCTTTGCAATCGGAGTTGAATAGGTTGCGGCAGGCGAGACCACTCCGGTAGGAGGTTGTACTATCGTTGTTGTTTGAATCTGTTGATTCGGCACTTGCTTTGTTGCTTGTGCTGCGGCAGTTTTCGGAGCAACTGCCTTAAATATGGGGCGTAGGGCTGTCTTGGGGCGACCCCCCGAACCTTCCTCCGTTGCTTGTGCGAGTTCGATGAGCGCAATTTCTACGAGCAGACGCTTGTTGCGACTTGCGCGATAGTTCATATCGCAATCGTTGCAGATTTTCAGTGCACGATAAAGGAACGTAGGTTTGCAACGTTGTGCCTGTGTTGCATAGCGTTGGCGAATGGTTTCAGAGGTTTCGATCAGCGAAAGGGTACGTGGGTCGCTCGCCACGAGGATTTCGCGAAAATGGGATGCCAAACCGCTCATAAAGTGTTGCGCACTGAAGCCCCTTTGCAAAATCGTGTTGAGTTCCAACATGAGTTCGGGAATTTTCTTGTCAAGTATGAAATCTACGACCTTATAGAAAATCTCGAAGTCCAACACGTTTAGACTCTTGATGACCTGTTCATAAGTGATATTCCCCTCAGTGAAACTCACAATTTGGTCAAAAATAGAGAGTGCATCTCGCATGCCTCCATCTGCCTTTTGCGCGATTACGGCAAGCGCCTCTTCCTCGTAAGTAATGCCTTCTGCGGCTGCCACATGCTTCAGATGGTTTGTGATATCACCCACCTCCATACGGTTGAAGTCATACACCTGACAACGACTAATAATTGTGGGCAAAATCTTATGTTTCTCCGTTGTGGCAAGAATGAATATTGCATGCGCAGGAGGTTCCTCCAACGTTTTCAGGAAAGCATTGAAGGCTGCGGGAGTGAGCATGTGAACCTCGTCAATAATGAAGACCTTGTACTTACCAATCTGGGGCGGCACAAGCACTTGGTCAATCAAGTCGCGAATTTCGTTGACGCCATTATTTGAGGCAGCATCGAGTTCATGGATGTTGTAGGAGCGACCTTCATCAAAAGCCTTACAACTTTCACACACGCCACATGCCTCCATCTCACCGTTGGGAGACAAGCAATTTATGGTCTTCGCAAAAATGCGCGCACACGTTGTTTTGCCCACACCGCGAGGGCCACAGAAAAGGTAGGCATGTGCCAACTTTCCCGTAGTTATCGCATTCTTGAGCGTCGTAGTTAACGTTTGCTGCCCAACAACCGTACCAAATTCGGTGGGGCGATATTTGCGAGCCGAAACAATATAGTTTTCCATTTGACCAAAGTTTAGAGGGCAAAATTAAGGATTTTTCCACAAAAAACGACGAACGGGATGGCGAAATTAACAAGCAGGAGGGGGGCACTCAGGCAAAAGAGAGTAATTAGACACAGATGAAGGCAAACACAAGAGGAGTCCACCCATTTTACAACAATAAGTTTCGTAGTCAGTTAGAGACATCCGAATTTCAGACAATAGCCATCCCGCTCACCCATTTTTCAAGCGAATAAAAGTTTTTATATTAACTATTTCACGAATTAGTTAATGTCAAAAATTCAAATATTAACTATTTCGAATCAGTTAATATATTTTATCTGTCATTTTGGGGAAATTTATTGCGAGTTGTTCGCGGATGACATGTATTTGTATCCTTTCCTCTATGTGGGTTCGCTCACAACTGAAATTCAACCCTACACACGCACCGCCCTTTAAAATGAGACTGGACTTTGGTCGCCTAAAGGGATTTTCTCCACATTGATAGTTGTACAAGTAACTATTTAAGCGTATATTTGCCTGCACAATCTAAAATAGAGCCAACAATGAAATTACACCTTCCTCTTTTTGCTGCCCTTGTTGCTACACTTTCCGCTTGCAATAGTAGCGATGATCACGCTCCCCTGTTACAACCCGACCTTCCTGCCGTAGGCAAAAGCAGGGTGTGTAGCATCACGCATGAGGGTTCGCTTCCCAATGTCTACAACTGGACACTTACTTATGACGCTACACGCCTCATCTCTGCCAGCGGAACGCTTATCGGAGACATGCAGAATAGGTATCGCAGTGCGCTTTATTATACTTCTTCGGGAGTAACCATAGTTAATGCAGATGGACCTAAAATGGAGGCGATATTTGACATAGATGGCAACATCGTGCAATTGATGGTCAATAAGGACATTTATCACTTCTCCTACACCGATGGACGTCTAATAGCATGGGATAAAACAGTTCGCGACATGAACTTTGGTGGCAACGTTTCAAATGCGTCTGGAAAATTGACTTATCAGGGAGACAATCTTACGAGCATTGAATATGTTGAAAACGAAGGTAACCCTACGGTTTATTCACTGACCCCTTCGGCCATGCCCAATCACAACGGATTGCTCCCTGCCCTACTCTCACAACAGATGGGGTGTTTCGGATTTGAATATCTTTATTATGGTGGCATGTTGGGTAAACCTTCGTCACATCTTGTGGCCAACATTAAGGTAGATAGTTCGCGCGGCGAAGAGTTTGACTATGAAATTGCCTACTCCTACTCTTCTGCACCAACCACGGGCGACATCACACTTTGTAACATCTCATATGCCGACAACCAAACTGCAGCTGTGATTTACAAGTATTAATACTCACGCCTTTTGCACAAAGTGTGATTGCGGCATCCGAAAATCCAAAATGCAAAGAGACCTGCCAACGCGTGTTGGCAGGTCTCTTTATGCTATTCTTAAGGTTTTGACGTCTTAAAAATCTTAAGATGTTGAGGTCTCATAAGAAAGAGAGAGAAGATTTATGCTTCATCTTTCTTTTTACGTGTGCGACGCTTAGGCTTTTCGTCGGTTGTAGGACGGTCAATCTTTACACCAGCGAGTTCGGGGTCAATCATGATGCGTCCGCAATATTCACAAACAATGATTTTCTTGCGCATGCGAATGTCTAACTGACGCTGAGGTGGAATTTTGTTAAAGCATCCCCCACAAGCATCACGCTGCACATACACGATGCCAAGACCGTTGCGACTGTTCTTACGAATGCGCTTGAACGAAGTGAGAAGGCGAGGTTCGATGGTAAGTTCAAGATTCTTTGCCTTTTCGCGAATCTTTTCTTCCTCAGCCTTAGTTTCTGAAATAATTTCGTCAAGTTCAGACTTCTTAACGTCGAGGTCGTCTCTGCGACTACGGAGCGTTTCAGCACATTGGTTCATATCGCGTTGCTTAGAATCAATTGTGCGCTGCGCTTCGTTGATTTTCTTTTCGAGAAGCATGATTTCAAGACCCTGGAACTCGATTTCTTTGGTGAGAATGTCGAATTCTCGGTTGTTGCTTACATTTTCCTGCTGCTGCTCATAGCGCTTCATCGCTTCTTGAGCTTCGCGGATTTGTGCATTCATGCCTTCGATTTCAGTCTTGTGGCGCTCAATGTCGTTGTTATACTTTTCAAGGCGGTGCGTGAGACCTTCGATTTCTGCGTCAAGATCTTCCACTTCAAGGGGAAGTTCGCCGCGAAGCGCCTTCAACTTGTCACTCTCAGAAAGGAGCGACTGCAACTGATAAAGATTTTTGAGCTTCTGCTCTACGGACATGTCCGCTGATTCCTTCTTTGCTGCCATAAATATATTGAGTTAAATGTTTTAAGATGATACTTAGAATGTCATACAATTAGTATTCGAATTACCTTCGAATGCCCTTCAAATGCCTTACGAATAGCCAACGATAAACCTGCGATTCGTCTTCAAATTTCAGTAAAGTTACGCATTACCTACGCAGGTTAGAGGTAGTGAATGGGGTTGGTGTTGATGCTTGTTTCCATGATGCGCAAGTCAGGGCATGCGTTGCGCAATATTTTTGCCATCAATTGCACAGTGAACTGCTCGCTCTGATAGTGCCCCAGGGCAGCAATCAAAATTTGATTATCGTAACCAAAGAATTGATGATATCCCATTTCTCCCGTAAGGAAGGCATCCGCACCCTGCTTGATGGTCTCACTAAGCAAAAAATCGCCAGAACCTCCACATAGCGCGACACGACGTATGGGGCGAGAGAGAGGCACATTGTGCAGAAGCGCATCAACATGAAATTCTCGTTTTACGAAATGAAGAAAATCAAGCGTGCTCAGACTTTCTGGAAGATCTCCGACAACACCACTCCCCCCCGAACCGTTCGGAAGCGATTGTAAGAAACGCACGTTTTGAAGTTGCAAATGCTCTGCAATTTCAAAGTTCACTCCGCCTTCGGCATTGTCCAAATTCGTATGAGCAGCATAAATCGTAATGCCCGCCAAAATCGCACGGCGCACACAACGCTCTACCATATTGCGGTCGGCAATACACTTCAATCCGCGGAACAACAACGGATGGTGCGCAATAATCAGATTACAACCTTCACGCTCCGCCTCCGCAATAATTTCTTCAGTCACGTCAAGACACAATAATACCCCTGAGGCGTCTGCGTCTGTTAATCCAATCTGCAAGCCAGCATTATCATAGCTTTCTTGTAGGGGCAGAGGTGCAAACCGTTCAAGGGCTTCTGCTACTTCCTTTATCTTCATAAGGGAAAACCAATTATGTTGTGCAATAATGCAGTGCAAAATTACAAATTTTATTTTTATGTCCACTTTTTCAAACGCTAAAATCACACTCAAGCGCCCTATTTTTCCTGCATAGCGATTAAAACGGGCACGATTCGGACGCGTTAAATTCGCTTTTTCAGAATGTCGGAAGTCGCTATATCAGCGATTTTGCGTAACTTTGCACCTGTGCAATCGGATTTTAAACTTTTGCTATGAAAAAGTATTCTGTGGAAGACATAAAGCAACAGTATAACATCGTGGGAAACTGCGATGAACTCAATCGTGCGCTAGACACTGCGCTAAAGATTGCCCCTGTTGACCTTTCTGTACTGATCATGGGAGAAAATGGTGTTGGTAAGGAAATTTTCCCAAAAATAATCCATGACCATAGCAGTAGGAAAAAGAAAAATTACATTGCAATAAATTGTGGTGCGATCCCTGAAGGCACAATTGACTCTGAACTGTTTGGACACGTAGAAGGCGCTTATACGGGCGCTGTAGGTGAGCGCAAGGGTTACTTTGAAACGGCCGACGGCGGTACGCTCTTTATGGACGTAGCTCGTATTTGCGAGTACCATAAGCCGAAGGTTATCTTCTGTGAGAACGTAAAGGGACTCGTTATTCACGATAGAGGCAGAACCTTCAAGATTATTTGCAAGACTTTTGAAGATCTCGGATACAAAGTATTCTTCAAAGTGCTGAACAGCAAGAATTTCGGCGTTCCGCAGAACAGAGAAAGAATCTATGTTGTTGCATTCAGAAACGATATCGCTCCCGAAAAGTTTGAATTTCCGGAGATTATTGATGATACGAAACGCTTGTGGGATATCAGAGAAGAAAAGCCTGTTCCTGCAAAGTATTATTTGAGCGATGTATATCTTGAAACATTGAGACAGCACAAGGCTCGTCATGAATCCAAAGGAAACGGATTCGGTTATGAAATCCGTGATTGGAGCGATGTTGCTGGTGCTATCGTATGCGGTGGTATG
>CALCHM010000094.1 GCA_937901345.1 uncultured Prevotella sp. | reverse complement strand
AAATCAAGCGTTATCCCCGCCTGACGGAACAAGCGGCATGGCGCACTGATGCTAGTTGGAAAACGTGGTGGAATGGTAGTCGCGCCTATGCCACGGAGGACGACACTACGGCCTATGGCGGTTATTACACACAGGCGGAGTTGCGCGACCTCGTTGCCTATGCTCGTGAGCGCAACATTACGATTGTCCCTGAAATTGAAATGCCAGGTCATTCGGAGGAGGTGCTTGCTGCTTATCCCGAATTCTCATGTACTCACGATCCCAAGGGTGCTGCCGACTTCTGCCCAGGGAATGTGGGCACTTACGACTTCTTGGAAAACATCCTCTTGGAAGTCATGGACGTGTTCCCATCTCCCTACATCCACGTGGGCGGAGATGAAGCAGGCAAAGCGGCATGGAAGGATTGCCCCCTATGTCAGCGAAAGGCACAAGAGTTAGGACTCAAACACGTCAACGCACTTCAGGGCCACCTCATCCGCCACATGAATACGTTCTTGGCATCACATGGGCGCACCCTCGTGGGTTGGGACGAAGTGATGGCAGATACGCTTGAACCCGGTACACATATTATGAATTGGCGCTCTACGGAACTCGCACGTGAGGCTGCGGCGCGCAACCTCAAGGTGATTCTCACACCTGGCGCTTACTGCTACCTCGATTATTATCAGGACGCGCCTCCCTTCCAACCCGAGGCTATTGGTGGGTATTTGCCTTTAGAACAAGTTTATCGCTTTGTGTCGACGGAAGAACTGGACACCGAAGCGCGCAAGGCCGTTTGCGGTGTGCAGGGAAATCTTTGGGCGGAATACATCCCCACCGTTGAACACGCTGAATACATGCTCTACCCCCGCGCACTGGCGTTGGCCGAAATTGGATGGAATGCCGATGCTCGTGCTCCCTTTGCCGACTTCCGCAAGCGTGCAGCTACCGTCTGTGACCAATTGCGAGAGGAGGGTGTGAACACCTTCAACCTACACACTGAAATCGGAGTGCGCAAGGAATACCAAACGCCCATCACGCACAAGGCCATTGGCAAAAAGGTGACCTACAACCATCCCTTCTCACCCTACTATCCTGCTGCTGGAGCCACCAACTTAACCGACGGTCTTCGAGGCGGATGGACACACACCGACAAGCGATGGCAGGGATTCATCGGAGGCAAACGCTTCGACATTACGATTGACCTCGAAACGCCTCAAACGGTGCGCTCCGTCGCTACGGGATTCATGCATGTCCCGGGAGCAGAAATCTATGCTCCAAGTGCCTACATCATCTCCGTCTCCAACGATGGGGAAACCTTTACGGAGGTTGAGAACACCACCTTTGACGGCACAGACACGACGACCTGTCAAACCTACATTTGGAAAGGAAAACTCAAGGCGCGCTACCTGCGCATCCAAGCACCTGGAAGCGCAAAAGGCGGTTGGGTCTTTGCAGATGAGGTCGTAGTAAAGTAAACCATTATCACAGACCCCTCCGCCCTTTGGGCATTTGACCTCGCAACCTCGGTCTTCCTCCTC
>CALCHM010000093.1 GCA_937901345.1 uncultured Prevotella sp. | reverse complement strand
CACGTATCTTATTTCTGAAGGATAAATAATCCGTGGAGATACGTGTGATCCGTGGAGACTTAAAGGACTTTACTTTTATAAATGATGCTTGGTGTAAATAGCTGACTTATACTAGAAAAAGTTGTCACTTTCATTGGAAAAAGTGTTTGCAATCAGTATTTATTCGCTTGAAAAAATGTATTTTTGCACTCAAACTAATATGAAATATGATGCTGAAAAGAAAAATAGAATCAGTTTTGGTTGAGTGGAAAACCTCTAGATTTAGACTTCAATCTGAATGATTGTAATCCTGAAAATCCAAATTCGAAAATAAATTTTGAAACTCATATCTTCGACTTGGTTTGGTTTATCTTCTTTTCGGTATTAAATTTCTTAATACAAAATACTATGGCAACAATGAAATTAAAAGATGTCAAACCAGACTCTGTGAAAGCTCGTTTATCAGATATTCTTATGCATGTATCTTGGGGAGAATTATCGAGAGAGTATTTTGGGAAATCTAGTTCATGGATGTACCATAAACTTGATGGTATTGATGGAAACAAGAAACCTATAGATTTTTCTCCAGAAGAGCTAGAACAGCTGAAAGGAGCCTTGATTGACTTGTCAGAACGTATACGTAGGGCAGCAGAGAAAATAAAATAATACAGGCAAATATAAATGGCAAATCGAAGTATTTCTGTTGTAAAAATCATATCTTTGCAGTAGCTGAAACAACGCTCATCGCTTCCTTGTTGTCCGACACCACGTTGTGATTTGCTTGAAAATTCATATATTTGCAGTAGCTGAAACAACGAATTGACCACTTGGGCGAAATTGTCGGTAGTTGTGATTTGCTTAAAAATTCATATATTTGCAGTAGCTGAAACAACAGGATTTGGTCTGCGATTTGGCAGGTATATGTTGTGATTTGCTTAAAAATTCATATATTTGCAGTAGCTGAAACAACCAACCATTTTTATATTTTCTGTCGTTAACTGTTGTGATTTGCTTAAAAATTCATATATTTGCAGTAGCTGAAACAACTTGTGTAGGAGAGGAAGGACCACTTTCTGGTTGTGATTTGCTTAAAAATTCATATATTTGCAGTAGCTGAAACAACACGAGTATGCGAAGATGCTTGAAGGTTGGAGTTGTGATTTGCTTAAAAATTCATATATTTGCAGTAGCTGAAACAACTCAAGTCGTCAAACTTCATTACGTCCTCTGTTGTGATTTGCTTAAAAATTCATATATTTGCAGTAGCTGAAACAACCCAGCGTTAGCACCACTCATAACAATGGCGGTTGTGATTTGCTTAAAAATTCATATATTTGCAGTAGCTGAAACAACCATGGCATGGAGTTTGAGGAGTTTGTTCCTGTTGTGATTTGCTTAAAAATTCATATATTTGCAGTAGCTGAAACAACTGGACTATCTGGTAGACTCTATTGTCACTGTTGTGATTTGCTTAAAAATTCATATATTTGCAGTAGCTGAAACAACTACTACCACCTCTATACATTGGTATAGTATGTTGTGATTTGCTTAAAAATTCATATATTTGCAGTAGCTGAAACAACATTTGAGGGTTGAAGCCATTCAAACGCTGTGTTGTGATTTGCTTAAAAATTCATATATTTGCAGTAGCTGAAACAACGGGAACCAAGATTTTTGTAACGATGGCATGTTGTGATTTGCTTAAAAATTCATATATTTGCAGTAGCTGAAACAACAAATTAAAGATTATGAAAAAGGTTAATGCGTTGTGATTTGCTTAAAAATTCATATATTTGCAGTAGCTGAAACAACACGATATGGGTAATAATTTGAGTAACAGGTTGTTAGGCTATAAATTAGAAAATAAAAAAATGACTACTGCAAAATAAAAACCTCGCACAATTTGCGAGGTTTTTATTTTCTATTTATTTAAAGATTTCTTGTTAAACGAATGAAATATCACGAAATCAGAAATGAAGTTAGTTAAATAAACATAAAGTTTAAAATAACTCTAATTGCTGACCTGGAGCATTTGGAACCATTGGTTTTGTACCATAAAACACCTTTATGTTGCCAAATTGTTTGTCGGTGATGCACATAATAGCAACATGACCAAACTCAGGAAGAAAAGATTTAACACGCTTGATATGAACCTCAGCATTTTCCATGCTAGCACAATGACGCACATAGATAGACATCTGGAACATGGTGAATCCGTCTTTCTGTAGATTCTTGCGAAACAAAGCATATGCTTTCTTGTCTTTCTTTGTCTCTGTTGGCAAATCGAAAAATACAAGTACCCACATAATGCGATATTCACTAAAACGGTCCATAAATATAAATTCTATGTGGAGAGTTGTCTGTCTGGATATATAATGCGACGAAGTTCACCAGAGAAGCAACGATAAAGTGAAGCTGTGGTCTGACTTACGGCAACCATTAGCGGACTGCGCTTGCCTGCAATAATGACTTCTGTTGTAGGTATTGAGAGCAGACGGGCTTTCATCTCTTTTGTAAGCTCAAAATTGTTGCTGCCGTATTCTTTAACAATACTAAAAACAATGTCGTCAACATATGGGCGGTATGGCTCCATAATGTCGTCTGCCAAACAATATGCGTTGTAGCGGTTGTGATGATGAATGCCGAGGGTGGGAAGCATGCCGCTTGACACAAGTCCGCGTGCAACAACAGCACGCAGAATAGCATAGCCATAGTTAAGCAAATTGTTGGGTGGCATGCCGTCACGGTTGCGTGTAAAATCTTCTAATCCGCAGATATTAGCAAACAGTGATTTCCAGTAATATGCTGCAGCGCGACCTTCCAGATTGTCAGGGTCGCCGCTTCTTACATCATTCGCCCACTTCTCCATGCAGCCAATTTCTTTGCCAGTACAATCAGCAAGTACAGCAGCCTGATTTTCTATTTTTGCTTTTATCGTTTGCTGCCATAGTTGTTTTTTCAAAGGCACAGATGCATCTAACTGGTCACGAAAGCGCTCATTTTGTATGGTATTGCCACAGAGTGGAAGCATTAGTCCCACAGGCATGCTGTGGCTGTCGCATGTGATAACAGCACAATTGTTTTCAAGCAGCGCTTCAAGCAATCCTTGTGTCAGGGTAATCTGCTTGTTGTCGAGAACAACCATTCCTATATCCTCTATAGGCTTGGTTATCTCAGACTGACGTTTGAAGTCTGGAGATAACGTATCTGCTTTCTCGATTTCCGGCAGTTTAATCACCATCTGCCCTGTGCGTAGGGACAGATAGGCGGGATTGCCAAAGTAGAGCGTTTTCTTAATCATAGGCTTAATTTATATTATTCTCCTACAGAAACTATTTGTCCGATGTGGTTAATGCGTACTTTGACAATATTTACAATTCCATTAATACCGAGTTGTGGTTTGTAGGTTACCCCAGATAATTCTTTAGGAGTCTCAACCGTAGTTTCTAAATGATGCCTAAAGAAGTAGTTTTTGGTAGCTAATTTCTGCACCCTAAACAAATTAGGGCTTATCAAATGATAATTCTTAGGGTCAAGTAAGTCTATTTCTTTAGGGTTAAATCCAGTTTCACTATTTGGGAATACAAAATACTCGTTCTGCTTCATAGTAAAGAGGAACTGCCAACCTTCATTCTTTCGATAAGTCTTGTCTATTATAGGCATTCCCTGGTTTGCTCGCATGGTCGCTTCATAGAATGACACAACGTTTTCTTGTAAATTACCGTCGGCATCGCAATATATTGCAACATGATGATTATTGCTTGTGCTGACATAGTCAGACGGCTGTTTATGTCCATTATTATCCAATATCAGTTTTCCGTTATGGTCGTGCTTGTCATGAAGAGCAACTGCATTGCTGACGCCACGGATTGTTACTCGCTTTATGCTGATTCCCTTTTCTTTATTCAGCCATATAGGATTTTCGTCAAGATTAGAGAATGCTTTCTTTGCATTGTTATCGTATTCTTTCAGGCGAGCTTCAAGAACTCTTCTTATTTTTACATCAATAACTTTGTCTAACTTCAAATCAGGGGTTATCTCCTTGCGTATGGTATAAACATCCTCAAAAGCAACGGTCTTTACTTTTTCAGGAACGGCTTGCGTATGCATGGCATCCAAGAATAGAGGTTTCTTAGAAAGACTGTTATTGCCCGCGAATGCTTTCTTTGCATCACCTCCATACTCGTTTAGTCTTTCAAGCAGGGCTAAACGATAGCGCTGATTGGCAACAGTGGCTATCTTTTCAGCATTGAATGAGGCATTAATCTTCTCTTCTTTTGTTACATACTGCTGAATCTTTCCATATATGGTTTCATTGTGCAACTGTCCGCGTGGGGTTAGTTGCACTTTCTTGTTTCTTTTTCCGTTGCCGTTCTTTGTGGTATTGATGTTTCGTGTTACAACCTTGTTCTTTGCCTTAATGGAAACAAGAATCTGTTCGAGCATCTTTTTAGCCACATCACGGAATTCGTCAAGCGGTATCGGCGGATAGAATCTAAGTTTGCCATGCTGGTCGCGATAGAGTTCTTTCTGTTCTATCGCATAGATGCTGCTTGACTTGTCGCTGCGTGCAGACAGATTGTTGAGATACTGAATTATGCTTTGCTTAGTGAAAGCAATAGTGAGCGCATCCATGGCATGGTGGCGATGGTCATTGCGTTTTGTCCAGTCTTTTATGTGCTTTATCTTTCTGCCGTCTCTGTCTTCTCTTATTTCTGTAAGTCCTAACTTGTCGTATTTCTGCCAGTTTAGTTCTTTCATCACGTCAACCAACTGCCAATCGTCACGAAGACGGTCGGTAACAGAACCTGTTGTTGGCACAACAACTCTTACTATATCTTCCAGAATCTCACGAGCTTTCTTGGCTATATACTGAGAGTCGCGCAAGTCACGCTCGATAAATCCAGTAGGAATATCTTTCTCTCTCATTAAGAGTTTATCGTGTTTGGTCTTGCTGATAACACCATTCTTATAAAGTTCTTCAACTCTGACCTTATAACTATTTACTTCCTTCTCGTCGTATTTCCCCTCAACGAAATCCATAGCAGTGGCATTGCTTTTTTCAATGTTTATACTGCGTGCTTCAATGGTTTTGTTTGAAAACGAATCATCAAATAGCTTTGCTTGAGGAATGATGTGCTCAATGTCAAACTCCTTGCTGAACAGTTTTTCCTGAGGAATATATGTATTAGAATAAAGTGTCTTGAAACCGTTGTCTTTCAGTTCAAGATATAGTTTATATCTGATGATGTCGTTTCTGCTTGGATTAACGATTCCAAATTCATCTTGTAGTATCTTGCGATAATTTTCATGCTCTGTAGTTGCTGCATTTATAGCTTTGGTCATCTCTTCACGTTCCTTGGCATTCCTTTTCAGCTCTCGGGCAAGTTCTATGCGTATCTCATCTGGTTTACCGTAAGTGAGGATAACGGTATTAACCACATTTATCATCTGGTTGAGAATCTTCTCTACTACAGGATTGCGGAGGCTGTTGCGTGGAAGCAGTTCTAATTTGTCTTTTAGTTCCTTGTTTAGCAATTCTTCCTTAGTGAGAGAACGTTTTGAGTGGCGGTATCCTGCATATTCACAAGCAGCACTGTATTCAAGACCATCTTTCATGTGTGGCAAGATTCTTCTTATGGCCTTTGCACTTAGACTGCCATAATCTGACTGCAGATTGACAGCAGCCAAAACCTTTGCGCATTCCTTGTCGAAACCGAAACGCTCACATATTTTATTTACCAATGTGTCTTGTCCGGATTTAGAATTGTCGCCAGCAAATGAATATAGCAGATGCCACAACTGGTATGCTGATTGCTTTTCAAATTCTTTGCCTTCAAGTGAAGTGTCGAAGTGCAGGATTGAGGTATCGAAACCTAATCCGTTGAAGACAGGCTCGACAATGCTTATTATTTCATCTGACAGCATCTTTGAGAAATTGTATTCTCCATGACCTGTAATGTCAATTATTTTCTGGAAAGCATTAAATAGAGCTGCATTTGTTTTGTTTCCCTCTATGTTTTCTTTGAAATTAAGGTCAAGTTCCTTATAATTCTTGAATAGCAGTTTCAAGACTTCTGCCTTTGACAGCTTTTCTTTATAGTTCAGTTCTTTAAAAAGCAAATCCTTTTCTTCCTGAAATAAAAAGCGTTTTCCATGTTTGTATTCCTTGGTCTCGCCAAACAAATCTTTCTGTACGTCAGGAATGATGGGGCCTGAGACTTGAATGTTATTTAAAACCTGCCAAATCTTAAACTCTTGGAAGAGTGGTGAAGACCTTGGGCAAACGCGCAAACCTATGGTCTTGATTTTCTTTTTCCCTTCAACATCAATCTCTATAGTCCTGTTCTCAAACTCGCATAGACTAATCAGTCCCTTTTGAGATTTTAGCGGACGTTGATAGAATATTATAATGTCACGAATCTGATGCTTTAATTCGGGAGTCAAAACCTTGTGATATTGGCTTTGTACTTCCCAAAGTTTCTCAAATTCGTCAAGATAATCCTGACGATAAAAGACGATATTCTTCAAACTGAAATGAGGGTTGGCAGATAGTTTTTCCATTAGATACTGGCCAACGGTAATTTTATTGAAATAAAGTTCTTTGCTTCGGTCGCTAATATTGCCAAGATAACCGCTTGAATTATTTATTTGTCCGTTAATTTCCTGCAAGACAATAGCCAATACTTCCAAGTCAACTTTCTCAGAAAGGCATTTTACTCGCCATTCATAATTTTCCAACTTCTGTTCTTCTTTTTTTGTTGTACGCTTTATCCCAACAAGAGAAAAAGGTTTGGCGCAAATAGCCCATGTCTGAGTTCTGTTTTTATTCTCCAATTCCTTTTTTAATTCTTCTGTTAAGAATTGGGGATAGAACTGCATTTGGAAATACCAGATTCTATTGAATTCAAGAACGAGGTCTGAACGATAGAATTCAGGTACAATTCTTTTGCCTTGCTTTAGTAGCGAAAGCGTATACTGACCAGGCGTGAGGTTGTTATCGTATAGTTGTTTGGCAATTTCCATGCCGTCAATGGCTGTGCCTTCATCATCAGACTTTGCTTTTCTGCTACTCCTATATCCACGCTTTTTGTTTATCATCAGAAGAATCTTTGCAAATTCTTCTAATGATACTTCTTCGGTAGCAGCTTTCGCTCTTGAACGATAAGTTTCAAAAACAATTCTATTGTTCTCGGACAGTATGGTTTCGTCTGTTATGAATCCATTATTTTTTAACGTCTCCAACAGTGCATCGCGACGCATTTTATATCTGTGCAGATTCAGGCGCATGCCATGCTTCAAGGTCCTATCTGCATTTGTTGTAATGGATTTTCCTTGTTCAAAGTTCCTTTGTTCGTCAACGGTTAGCGGGTTCACGCGAACACCGAGTTTTATTATAGATGATTTCTCATTTTCGTTTTCTCTTTCATTAACTAATGCCCAACCTATACTATTTGTTCCTAAATCGAGTCCTAATATCTTTTTCATATTGTATAGTAATTTAATGTTTTGGTTTTTATTTATCCGCAAATTTATAAAAACTTTGTTTATATAATTGCATTAAATATTTTTTTTTGTATATTTGCACTGAATTTTTAGCAAATCACAATAAGGATTATTCCGTTGTGAAAACATTTAGGTTGGCCCATCGTCCTTTACGGTGGGCATTTTTATTGCATCTTCGCAAAAACTCAGAATAACCTTAAACTTTTCAGTAATATTTGCGTGGTTATAGTTTTGCTACCATTTTTCTATCCCCCTCCTAACCTCCTCTCCCTCCTTCGACAAAGCTCAAGACAGGAAAGGTGAGAAAAACCTCAAACCTAATAACCTTACAACCTCACTTAATACCTCTCCCTTCTATTATTAGCATCTCCAAACAATGCAAGGAGGATGATTACTATTATTGGACTTAAAAACAAACTTAAGGCTATCCAGCCTGCGCTGCTACGACCACGGTCAATGGCCATTTTGCCGACAAGATAGTAAAGTCCTATTATAAATGCAAAGGCGAATAGCATAATTATCAGAGATATTATAGGGATCCATGAGTCATCAGCTGGCTCCTCTTCATCCACTGCTGTCTCTGCTGTTGTGTTGGCATTATCTTCATATATATCATTAGTGGTATACTTTTGTTGGCCCTCTAATGCTTTTGCCACTTCTTCACGAATAATATCTCTAATTTGCTTTTCTGTGAGTCCGGAATGTTTTACGTTGCTACCCTGTCTAACCACTCTTGCTGCTTCTTTATTATCAGTTGCAGGTGTATTTGTTGCTGGTTGCACAGCACCTCTTGCTCCGTCGTGGGAGATGAGGGTGTATCGTATCTTAAAGGGTTTTCTTGAAACAGGAGCTCCCTCTGATTTATAATATGAATAATGCCTATTATGCTCATAAGCCGGAATATTGGCTTTTTTGCTCATGCCTGGCTTGATGTTTGTGCGAATGGTATATTCGGAATAGTCAAGTTGGGTGCCATTCATGTCAAGATAGGTAATCATAAAGGTTACCTTGTTTACATCGCCCGATGTATTGTTTTTCAAGGCAATTGTTCCTTCATGGTCGATCCAGCGTTGCTCGTATGACACCATGACAACATCGTTTTGATTGACTTCTGCATGTGCAAGAGATGCGATTGTGATAAAGATTAATAGAATAAGTTTTCTCATAATTTTTATTTAGTTATTGAATTACAAAGGTAGAAATTTTAAATTAAAAAGAACTATCGTTTCTGTTAACCTCTGTTAATAATAATTTCCTCCTATGGAAGGAAAATCTTGTTAACGGATTTTTGCAAATCCTTGCGCGTACATATTATAATTTGGATGATTAACGTTGAACGATGAACGTTGAACGTTGAACGATGAGAGTTCAGAGGAGATGACTCGTTCTGAGGTTCTGAAGTTCTGAGGTGAACGTTGAACGATTAAAGATGAGAGTTAAAAGTTGAAAGATGAACGTTGAAAGATGAGAGGAGTAAACTTTGCGAATCTTTGCGCCTTTGCGTGAGGTCAAAAATAATTAGCGTGAACTTTCCATCCGGATGGAGCGAGAGCAAAGCGAATCGCAATTCTGTGTGTTCTGTGATTTCTGTGTGCAACCCTAATACGCGCAGATACACGAGATCCGCCGGAGATAAATAGTCAACGTGATTATACAGATGAAACAGTTGCCTTGCGGAGTGAAAACATCTGTACTGTTTATAAAATATTATTGGCACACAGAATCCTCAGAATACACAGAAAGGCGCACACACTACGTTTGTGCTGGATTAGCTCACGCAAAGACGCAAAGGAGCGCTAAGGAAAGAAGAACGGGAACGATTAAAGTTGAAAGTTGAGAGAAGATGCCTCGTTCTGAGGTTCTGAGGTTCTGAAGTTCTGAGGTGAACGATGAAAGATTAAAGATGAACGTTGAGAGGAGTGACCATGCGGAATAAACTTTGCGAATCTTTGCGCCTTTGCGTGACACACACAAATAATTAGCATGAACTTTCCATCCGGATGGAGCGAGAGCAAAGCGATTCGCTATTCTGTGTGTTCTGTGATTTCTGTGTGCAACCCTAATACCCGTGATACGTGGAGACAAATAATCAACGTGTTGAATCAGATATAGTTGTCCTTCGGAGTGTCTTCGCACCCCTCATCACTATGTGGTCTTTGATGCTGTTTAGATTTTGGAAACAGCATGGAGTTCGGCTGCTCGCATTTTAATTTCTTTATCCTTGATGGTGCGGATGGTCTGTTCGCGTTCTGCTTCCAATTGAAGGATGTTGTCACGCAGGGCTGTCGAAGGATGAGTCGCGTATTGTTTACGAAGTATATCTAACAGTTTTTCCTGAGAGTTTTGGTTGACATAAAGTTGGGTGAGATCCATAGCGATAGCCTTTGCTTCAGGATTTTTAAATTGCTCAATGTCGGTGTAAACAGTCGTGTTGTTGATGATATACCTAGTATGTTCGTTATGCTCCTTAACGTCCGCATTCTGGTTGAGTTGTGCTCTCCATTCGTTGATGCGTTCTTCCTGTCCCACTTGTGTTGCTTCGATGTTTTGCAAATGCGCTGCTTGGTAGAGGGTGATGAAGTCCGTGTCGGGGGCGTATGTTGTGTGTGAAGCATTGGGGATAAAGGTATAGAGGCAAACCATACCTTCGGGTTGTCGACGGTCAGTAAGGAAGTATCCCGTGTTGATACTTTCATCAATATAATACATGTAGTCGTTTGCTTCAGAGTTAAAAGGCATGCCTATGTTTTGCGGTTTCAAGAAGGTTTTATCTTCATTGTCATAGCGCGTTACATAGATGTCCCATCCTCCGTAACCATCTTCCGCCTTTGCTGCGTAATACAGACTCACACCATCTGCGAGTAGGAAGGGGTAGTCCTGTTCCGTATCTTCTTGTTCATCGATGTTTAAGGGTTCAGGTTGCGACCAAGTTTTGCCTGTTCTGATGGTTCTTGCGAGTGACTTGATGCCGTTATTCGGTGTTGCCAGAAAGGCATTGTCTCCTAAAGCGTTGATGTACGCTGTTTCTCCTGAATCGTTGATTACAAGGTTGATATAGTTGCGGAGTTTTGCCGTTGTGCAAATCATTCCCATCTCATCGTTCAGTTTCAGTTGTTGAATGACTTGATCTTTGGGAAGCACGATGCTATCGACAAACACGATGTGTTGTGTGGTGCGGATATTCGCCTCAGCAGTTCTGAGTGTGTCTGCTAAAAACTCCAAAGAGTCAACGTTACAAGTGGGGCGTTTCAGTTTTTGTTGTTCCTGAAGTGCTGAAAGCACGTAGTCCAAGGTTTTGGGGTAGTCACCCGTGAGCATCATTTTTCGTGCTACTTCGACAGGGTTCACTTTGGGTTTCTTTTGCTTTCTGCGTTGACCTGTGGCATCAGGAATTACGGTAAAGAGAAGTGCAAGGAGGAGCACAAATTTTGACATATTAGAATGCATATTAAATCGTTTGAGTGGTGAAAATGAATACAGATGTGTAGGTTGATATTGATTTTTGAGTTCAAAAGTAGTGTTTTCATTTTATAAATGCTTACTTTTGCGACAAATTATTGACAAATTATTTATTTAAACAAGTAATAATATGCAGTGTATTCGCCCTTTGATTATAGTTATTTTTTCACTTTTTTCCATGGTTGCAGTTGCGCAGACCTCCATCCGCACTGTTCATGAAACCCAAAAGGGTGAAACGTTGCTGTCAATCTCTGAGTATTACAGTGTTTCGTTTGACGATTTGATTGCTGTCAATCCCGAATTGAAGGCAAAACCCAAGAAGAAACTCAAGAGCGGTTATCTCATCAATATTCCCGAACGTAAGTCGAATAAGGCAGTTGTGAAAGATACCTTCTCGGTTGCCGTGGTTCTTCCCTTAACCGTTGCGGGGAAGGAAAGCGAACGTTGTCTGGAGTTTTATCGTGGTTTGTTGATGGCTGCCGACCAACAACGTGAGAATGGTCAAATAGTTAAGGTTACTGCCATTGAAGAACCCGCAGCAAAGAGTGATTTTTCTGCAGCAGTCACAGCTTTGCAGCAAGTCAAACCAGACGTGATTGTCGGTCCGTTGTATCCCACACACTTTGACGCTGTGTCTGAGTTTGCCCAATCACAGAAGGTGAAAACGATTATACCTTTCTCTTCAAAGGTGAAGGACGTTGATAACAATCCTTACCTTTATTTGTTAAACACTCCTTTGGCAAAACTTCAGGAAGACAGTTACAAATTGTTCCGTAAGAATTTTAAAGGCAGAAGATGTGTGATTATTCGCACTCAAGATGGCACGAACGCTGCTGTCGTAAATTATTGGTTGGATAAGATGACGTCACAAAATAGTGAAGTGCACACCTTGTCGCAAGGATTCACGCGTGACGATTTCATGCATGCCTTGAGTTCTTCAATTCCTAATGTTATTGTTTTGGATGGTAGTGACAAGGCAAACGTAGTGCCCATATTGAAGCAAATTCACGAGTTTACGGGCGGTGCAAAAGATTACAAGTTGTCCGTAATTGGTCACAACGAGTGGCAAGAGTTTTCGATGGAACATGTGGATTTGTTGAATTCTCTTGACACGTACATCTTGGCAAATGACTTTTATGACGCCCACGACAAGCAGGTTATTGCATTTGAAGATACGTACCACAAATGGTTTAAGACATATCCCCTGATGTTGCATCCTCGTATGGGCGAACTCGGTTACGACACAGGACTTTATTTGTTCACAGCAAGTGTTGGCGATTCGAAGGTGGATCGTAAAGGTAATGCCATCGACTACCTGCAATCACAATTATCCTTTGAGAAATTGTCACGAGGAGGTTATGTCAATTCTTGCATAATGTTTCTTCATTTTGAATCGGGTAACACACCTGAAATTTTGGAATAATGAAAATCAAAAGAATACTAGTTGCATGCGCATTTTCGCTACTTGCGAGTGTTGCCAGCGCACAGATTGGTGATTATCGCAACGACCTCTGTTTCGGGGTCAGTGTAGGCGCTACGATGAATAAAATGGGTTTCGAACCCCTTATTACGCAAAAGTTTCATGTTGCTCCCACTGTAGGGCTCACTTTCAGATACACGAGTGAGAAGTTCTTATCGGCATGTTGTGCGCTTCAGGTAGAGTTGAATTATACGCGTTTGGGATGGACAGAAGACATCATGGACCATAATTCGCAACCCTTGCCCGACACGTTTAAATCGAATTTAGATTACCTTCAAATGCCTTTCCTGGCGCGTTTGGCTTGGGGTAAAGAGCAACGCGGTGCGCAATTCTTCTTTCTCGTAGGTCCTCAGGTGGGGTATTGCCTTTCACAAAGCAAAGAGTTCAGTGACGAATGGACACTTACCTTCACGGGTGTTCCTGACCGTCCCAATAATTTGTATGCGCAGTACGACCTTCCTGTAAAACATAAGTTTGACTATGGCATCACTGGTGGCATAGGTGTCGAACTCAATACCAAGAGCGGTCATTTTCTGATTGAAGGACGCTATTACTACGGTTTGGCTGACGTTTTCGGCAATTCTAAGAAGGATGTCTTCTCGCGCTCCAATCACGGGGCGATAATGGCGAAGTTATCCTACCTCTTTGATCTCAATTAAGGTTGAGATAGCAACGCATGCAACAGACAGCGGTCGATTTTTGGAGCAGTCCGTTGTCTGTTTCTTAATTCTTCTGTATAAGCATGAAATTATCAGATTTACATACAGGTCAGATTGCCGTGATTGCCAAGGTTGGTGGTCACGGTGGTTTTCGTAAGCGCATTGTTGAAATGGGATTCATTAAGGGGAAGAAGATTAAGGTTGTTCTCAATGCCCCCTTGCGTGACCCCATTGAATACGAACTGATGGGCTACAAGATTTCGCTGCGTCGTGAAGAAGCCGCATTGGTTGAAGTTGTGGGTGAGGACGATGTGGAACAGCAATCACATCTTGAATCCGATGAGCGCCTTTCTGCCCTTACCCCTTCCGAACAAGACCAATCGGAATTGGTACACCGCATGCAACAAATGGCCGACCTGCAAGGTAACACCCTCAGAGTAGCGCTTGTGGGAAATCCTAACTGTGGTAAGACCTCGTTGTTTAACGTTGCCTCTGGAAGTAAAGAGCATGTGGGAAACTATGCGGGGGTGACCATCGACGCCAAGGAAGGTAAATTCCAATTTGTCAGAGAAGCGACGGGCGAACGTTACACCATTGTACTTGTAGATTTACCCGGCACGTATTCGCTTTCGGCATACAGTGCTGAAGAACGTTATGTCAGAAGTCAACTCATTGAGCAAACACCTGACGTGGTTATCAACGTTGTAGACGCATCCAACTTGGAGCGCAACCTCTATCTCACCACGCAGTTGATTGATATGAACCTGCGCATGGTTGTGGCGTTGAATATGTATGACGAGGTGCGTGCCAATGGTGATCATTTGGATTACGACCAATTAGGCATCCTGCTGGGTGCTCCCATGGTGCCAACGGTTTCGCGCAGTGGTGAGGGAATCCAAGAACTGTTTGAGCAGGTGATAGATGTCTATGAGTACAAATCATCTGTTGCACGCCACATCCATGTTAACCACGGTTCAGAACTCGAGCGCAGCATTGACCGCATCAAGGAGGTGATTCAGAAAAACGGACAAATCCGCCACAAATATTCTACGCGCTATCTTGCCATCAAATTGCTTGAGGGCGATAAGGAATACAACAAATTTGTGGATACGCTCAACAACCACGACGAACTGGTGTCCGCGCGTTATGAAGAACAGCAACGCATACTTCGAGAACTGTCGGTGAATGCTGAAGAGGCATTGATTGATGCGAAATATGGTTTTATCCAAGGGGCACTGAAGGAGACGCACCGTTGTTCACACGTGAAGAAACATGCCGAAACACTTTCTGAACGCATTGACCGCATTGTCACTAACAAGTGGTTGAGTTACCCCATCTTCCTCACCCTGCTGTATATCATCTTTGAAGTCACCTTTACGCTGGGCGAGTATCCCATGCAGTGGCTCACGTGGTTGGTCGATAACTTAGCGGCATTTGTTCAGATGAGCATGCCCGATGGCATGTTGCGCGACATGATTGTTGACGGCGCCATTGGGGGGGTGGGGAGTGTCATTGTGTTCCTGCCCAACATCTTGTTGCTCTACCTCTTCATCTCGTTACTTGAAGATACGGGGTATATGGCACGAACGGCATTCATTACGGATAAGTTGATGCACCGCATTGGTCTTCATGGCAAGTCGCTCATCCCTATGGTGATGGGATTGGGTTGTAACGTTCCCTCGGTAATGGCAACGCGCATGATTGAGAATCCCAAGAGCAGACTCATAACGATGCTCATTATTCCCTTCATGTCCTGCTCGGCACGCTTGCCCATTTATATTCTGCTCATTGGGGCTTTCTTCCCGCATGCTGGTAGTGTGGTGATGCTGGCGCTTTATGCTTTGGGTATTCTTGTCGCATTGCTCTCAGCCAAGTTGTTCTCGAAGTGGTTCAACGTTGGCGAGGATCTTCCCTTCGTGATGGAATTGCCGCCTTATCGCATCCCCACGGCTAAGTCTATCTTCCGACACACGTGGGAAAAGGGACGTCAGTATTTACAGAAGATGGGCGGACTCATTCTTGCATTCTCTATCGTTATTTGGGCATTGGGTTATTTCAACGTACCGACAACGTCCCACGACGAACAGCAGGAAACTGCAGCATGTTCATACCTGGAATACCTTGGGCGTGGCATCGAACCCCTCTTTGCACCTATGGACTTTGACTGGCAAATGTCGGTAGGTATTTTGAGTGGGGTCGGAGCGAAGGAACTTGTAGTCAGTACCCTGGGCGTGCTCTACGCTGGAGATTATGAAGAAGCATACGATGAAAATTCCTCACGCCTGCAAACGGTATTGACGCAGCAAACTACTTCCCAAACCGCCCTGGCATACATGGTGTTTGTGTTGCTTTACCTTCCCTGTATTGCCACGATTGCTGCCATACGTAGCGAAAGTGGGTCTTGGCGCTGGGCATGTTTCTCCGTTGCTTACTCCACGGTGCTCGCCTACCTCCTGTCTTGGTTGACTTTCCTTGTTTATGGAAGTTTTATTTCTTGAGGATTGTTGAGAGATGAATGATTAACGTTGAACGTTGAGAGTTGAACGATTAACGATTAACGATTAACGTTGAGAGTTTAGGGTTGAGAGAGGGCGTCTTGTTCTGAAGTTCTGAGGTTCTGAGGTTTGAGGTGAACGTTGAGAGTTGAACGATGAACGTTGAGAGAGGAAAGATGAGAGGAGTGACCATGCTGAGTAAACTTTGCGCCTCTTTGCGCCTTTG
>CALCHM010000092.1 GCA_937901345.1 uncultured Prevotella sp. | reverse complement strand
TGTCTATGCAGAAAATGCTCCTTGCCATGCTGCTCCTGAGGGAGGGAGGACGCTCGAGCCGAGCGTCCGTACCTTTTGGGCGGTACTGCCTTGCATTTTACTCACTCTTATACAACTTAAGAGGGTGTGCCGAAATTTTTTCGATACACCCTCTTGCGAAATTATATTACCGTTCGAACACTGTTCGAATAGTGTTTGAATGCCGTTTACTTAACAATAAACTTCTTGCCGTTCTGGATGTAGATGCCACCCTTAACAGCGTTGACAACGCGGCGACCGCTGAGGTCGTAGATAGCAGCGTTAGCATTGTTAGTTACGGGAACCAATGTCACACCTGTGATAGAACCGTCGAAGTTGAATGTCAAAGCATCCTGGATAGCGTCAGCAACGGGGAGGTAAGCGCTGAAACCGTTTGCCAAGAAGTGTGTGCCGTTTTCAACAGCTTCACCATTACCATTTCTGTTCAATTCAGCCTTGATGAGAGCAGCGTCGTCAGCAGCCAATACGTATGCGTCGCCCGCAATGTACTTGCTTACAACTACACCCTTCAACTTGTTGTCTTTAATCTCAGTTGTCTTTTCATTAACTACTGTCAAGTTGTAGTCACCAGCTTCACCCTTGAGCAATACTGCTGCACCATCGGGGATAATGCCTTCAATCTGTTCGAGAGCAACCTGATCTTCACCAACGTAAGAAACGTAGTAAGCTTCCAATTCTGCGGGAAGTTCCATTGCAGCAGTAGCGTAGAATGAAGCGTAACCTGCTTCTGAGATAGTAACGGGAATTTCAGTTACTTCTTCCAACTGCCAACGATAACCTGCACGATTGTCAACTGCTGTGCCTGAATCGAGGTTGTCGCCAGCGCCGTAAAGCATGCGTTCGCTCAACTCAATGTTATACTGACCCAATACTGAAGATTCAGTGAAGTAAACCTTACAGAGTGAACGTGAGTAACTAGCTTCGTTTCTGCTGAGGTTCATGTACAAAGCGTTCTGAAGCGATACGAGACCACTATTGAAGTAGCAGAATGTAGCGTCGTGAGTCTTACCATCGTCGCCAGCCACCATGTGGAACTTCTTGTCAGTGATAGTGTACTGCATGTACTTGTCGCTATCTACACAACGCAAGCGGTAGAACTTACCTTCTATGGGCTTGTTGAGTGATACCTGTGCCAAAGCAATGCGCAATGCCTTACCAGCAGCAAGGAGTTCTTCTTCTGTAGCCTTTTCCTTAGCTAACACTTCGTAAGCCTGTTGCTTAGCAGCTGCGAGACTACCATGCTTCTGTTCAGAATAGTAGTTTACGCCAACACCGAATTCATAGTCAGGAATGTTGTTGTACATTTCCTTCAATTCATTGAGCGCCTGTAAGTAAGTTTCTGTGTACTGACTCAATTTGAATGTAGAACCTACATAAGTGAATGTCCAAGCAGAACCAGAACCTGCGTCATATGAACCCCAACGAACAACCTTCTGTAAGTCATTCTGAGCGTGGATAGGAGTGCCATTTCCTGTAGTGTAGAACAAGAAGATGTCGTCGTCAGCAACTTCAGGATTAGTTTCTGTAATCTTGATTGTTTCAGAACCCCAGAATCCTTCACCTGTAGCAAAGTTTCTGATGCCAACCTGTTCGATAGGACTAACAGTTGTTGCGTTTTGGTCTAATACCCAAAGCATAGATCTGTCATACTTGTCAGTCTTCTTGAAATGGAGATTACCACTTGCGTCTACATAAATAGACTTGCCTTCGGCATACCAAATCTTACCGTCAATAGTAAATACGGGAAGGTTCTTTGCCTTGTTGAATGCGTCTAATGCTTCTTCGAGTTCTACAAGAGTGATTGCTTCATTTTCGTTTGCAGCCTTCAATGCTTCGTAACCTTCAGTTGTGTACTGACCAACTGCGGGTTCTACTGCATGGTTGTTTGCGTTAGCAGCCACGAGGTCAGCAAGCACAACCTTGAGCTTCGCAATTTCCTTTTGTTCTTCCTTATAAGCAAGTGCTGCTTCCGCTGCAATGAGAGTAGTTGCCGCTTCCTTAATGCCTTCTGTTGTGATAGAAGCAGTTGAGAAATCACTGTATGCATTCAACAACTCACCAGTTTCACCTGTAGCGGGAAGGAAGTAAAGTTCAGAGAGCGTGAAGAATACTGTTCCTGTGCTCGTAGAGTTTACAGTCAAACGGATATAATTATACTTTGTGCCAGCAGTGCCCAACTTTGCAGACAAGTAGGGAGTCATTGTACTATTCAAAGTAGTAGTAATCTTCTGGATTTCTGTATAAGTTACGTTGTCGTTTGAACCAGAAATAGTGATGTTTGCAGGGCGGTTGTTACCATTCTGTGAACGGGGAACCATGTAAAGGAAGAATTCGTCTACACCTTCTGTAAACGCTGCTTGGATGTAGTGGATACCAGAACCATCTCCAGATTCGCTGCCATATGCAGAGTGGAAGTAGGTAGTCACATTGTCGTCAAGGAGAGCCTCATAAGAACCTTCTGCATCAGACTTGTAATTAGAATAGTAGTTAGCCGCATCCTGAACCAAACCAAATTCTTTCTGAATGCCAGGAATGTACTGATTCAAACGAGCCGCAGCTTCAAGCGCAGCATCGTATTCTTGACGGCTGATAACGATAGGTTCGCTCTTTTCAATCTTCCACTGACTAGCACCAGCGTTGTTGTCATTCCACTGTACAACATTACCATTAACCGAACCTTCAACGTGGAGCGTGTTGCCGTTGTTCGTCAAGTTTATAACTTGGTTCGCAATGTCGTGGAGTCTCAAAGCGTATGCGCCAGCTTCGTTTTCAGAAGTCTTTGCAGGAATACGTGCAGAGGTTCCAACTGTAGGGCCAAGGTAAAGATCGCTTGCAAAGTTGTAGAGTGTAAATGTACCATCACCCTTACCCTTCATTATCCAAAGACCTGCGTCTCCAGAGTTTATCGCTGTGTTTGCACCATCCTGATTAATCGTGAGATCTTGACCTTCGGGCTTACGACCGTATGATGTGAAACGAACAGTCTTGTCATAAACAATGTCGAATGTTTCGCCTACGATGTCGTTAATACGATCAATAGCATTCTTTAAATCTTCTGTGGCGTCTGAGTAAGGAGTCACGTGCTTGATGCGATAAATTGCAGACGCAATTGTCTTCATGTCTTCGCCGAAAAGTTCAAATGCTTCTGCGCCCTTCTTGAGTTCTTCAAGTTTAGCGACAGCATCTTTCTTCGCTGCTTCTACGTCGAAAGCAAGTCTTGCTTCTTCAATGTAGTAACAGTTACCGGGGTCAGTGTATGTCCATGAGTTCACCAAAATACCTGTGTCGGTTTGATTGGGTGACTGTGAGTTCATACCGTTTGCGCCAAGATACAACTGCCAGGGGTAGTCGGCGTTATCTACTGCCGTAATTCTGAGCACGGTGTTGGGTTCATCTTCCAAACTGCCGTTGTCGCTCACAAACTTTTGAGCGCCTACGCTGAAGAGGTAGAAACTTTCACCATCCTTAAGAATCTTAAAGTGCTGCATGGGGTCTGTGATGTCTTCCTTGACATTGCCCACAGTTTTACCTGTACTTGAACTAAGCATGCCTGGATTTGCTTCACTGTAAAGCAAGAAAGCACGCGCGCTCTTGAGGAAATAGATCTTGTCATTACTGAGTTGTGATAGATCTGTTACTTTGGCTGCCCAAACTTGTGTCGTCGCACAAAGAAGGGAGACGAGCATGAGTAAAATTTTTTTCATAAAATTAGGGTTTAAAAGTGATTGAATGAAAAAATAGTTGCGATAGTTCTGAAGTTGACGTTAGCAGCGGAAACGCATGTCAACGTGGCAAAATTAAGAAGTTTTTTGATTTATCTGTAACATACGACCAACAAAATGAATTATTTAGGGCATTTTTTGTTGTAAAGTCTTAATTGTTCGTTTTGTCGAGGGGGATTTTGTTCACGGTTGGGGGGGCGTCCGTTTTTTGCAAACAAAATGGGCATTCAGGTAGATGCAATGTGATTTCTGACCTCAAGAATGAGGTTTCAGATGCCAAGCGAACATTTTGTTGTATGAAAATGGGGAATGGTGAGCATAATAAAAGGCAATGATATAGCAGTTGACTCAAGTGCGTTAACAGACCCCCTCCGCTCCTTTGTCGCTCGTCCCCCTAACTTATGGGGACAATTTTAGTTAGTCTACCTCGCTTGACTTTCCAATTAGGAATTATAAG
>CALCHM010000091.1 GCA_937901345.1 uncultured Prevotella sp. | reverse complement strand
AGGGGGACGAGCAACTTTAGTTGCGGAGGGGGGCTGTTAAAGTTCTTGGGTCAACCAAAGGTCACGTAAGTAACTCCTATATTATATTATAGAGCCCTCTCTTTATAGCCGCTCGTTTTACCTATAAGTGAGGTTTCCTTCCAACTTGCTTCCAAAATGCAAGATAATCCGTCGGATTTGCTTACATTTTGTTTTTCTATTGACGTTATAATGCCGTTCGAAAATGATGTTTCGGAGCATTTTTGCCCGCAAAATGATACTTTAGATAGCGAAAAGGGTGATTTTTTTGCTTTTTTGTTTGTTCTGAGTTAAAAATTGTTTACTTTTGCCACTCGAATAATTTTGGGGACAACTTTCTGAACCTGAAAGTCAACTCCATAGTATTGTAAACAATCTTTATATTTAATAATTTAACAACACAAACAGTTATGGACAAAAAGTTAATGCTTTTGTTAGCGAGCTTCTTCTTCGGAGTAGTTACGCTAATGGCTCAGAAGCGTGTAACGGGTAACGTGACTGATGCCGATGGTGCTCCTGTTATTGGTGCAACAGTTAAGGTTGATGGCACAAAGGTTGCTGCAGTTACTGATGCGGAAGGTAAGTTTGTACTTCCTAACGTTCCTGCTTCTGCAAAGACTTTGAGCGTTTCTTACATTGGTATGAAGACGCAAGAAGTGAGTGTGAGTAGCAACGTAGCAGTTGTACTCGCTTATGAAGATGAACTTTTGGATGAAGCTATCGTTGTCGCTTATGGTGTGGCAAAGAAGGGTTCGTTCACTGGTTCTGTATCACAGATGAAGGCGAAGGACTTGCAGAAGATGCAGGTTGCTAACGTCTCTAAGGGTCTTGAAGGTCAGATGGCCGGTGTGCAGATTACCTCTTCTACAGGTCAGCCCGGTGCTCAGGCTTCTATCAACATCCGTGGTATCGGTTCAATCAACAGCTCTGCTCCCTTGATTATCCTCGATGGTGTTCCCTATGATGGTAACTTGAACTCTATCAACCAGGCCGACATCGAAACAATGAGCGTACAGAAGGACGCTTCTTCTACATCAATCTACGGTGCGCGTGCTGCTAACGGTATCATCATGATCACTACTAAGAAGGGTCGTGAAGGTAAGACTAACGTAAACTTCGACGCTAAGTGGGGTTTCTCTGATCGTGGTGTTAAGCCTTATCAGACTGTACGTAGCGAAGCTGACTACTACGAACTCTACTGGGAAGCAATGCGCAACCAGTACATGACAAAGGGTTCTTCAGCATTCGATGCAGGTATCATGGCTTCACAGAACTTGATTAAGGACCTTGGTGGTTACAACTCATATAATATTGCTGACGCAGACTTGATCGATCCTCTCACAGGTCGCATCAATCCCAACGCACAGCTCCTTTATCATGACGACTGGGACGATGAACCCTATAACACTGGTCAGCGTCAGGAATATAACGCTTCTATCAGCGGTGGTACAGACAAGACTCGTTACTATGTTTCATTGAACTACCTCGATGAAAAGTCTTACATCAAGGCTTCTGACTTCTCACGTATCTCAGGTCGTGTAAACCTCGAACATGAAGTTAACGACTGGTTGACAGTTGGTGTGAACGCTAACTACGCAAACACTGAAACAAACTACACTGCTGACGCAGGTACAACTAACTCAATGTTTGCCTTCACTCAGGGTATCGCTCCTATCTATCCCGTTTACCAGCGCAATGCTGACGGTTCTTACATCCTTGACAACAAGGGTAACCGCATGCTTGACTACGGTACAGGTAATGGTAAGGCTCGTCCCTACTCAATGAACTCTAACCCCTTCCTTGATATCCTTTACAACGTACACGACTCTGAGTACGACGTAATCAACCTCCGTGGTTTCGCTGATATCAAGCTCCCCATCAAGGGTTTGACATTCCACGTTGACGGTGCGATGGACAATATCGCTTCTTATAGCACAGACTTCCAGACTCCCATCGTGGGTGACGCTCTTGCTGTAGGTGGTCGTTCAACTAAGAACGCTAGTCGTTCACGTAACATCACAACTTCACAGCGTTTCAACTACTACAAGGAATTCGAAAAGTGGAACCTCAGTTTGATGGCAGGTCACGAAAGTCTTCGCCGTATGAGCCAGGGTTTGCAGGCACAGATGACAAACTTCTTCATTCCTAACAACACTGAATTCTCTAACGGTGTAACTCCCGGTATGGACCCCAGCTCTTCTAAGAGCCGCTACTCACTCGAATCTTACTTCGGTCGTGCAGAAGTTTCTATCGCTGACCGCTATAGCCTCTCAGCTTCACTTCGTTACGACGGTTCTTCTAAGTTCCACCCCGATAAGCGTTGGGGCGCATTCTGGTCAGTAGGTGCTGCTTGGCGTTTGAGCGAAGAAGCATTCTTCCAGTCTTCATTCCTCCGCGACTATGTTGACAACTTCAAGATCAAGGGTAGTTACGGTACTCAGGGTAACGACAACATCGGTGGTACTTATGCACTTTACCTCGACCAGTACACTGTATCTAACGTAGATGGTAAGCCCGGTGTAACTCACGCATATCGTGGTAACCCCGATTTGACATGGGAAAAGTCAACTAACTTCAACGTTGGTTTCGAATCAAGCTTCCTCAAGAACCGTTTGATGGTAGAATTTGACTACTTCATCAAGGTTACTAGCGACATGCTCTTCAACCGTCGTCTCTCTCCCTCTGTTGGTGTTCCCTCAACAATTGCAGACAACGGTATGGAAATGCAGAATGAAGGTGTTGAATTGACTTTGACTGGTGTTCTCGCTAAGAAAAAGAACTTCAACTGGACTGCTTCTTTGAACTTGACTCACTACAAGAATACTATCAACGAACTCGAACCCGGTAAGGATCCCTCAGGTTACCAGAGTGGTAGCTACTGGCGTAAGGTGGGTGGTAGCCTCTACGACTTCTACATGGTTAAGTATGCAGGTGTAGATCCTCAGACAGGTAACGCTTTGTACTACCTCGATGTAGAAAAGACTGGCGTAGTTAGCGATGCAGAAGGTAATCCTATCCTCGATGCTAACGGCAACAAGCAGTACTACAACTACGTAGAAACTACTACAACTACTAACGGTTCTTCAGCTACTAAGTACGAACTCGGCAAGACTTCATTGCCCGATGTATATGGTGGTCTCAGCACAACAATCGAAGCATTTGGTTTCGACCTCTCTATCGCTACTGCATTCCAGGTTGGTGGTTACTGCTACGATGGTACTTACGCTGGTTTGATGGGTTCAAACGCTGGTTCTAACTTCCACATCGATATGTTCAAGCGTTGGCAGAAGCCCGGCGACATCACTGATGTTCCCCGTCTTGAAAATGCTAACATGAACATGACTGGTGGTGTTACTAACGACCGCTTCTTAACTAAGTCTGACTACTTCTCTTTGAAGAACGTTCAGCTCGGTTACACAGTGCCCAAGGCATGGTTGAAGAAGTTCACTGGTATCGAATCACTCCGCGTTTATGCTGTAGGTGACAACCTCTTCCTCGGTTCTAAGCGCTATGGTCTCGACCCCCGTCAGAGCCTCTCTGGTGCTACAAGCAGCGACTCTTACTCTGCAATGCGTACCGTTTCATTCGGTGTTAACGTAGCATTCTAAGATTTACCAACACAATTCTTTAACAAGAAACAAAGACAACAATGAAAATTACTAAATATCTTAGCACGGTGCTCCTCGCAGGTACGCTCACCGCTTGTGGTGACAGCTTCCTCGAACCTCAGTATTCTGGGGCAGCAACCTCTGAAGAGATCGCCAATGCAGCACAAGACAACCCTCAGGGTGTACTTGGTTCGCAGCTCGATGGTGTTTATGCCAACTTGAGCTTCATGAGCGGTACAGGTGCTGATAACATCAATGGTCACATGGACCGTGGTCTCTGTGGTATCATGATGCTTTCAAACAACACGTCAAACGACGTCAGTCTTTACATGGACGGTGACCCCTGGCACTTCGACAAGCAGCTCGAATACTACGGTCAGGAATACATTCGTTCATCATGGCCCTGGCAGATTTTCTACACAGTCATCAAGGGTGCTAACGAAATCGTTCCCATGATTGACCCCGCAACAGCAACAGCAGATGGTAAGGCAATGCTCGGTCAGGCGCTTGCGCTCCGTGGTCTTTCTTACTTCTACCTCGCTCAGTACTATCAGGACACTTACGTAACTGCACAGAACAAGCCTTGTGTGCCCCTTCTCCTTACTGACGCTGAAGGTCACATTAAGAGTCGTGCTACAGTTCAGCAGGTTTACGACCAGGTGGTAAAGGACTTGACTACAGCAATCGACCTTCTTGATGGTTGGAAGCGTGCTTCTAAGTCTCAGGTTGACAAGAGCGTTGCTCAGGGTATCCTTTCACGTGTTTACCTCGTAATGCACAAGTGGTCTAAGGCTATCGAAATGGCACAGGCTGCACGCGCTGGTTATCCCTTGATGAATGTTGACGAAGCATTCAACTACAACTACCAGGATGTAACGAACTCTGAAATCATGTGGGGTGTTGACATCACAACATCTACATCAATGATTTACGCATCATTCCAGTCTTGGATGTGTGCTCAGTACTATGGTTACGGTGGTCAGGTTGGTGCATTCCAGCTCATCGACGCTAAGCTTTACAACTCAATCCCCGAAAACGACGTACGTAAGTTCCTCTACGTTGCTCCCGGTGAACAATATCCCTGTGATGGTTGGAACATCCCCGCATACGGTAACTTGAAGTTTAAGGCTGAAGGCGCAGAAGACTTCCTCGGTGACTTCATCTACATGCGTTCTTCTGAAATGTACCTCACAGAAGCTGAAGCGCTCGTTCGCCTCGGTCGTGCAGACGAAGCTTACACACTCCTCTCTGAATTCATGAGCAACCGTATCATTGAAGGCGAATGGGAAGTTAAGCGTGCAACAATCGAAGTGGTACAGACTCAGCGTCGCGTAGAACTCTGGGGTGAAGGTTTCTCTTACTTCGATCACCGTCGTTGGCAGTTTGACATGGATCGTGGTTACGAAGGTACTAACGACCACCCCTCTGCATGGCCTATCCACCTCCAAAATGGTTTCGTACCTTGGTACCACTACGCTTGGCGTTACCAGTTGCCTCTCCGCGAAATTCAGGAAAACGAAGAGATTACTGAAGACGACCAGAACGTAATCGGTGAAGAAGGTAATCAGGATCCCGTAGCTGATAAGATTACTGACTGGAGCGAAAAGTAAACAAAACTAATGTAGGTGATGTGTGTCACACCACAGTGGCGCACATCCCTAATAAACTAGATTACAAAGTATGAAACTTAATATTTTCAAAACACTTGCGTTGGGTGTCTTGACTATGGGCTTCGTCGCTTGTGACGAAAATTTCACCAAGGCAGACTTTGATGCACCCATCGCTGCTGCAGGCGTTCTTCCTGAAGTAACAACAGGTGATGCTGATGCATTCGGAGAATCTGCGCTCATCGCAGCTTCGATGACACCCGTTGAAGGCGTAGTTCCTACGAACTGGGGTTTGCTCGTTAGCACGAATCCCCAACCTACGCTCGCTGGTAGCATCAAGATTGAAGGCGATGTAAACGTACCCTCAATGACTTTTGCTGTTACTGGTTTGACAGATAAGACACACTATTATTACCGCACATTCGTAAGCGATGGTGTTACTGTTGCTTATGGCGAAACTAAGGAATTCACAACTGATGGTGCTGCTTGGGGTACTGAGCAGGGTTACTGGGATTTCGCAACAGCTGCTGACGCTGATGCTTACTTGCCCTACCGCGCTATGCTCAATGCTTCACACTCTTCAGCAGCAGGTTTTACTACTGTAAGCATGGCAGCTCTCTATGGTCAGGAATTCTATGGTGTAGCTTCTACAGTGTTTGACCCCGTAAAGTTGTTCAACACGCTTTCAGGTTCTATCGTAACTTATGGTGTAACTAATGCTGCTGGTTTCAAGATGAACTTCGACGGCATGTTCTTCCCCAAGGTATGGTTTGACGCTACAATGATTCAGATGTACTTCGGTGAAACTGCTTATGCTGGTCACTTTGACGTTTACGTTTCTCACGAACCTATTGAAACTGCTGCTGACCTCCAGAACGCAACAAAGATCGGTTCTTCTATTGGTTCTTCTAAGGCACAAGAACTCTATGCAACAAACATGGAGACTTCTTCTAAGGAACCCATGAAGTTTGACATTCCTATGGAATATTGGGGTGAATCTTACGTTTACATCGTAAGCACTTCTGACTACAATGGCGTGTTCGGTGGTGACACAAGCTTCGGTATCGTAGTATTTGGTTACGGTATTGAAGTTACAGTTCCCAAGGCTGAATAATCCTACTAAGATTATACACTTAATGATGAGGGTGTGTCGAATGCAAAATTTCGGCACACCCTCTTAAGTTGTGTAAGAGTGAGTAAAATGCAAGGTGCTGAAATTTTGGATGAAGGGAGTGTACTGAAGTACATGACCGAATCTGAAATCAAGGAGCAACGCAGCAGTTTGCTCATTATGACACAACGCCATCTTTTTTTGTATCCATCTGCAAGACTCCCTTAAAAGTGTGGGCGAGCGACGAAGGAGTGAAAGGAGTCTGAAAACACCTTGCTCCACCTGGATTTTATGCGTAGATAGCCCTCCTATGGGGCAATCCAGATGGCTTATCCTCTGATGCTAACTTATAAAAACACGTTAGGGTTAACCGCCATATCATAGTCTTAAATATTGATGCACCTTCATATAAACCTGCATAGCGCCATCTGTTTTACAAGTCTGCCTATGCTGACCTGCATAGCGCCATATTTTTTACAAATCAGTCCGTGCAGATTTGCAAGCGCCATCCGTTTCCCAAATCTGTCTATGCACTCTGCATAACCCCATCCGTTTCGCATATCTGTCCGTGCTGACGAGCATGCCTCCATCCGTTTTCAAAATCTGTCTATGCAGACCTGCATGGCGCCATATTATTTCCAAACGAGTTTTTCATCACCCCCATCCCTTTGCCTGTTGTTATAACGCAACGTCGGCGCAGCGTATGGAAACTCTTTGAGATACGCTATTTACAGAAACTTACAATCACTACTGTTTTCGGTTTATTTGTTGCGTTCCTCCACTGCGAACTACACGATTGTTTGTAAAACCAACTCGCCAAACCTTTGCGTTATCCCTTCGGAAAATTCCAAAATGCTCATTATGAGACCAGTTTATTTGTTCTCACTTGCTCAAAGTCGTAACTTTGCACTCGTTAACCTCACAGAGGGGTAACAGTAGAATGTACGTTTTCGTACTTCCTAGGGCGGTTTCAGTCAACTGTTGCCTGTCGTTCATGCTGGAGGATGGCGTGGATTTTTGATGATGCAGTGTTTACTCATAAACAATGGAAGGATTGATTGTTGAAATTCCAGGTTCATACTCCTCGGTCGCTCAGTTTCGCTTGCGATGCTGCCTTTGTGGCAAACTAAATCGAATGCTAAAAACAATTTTAAGAACAGGACTCGTACTTATTGTCCTGTTGCTTGGCGCAACTCCCGCTACTGCAAAGAAAAACTATGAAGCGCAGGGCAAGGCAAGTTATTACGCCAACAAATTTCATGGTAGACGCACAAGTAGCGGTGAAATCTTCAGTCAAGATAGTCTCACCTGTGCGCACCGCACACTGCCTTTCGGCACGTACCTTAAAGTGAAAAACCAAAACAATGGCAAGGAAGTCATTGTGAGAGTAACCGACCGTGGACCTTTTATTAAGGGTCGTGTCGTAGACCTCTCGCGCGCCGCAGCTGAAGAAATCGGAATGATCCATGCAGGAGTGGTGCGTGTAGAAGTAGTAGAAGTAGAGAATCCGTCTTATCCGGAAATCGCACCCTTCGAACATCCCTTGTTCCAGATGTATGACGAATATTTAAAGAAGTCGTACACCTTGGAGGAATGGAATGCTTCACATACGGATGACCGTATCACGCTTTTAGAGCAAGTGGTTGTCGATTCGCTACGAAGTTACATTGCAGATGTAAACATTAAGTAATGTGATACACCAAACAGAAAATCCGCAGCACATTCGTGTTGCGGATTTTTTGTTACAAGTTCTCAACCTCTTACATGGGGTTTTCCACTGAGGAACAATGGTTTTTTCACAGTTTTTTTATAATTTTGTATGCTGTAGTGAAAATTAACCCTTTATGGCAATTGAAATAAAAAAAGTGGCGACTGAGGCAGACTTGAAGACCTTCATTCGCTTTAATTTTGAGATGTATAAGGATTGTGCTTACCACGTTCCAGAGTTGTATATGGATATGGTATGCACGCTCGATCGTAAGAAGAATCCTGCTTTCGAATTCTGCGACGCCGACTACTTTTTGGCATACCGCAATGGTGTGCTCGTGGGGCGTATTGCTGCCATCATTAACCATCGTGCCAATGAGACTTGGGATCAAAAGGTGGTGCGCTTCGGGTGGATCGACTTTATTGACGACTATGAAGTGAGCAGTGCGCTGCTCAACACCGTTAAGGAGTGGGGGATTGATCGTGGCATGACCGACATCGAAGGTCCGCTCGGTTTTACAGACCTCGACCCCGAAGGCATGCTTATCGAAGGTTTTGACCAACTTTCGACCATGGCAACCATCTATAACTACGACTATTACCCCAAGCACGTTGAGCGTTGGGGTATGGAAAAAGCAGCTGATTGGGTAGAGCGTAAGATTTACATTCCTGAAGAAGTACCCGAAAAACACAAGCGTATTTCTGATATCGTTTTGAAGAAGTACGGTCTGCGCATCCGTAAGTTTAAGAGCAAGTGGGAAGTGATGCGTTCAGGTGCTGTTCATAAAATCTTCCGTCTCATCAATGAAGCCTACACACCGCTCTTTGGATTTACAAAACTTACCGAGCGTCAGATTGACACATACGTAAAGATGTACGTGCCTGTGCTTGACCTCCGTATGGTGACCATTATTGAAGATGCAGAAGGCGAGATTATCGCAGTGGGCGTTTCAATGCCTTCACTCTCTGAAGCGTTGCGAAAGGCAAAGGGTAAGTTCTTCCCCTTCGGTTGGTGGTACCTTATGAAGGCGCTGCTTTGGAAGAAATCCCACGTGCTTGACCTGCTGCTTGTAGCCGTTCGCCCCGATTATCAAAGCAAGGGCGTTAACGCACCGCTCTTCACCGACCTTATCCCTGTTTATCAGCAGATGGGATTTGAATATGCAGAGTCAAATCCGCAACTCGAAGAAAACGAAAAGGTAGCAAGTCAGTGGCAGTATTTCCGTACGGAAGAGCATAAGCGCCGTCGTTGCTTTAAGAAGTCTATTGTCTAGAAATTTCAGAGGTTCTAGATGGTCTGGCTGCTCTAGATGGTCTAGACTTTCTAGAAATTCCTGGAAAAAATCCTCAAAAAACATCCCTTCATGGAAAACCCAATACCCCCCACCGTCAATTATGACGAGAGTAAAATACGCCATCTTGAAGATACGGACCACATTCGTATGCGCCCAGGTATGTATATCGGGCGTTTGGGTGACGGTTCGCATGCTGAGGATGGTATTTACGTGTTGCTGAAGGAAACGATAGACAATTCGATAGACGAATTTAACGAAGGTTTTGGCAAGCGTATTGAGGTGGATATTACGGACGACGCCACTTGTGCCATTCGCGACTACGGTCGTGGCATACCCTTGGGCAGTCTTATTCCAGCCGTTTCGCAGTTGAACACGGGCGGTAAGTATGATACTTCGGTATTTACGGCATCCGTAGGACTGAATGGTGTGGGTTTGAAAGCTGTGAATGCGCTTAGCGAACGTTTCGTGTCGCGCTCTGTTCGAGACGGAAAAATGCATGAAGCAACCTTCGAACGCGGTGTGTTGGTCAACGATATCTATGCCGATACGGAAGAGGAAAACGGCACTTACATCTTTTTTGCTCCCGACCCTACGCTCTTTAAGCACTATCGCTTTCACAGCGAATTTGTGGAGTTCATGCTCCGTAACTATACGTACCTCAACACAGGTCTTGCAATCTTTTATAATGGTCGTAGAATCGTTAGTCGCAATGGTCTCGAAGATTTGCTTACGGATAACCTTACGGCACCAGCTCTTTACCCCATCGTGCATATTAAGGGTGAAGGCATCGATATCGCTTTTACGCACACTGCTCAGTACGGTGAGGAATATTATTCATACGTTAACGGGCAGCATACCACGCAAGGCGGTACGCACCAGAGTGCTTTTAAGGAACATATTGCACGCACCATCAAGGAGTATTATGGTAAGGCCTATGATGTGCAAGATGTGCGTAATGGTCTTGTAGCTGCCATTGCAGTACGCGTCATTGAACCCCTCTTTGAAAGCCAGACGAAAATCAAACTCGGTTCGCTCGTTATGGCTCCCGATAAGGATGCAAAGGGTAATCCGTTCCCGCTTTCGGGCGTGAGTGTGAACAAGTTTGTTGGCGATTTTATTAAAGAAAACGTTGACAACTATCTCCACAAGAATCTTGACGTAGCCGAAGTGTTGCAACAAAAAATTGTGGACAGCGAAAAGGAGCGTAAGGCTATCGCAGGTGTGACCAAGTTAGCCCGTGAACGTGCCAAGAAAGCAAATCTCCACAACCGCAAGTTGCGCGACTGCCGCATTCACCTCAATGATGCGCCTCCCAAACAGCGCAAGGGCGAGGAAGACGTTAATGATCCGCGTCTCGACAGTTCGCTTTTCATCACAGAAGGCAATTCTGCAAGCGGAAGTATCACGAAGTGTCGCGATGTAAACCTTCAAGCCGTATTCTCGCTCCGAGGAAAACCTCTGAACTGCTTTGGTTTGACGAAAAAGGTGGTGTATGAAAACGAGGAATTCAACCTCCTTCAGGCAGCGCTTAACATTGAAGACGGACTTGATGGCTTGCGTTACAATAAGGTGATCATCGCTACCGATGCCGATGTAGACGGTATGCACATTCGTCTGCTGATGATGACCTTCTTCCTACAGTTCTTCCCCGAACTCATTAAGAAGGGACACGTTTACATCCTTCAGACACCCTTGTTCCGTGTGCGCAACAAAAAGCGTAAGGAAAAGAAGGCGGAACAAACAAAGAGCGTAAACGACCAAAGCGCAGGGGCTGCAGTGCTGAAAAAAGCAAAGAGCAGCGACCGTGCAGAATACGAAACCGTTTACTGCTACACTGAAGAAGAGCGCCTTGCTGCCATTGAACGTCTCAGTCCGAACCCCGAAATTACCCGATTCAAGGGACTTGGCGAAATCTCACCCGATGAGTTTGTTCATTTTATTGGTCCTGAAATGCGACTCGAACCCGTAACGCTTCATAAGAGCGACAAGGTGAAGGAACTCTTGGAATACTATATGGGTAAAAACACGATGGAGCGCCAGAACTTCATCATCGACAACTTGGTGGTTGAAGAGGATTTGGCTGATGAAGACAACGAATAGTTCAGTTCTTTCACAGAGAAATAGCAACACTAGTAACGATAGGTACTATAGGGGTGTTGGAAGTCTTCCTCCCCTGTAGTTCCTATTTTTTAAAACCTTTCAATTTTGAAAACAGCAATTTTTCCCGGAACATTCGACCCCTTTACTGTGGGCCACGCTAGTATTGTTGAGCGTGGCCTTCCGCTTTTTGATCGTATCGTCATCGGTGTTGGGGTAAACGATAACAAGCGTACGCTTTATACGAATGAAGAGCGCGTGCGCAACATTCAAGAGATTTATGCTAATGAACCGCGCATTAAGGTGGTGGCTTATGATGACTTGACAGTCGATCTTGCTAAACGCGAGGAGGCAACGTTCATTCTTCGTGGCATACGCTCAGTAAAGGATTTTGAGTATGAGCGCGATATCGCAGCCATGAATGAGCGCCTTTCTGGTGTTGAAACCGTATTGCTCTTCACCGAACCGCAGTACATGAGCATTTCATCAAGCGTCGTACGCGAATTGCTCCGTTTCGGCAAGGACGTTACCGAATTCTTGCCTAAGAAGAAGTAAATATCCAATCAAAAACAGAGGAATTGAGCGCGCTCATAAGGTAGATGCGTGCCACACGTTCCTCTCCATCGTTTTGAAATGAAGAAAATCATACTCTCCTGCCTGTTCTTTTTCAGCATCATGTCGATGTTTGCGCAGGAATATTACGATATTACGCAGATGCGTAAATTGCAAAGGGCACAGTTGGCCATTGCTAATCTTTATGTGGATTCCGTTGACTTTAAGAAACTCACGGAGGATGCCATTGTGGGCATGCTTGAGAAACTAGATCCCCACTCTCAATATTCTAACCCCGAAGAGACGAAGAAGTTAAACGAACCCTTGGAAGGCAACTTTGAAGGCATAGGCGTACAGTTTCGCATGCTTGAGGACACGCTCATCGTGTCACGACCTACACCTAAGGGCCCCAGCGAGAAGGTGGGCGTCATGGCAGGCGACCGCATTGTTGGAGTGAATGGTGAAGTTATTGCTGGAGTGAAGATGTCGCAAGACAGCATCATGAAGAAACTCCGCGGTCCCAAGGGAACGCTAGCGCGACTGAAAATTGTGCGCACCGGAGTTGCTGACACGCTTTACTTTGATGTCACCCGCGACAAGATTCCCCTTCACACCGTAGATGCCGCGTATATGATTGCTCCCGGAGTGGGGTACATCCTTTTGGAACGCTTTGGATCAACATCGGGCAAGGAAGTCAAGGAAAAGATTGCCGCATTGCAAGCACAGGGAATGAAGGACCTGATTTTCGATCTCAAACTCAACGGAGGCGGTTATCTAGGTGCTGCGGCAGAGGTAGCTTCGCAGTTCTTGCCCAAGGATTACCTTGTGGTTTACACTGATGGCCGCGCTATGCCGAGTCAGAAGTTGAACGCACAAGGCGGTGGACTGTTTCAGCAAGGGCGCGTTGTGGTGTTGGTAGATGAATTCTCAGCATCTGCGGCAGAGATTGTGAGTGGTGCACTTCAGGATTACGACCGTGCGGTGCTTGTAGGACGCAGAACTTTTGGTAAGGGATTGGTGCAGCGCCCCATAGAATTAGAGGATGGGTCAATGATTCGCCTCACCGTTTCTCACTACTACACCCCTTCAGGACGCTGCATTCAGAAACCTTATGAAAAAGGGAAGAAAGAGGAATATCGCGAGGACTTAGATGAACGCTACAAACATGGCGAACTGACTTGCATCGACAGCATTCGTTTGGACTCTACAAAGGTCTATAAGACGTTCTTTAAAGGGCGTACGGTTTATGGTGGCGGCGGCATCATGCCCGACGTGTTTGTTCCCTTAGACACGATGGAATTTACTGATATGTATCGCAAAATCAGTCGTGCCAACCTTATAGTAAACGAGTCGTTGCGATATTTCAATGAAAACCGTAAGGCATTGGAAAAGAAATATCCCAACTTTGAGGATTTCAGAACGGATTATATCGTTCCCAACCATCTCATTCAGACTATTCTGAAGAATGCAGCAGAAAAGGATATCCAACCTAAGGACGACAATGAGAAGGCGCAGACTATCGACCAACTAGCTTATATGCTCAAGGCACTCGTGGCTTACGACCTTTGGGAAAGAAATGAATTTTTGCGTATCATCAACGAGCGCGACGACATTGTGCAACGTGCGCTTGAGATCATTACGAGCGAGGATTATGACACATATCTTCAATAAGAACTTATCAGCATAAAACTATGAGATACCCCCTTCCTCCCATACTCCAAGTGGGTGATGTGTTGCTCTCTTCAGACATCATCACGGAGAAATTTTGTTGCGACCTCGAAGCCTGTAAGGGCATCTGTTGCGTAGAAGGCGAAGCTGGAGCGCCTGTAACGGTAGAGGAAATTGCAGAGTTGGAAAACGTTGTGGAGCACATCGTTGACGATCTTGACCCCAAAGCGCTCAAGGTGCTTGAAGCACAAGGAGTGGCTTATCGTGATCGCGATGGAGACTTAGTGACGAGCATCGTGGACGGACGCGATTGCTGCTTTACGTGTTATAGCGAAGATGGCACTTGTCTTTGTGCCTGTGAAAAGGCGTTTCGTGCAGGGAAAACTTCATGGTGCAAACCCATTTCTTGCTATCTTTACCCCATTCGTGAAACGACTCTCTCAGATGGTTCCATTGCCTTGAATTACAATCGCTGGACCGTTTGTCGTGATGCCGTAAAGAAGGGGCAAGAACTCAACCTGCCCATCTGGCAATTTTTGAAGAATCCCCTCATTAAGCGATTCGGAGCTGCATGGTACGACGAACTCACGGAGATGGTGCATCAACTCCGCGAACAAGGGTATTTGGGCGTAGAGTAATTAGACTATCTTGATCCGTAAGTACCTCTAGCGCATCTTATCTTTAGGGATTAATCGAATCATCTAGAACCTTTAGAATCATCTAGAATCTCTAGAAATAACATAAACAAAAAGGCTCGCCAATATTGGCGAGCCTTTTTAATATCCTAAACTCTCAAAGATTAGAGAGAGTGGTTGATTGTACGTGAAAGTACGTCGAGCTGCTGTTCACGAGTCAACTTCACGAAGTTTACAGCGTAACCGCTGACACGGATTGTAAGCTGAGGATACTTTTCGGGGTGTTCCATAGCGTCAACGAGGAGTTCGCGATCGAATACGTTAACGTTGAGGTGGTGACCACCATCGGGAGTGAAGTAACCATCCATAAGGTTCACGAGGTTTTCAATCTGTACTTCCTTAGTCTTACCGAGAGTTGCGGGAGAGATAGCGAAAGTATAAGAGATACCGTCCTGTGAGTGCTGGAAGGGAAGCTTAGCAACAGATGCGAGCGCAGCAACAGCACCCTTAGTGTCACGTCCGTTCATGGGGTTAGCACCGGGAGCGAAAGGTACACCTGCGGGACGACCGTCGGGAGTAGCACCAGTGTTCTTACCATATACTACGTTAGAAGTAATAGTGAGGACAGACTGAGTGGGCTTCGCGTTGCGGTAAGTTTCGTGCTGACGCATGAATTCCATGAACTTTTCAGTTACCATGAGAGCGATAGCGTCAGTCTGCTCGTTGTTGTTACCGTAAGGAACATATTCGCCTTCGTTTTCAAAACCTACAGCCAAACCACGTTCGTCGCGGATGATGCGAACCTTGCCGAACTTGATTGCAGCGAGAGAGTCTGTTACGATAGAGAGACCTGCGATACCTGTAGCGCGAGTGCGTTCAACGTCGCCATCGTGGAGAGCGAGTTCGAATGCTTCGTAGTTGTACTTATCGTGCATGTAGTGAATAATCTTGAGCGCATTCACATATACCTTAGCCAACCAACGCATCATCTGTTCGAACTTGCGCATTACTTCTTCGTATTCGAGGTAATCGCCAGTGATAGGAGCGAATTCGGGAGAAATCTGGTGACCAGAAACTTCGTCGCGACCACCGTTGATAGCGTAGAGCAAGCACTTCGCCAAGTTAGCACGAGCACCGAAGAACTGCATCTGCTTACCAATCTTCATGGGGCTTACGCAGCATGCGATACCGTAGTCATCACCGTAGTCGGGACGCATGAGGTCATCGTTTTCATACTGGATAGCACTTGTCTGGATAGACATCTTAGCGCAGTACTTCTTCCATGCTTCGGGAAGTTTGTCAGCCCAAAGAACTGTGAGGTTGGGTTCGGGTGCAGGACCGAGGTTCTGAAGTGTATGGAGGAAACGATAACTTGTCTTTGTAACCAAAGTACGACCATCGCTACCCATACCACCGATTGATTCTGTAACCCAAACGGGGTCGCCAGAGAAGAGGTCGTTGTATTCAGGAGTGCGGAGGAAACGAACGATACGGAGCTTGATGATGAGCTGGTCGATGAGTTCCTGTGCTTCTTCTTCTGTGAGCTTGCCTTCCTTGAGGTCCTTTTCAATGAAGATATCGAGGAATGTAGACACACGACCGAGTGACATTGCGGCACCATCCTGGTCCTTAACAGCAGCAAGGTAAGCAAAGTATACGAACTGAACTGCTTCGCGAGCATCCTGTGCGGGGCGAGTTACATCGAAACCGTAAGCCTGACACATTGTAACGAATGCCTTGAGCGCATTGATCTGTTCTGTAGTTTCTTCACGCTTCTGGATGCATTCTTCAGTCATTTCCTGGATTTCGAGACGTTCGAGGAAACGCTTCTTTTCTTCGATAAGGTTATTTGTACCGTAAAGCGCAACACGACGATAGTCACCGATGATACGACCACGACCATAAGCATCGGGCAAACCAGTGATTACGTGAGAGTGACGCGCAGCGCGGATGTCTGCTGTGTAAGCAGAGAATACACCTTCGTTGTGAGTCTTGCGATAACGAGTAAAGATGTGCTTTGTTTCGGGATCGAGTTCGTAACCATAAGCCTTAAGAGCGCTTTCTACCATACGGATACCGCCCTTGGGGAAAATACCGCGCTTCAAAGGAGCGTCAGTTTGAAGACCTACGATAACTTCGTTTTCCTTGTCGATATAACCAGCACCGTAAGTGTCGATGCTTTGGGGCAACTTCGTTTCTGCGTCGTAAACACCCTTTTCGCGTTCCACCTTAAACATTTCGCTGAGCTGTGCCCAGATCTTAAGAGTGCGTTCTGTGGGACCTGCGAGGAAGCTTTCGTCGCCTTCGTAGGGAGTATAGTTGTGCTGAATGAAATCACGCACATTGATTTCGCGCTTCCAAATGAAGCCATCGAATGAATCTACACAATTAGATAATTTCATAAATTTAAAATATTAAAGTTAGTATTTTTTTTCAGTCCTAATACCTATGCAAAAGTACGGAATTCCCCTATTATATACACAGAATATCTTAAGAACAATTAACTTTTAAGCGTATTTTTTTTCAATCAAAGGGCAAATAGCAATTAGACTTGCTATTTTCATGCTGAAAAAAGGTAAAAGGTGACGTAGTAAACTTGGATTGCAGCAAGATAATTGGAAGATGAGCAACTGCGGAAATGACAGATTGGGGGATTGTCGCGATAGATTTGGGGATTGTCGCGCGCTGTTTCAGGAGGACAACCACGTAGGCAGATTCCTGCAATTTTATTTTTCAGATTTTTACGTTTGGGGGACCTTCCAAATGGCCGCTATCGTGTCGATTTAATCTCTTCTTCCCAAGAATATCATGACGTAATAGACGAGCGTAGCTAATGAACCGAGTGCAGCAGCTACGTAGGTGTAAGCGGCGCTGTGAAGCGCGTCAACGGCCATGCTGTGGTCGCGTTGCGTTGTCACTCCTGCACGTTGCAACCACGCTGTTGCGCGTTGACTCGCGTCTACCTCTACGGGGAGGGTGATGAAGGAGAACAACGTGGTGCTCGCAAAGAGGATGATGCCCAGAAGTAGTAATGACGGGAATACTTCTACCAAGAGAATGCCTGCAAGCAAAATCCATTGTACCCAACTGCTGGCAAAACTAACTACAGGCACAAGAGCAGAGCGCATACGCAGAGGTCCATATTGTACAGCGTGTTGCACAGCGTGTCCGCATTCGTGAGCGGCAACTGCTGCAGCGGCAACACTTCGTTCATTATACACGGATTCTGACAAGTTCACGGTGTGTGTGGTGGGGTTGTAGTGGTCAGTTAACTGTCCTGGAGTGCTTACTACTTGTACGTCGTAGATGCCGTGGTCACGGAGCATCTTTTCTGCCACCTCGCGTCCAGTCATTTGTCCTGAAAGGGGCACTTTGGCATACTTCTTGAATTTACTTTGTAGGTTCTGTTGCACCAAGAAACTGATTAAGGCGACACCGCCAAAAAGCAATAAATACATCATAGGAATAAAAAATTTTAGGTTCTACTCTTATATCTTAGCATTTTCTGTGCCAAAACGTGTGACGAGGTGGATTGCAGTCGCTTTTTTTTGATTTTTTAGGATAGTAATCAAGGAAAATGCCACCTATACGTCAAAAAGGTCTAGACGTTCAATGCTACGTCAACAAATTCTGTCAACGAAATTCTGTCAACAATATAACATGCAAAACGTGGAGATATGCGATATATCCCCACGCTTATTTACGTTTGCCCATCCGAATTACGGTGGGAATCTTTTTTTCTTCTGTTGTTTGTTGAACAAGATTAAGTTTATTTCTTGAGTTGTTCGTTCACAGCAACGAGTTTTTCGTTAAGGAGAACGAGGTCGGCCTTCAAGCGTTCAATCTTTTTGAGAATGTCTTCAACAAGTGAGTTGCCCGACTTAGATTTAGAACTGAAGAACGTAAGATTGGTTTCATAGTTTTGAATCTCAGCCTTCTTCAATTCAATGTCGCGTTGCAAGCGTTGGCGTTCTCTTGAGAGGTCATTGCCACCCTTGTCTGCCACGCTCTTCTTGAAGTTCTCAAGGTTGCGCTTTCCTGCTGTTGCATGGAATCCGTCGTACAGTTTGTCGCACACTTCGCGATAGTGCTTAAACACCTTATCTTTCTTGCGGAAGGGCACGTGACCTACAGCGTTCCATTCTGCTTGGAGGTCCTTCACTGCTTGAATGTTTGTTGAACCTTCAGCGAGGAGTGCTTCGAGTTTTTCAATGATAGCATTCTTCTTTGCAAGGTTGTCGTTTTCTTCTTGGCGCACACTTACTGTTGACTTGCTCTTCTGTTCGAAGAAGTAGTTGCAAGCATCGTTAAAGCGCTTCCAGATCGCTTCAGAACTCTTGTGGGGAGCGGGACCGATTGTTTTCCATTCCTTCTGGAGTTCTACGAAGATGTTGGTAGTCTTAACCCAATCGGTGTCGTCCTTCAGTGCTTCAGCCTTTTCACAGAGTGCAGTCTTCGCAGCGAGGTTGTTTGCGTAAGAATCGCGAACGCCACGGAAATGCTCGGTTCTCGCTTGGAAGAAACGGTCGCAAGCGGTGCGGAAGCGTTCAAAGATCTGACTGTTAATCTTCTTGGGAGTGAAGCCTATGGTCTTCCATTCGTTTTGGAGGGCGATGACTTCCTTTGTGCGGTCTTCCCAATCATTGAATGATTCAATAGCGCTGGGGTTGATTGCTTCTACGCGTTCGCAGAGTTCTGTTTTACGAGCGAGGTTCGCTTCTTCTTGCGCCTTGAGTTCTTCGAAGTGCATTTGGTGGCGCTTGTTGACAGCGGTTGAAGCATCCTTAAAGCGTGTCCAGATTTGTTCGCGGAGGTCGCGTTCAACGGGACCTGTTTCGCGGAAGTCTTGGTGGAGTTTTTGGAGTTGGTGGAAGGCGCTGATAACGTCATCAAGTTCAATGAGTTTTTCAGCAGCTTCGCAAAGCGCAGTCTTAATTTCAAGGTTCTTCTTGAAGTCGTAGGCGCGCATTTCGTGGTTCATGCGGAGCAAGTCGTAATACTGTTCCACATAGAGTTGATAGTTTTTCCAGAGTTCCGTAGCACGTTCTGCGGGCACTGTTTTTACGTCCTTCCAATCTGACTGGAGGTTTTTGAATTCTTCATAGTGCTTGTCAGCATCTTCGGGAGAAGCCACGAGTTCCTTGATACGCTCAATGATGGCGAGCTTCTTTGCAAGGTTGTTCTGCTTTTCAGCCTCGAGTGCTTCAGCAGCGCGCTGGCGTGATTCCTTGATGATGTTCAACTGCACTTTGAGTTCCGCTTCGCTATTGTCGGGAGCGGGCATGAAGTCTTCGGGGAGACCTCCATTGTTAATATATTCCTCGCGTGCAGCCGCAGCTTCCGCGTTGTGGATCTTGTAATAAATCTGCTTGAGCAAGTCGATTTCCGCACGCTCCGCATTGCTAGCGTCAAGGGCGATTTCCTTGAGGCGTGCAATGACTTCCTGCTTCGTGGCAGGTTGTGCTTTTTTCGCTTCCTTTTCGGCTGCAGGAGCCTCTACTTCTTCAACAGTTGCAGGTGCAACTTCAACTTCTGCCACAGGGGCAACATCCTGTACTTCAACTTCAGGATTCAAGATTTCTTCCATAATTGTAAAATATGGGTTTGATGAGCAATTAGAGTTTTGTTTATGAAACTCGGAACAATGAGCGACTGGCGCTCCACACACTAAATTATTTTGCGCACTTGTGCGCGCTAACGAACCGCAAATAACGTGATTTAATTTGGGTTGGCAAAATAAATTTTAACTTATTTTTTAATTCCGTAGTTTTAACGTCTGTCTCTTCTCCTAATACCGAAACGAAACCGTTTTAGAAACGTTCGCCCCACACCTTTCGGGGCGCGTTTCTAAAACGGTTTCGTTATTTATGGTTACGAATAAATTCAATCGTTACAATTTTGGTTTCAGGCTACTTCATTATTACCTTCTTGCCGTTCACAATGTACAAGCCCTTGCCGGCGTTGCTCACACGGCGACCTTGGAGGTCGAATGTCGCATTTTGCTGATGAACATTACTCGTAATCTCGTCAATCCCTGTAGTATCTTCCTTGCCACACACTGTGCAGAAACCATTTTCATAACTATGCAGCGTGGCGTTCACCGTTACGTTTTCATCAAATTCATACAAGGGATTCGTTATCCATGAACATCCAACTGTGGCTGTTGTTAAACGGGAGCAATCATCGAAAGCCCAACCCCCAATGCTGGTCACATTGTTAGGAATCTCCACGGAAGTCAAACCGTAGCAATTAGAGAAAGCAGAATTTCCAATGCTGGTCACACTGTTAGGAATCACCACGGATGTCAAACTGGAGCAATATTCGAAAGTACAATCTTCAATGCTAGTCACACTGTTTGGAATCTCCACGGATGTCAAACGGTAGCAATGAGCGAAAGCAGAATGCCCAATGTTGGTCACGCTATTAGGAATCTCCACGGAAGTCAAACTAGAGCAACCGTTGAAAGCTGAATTCCCAATGCTAGTCACACTGTTTGGAATCACTATGGAAACCAAATTGGAGCAGAAACTGAACGCTGAATGCCCAATGTTGGTCACACTGTTTGGAATCACCACGGAAGTTAAACCAGAGCAACCATTGAAAGCTGAATCTTCAATGCTGGTCACACCATAACCAATATTCAAGGTAGTCAAACTGGTGCAATTAGAGAATGCAGCAATCCCAATTTGGGTCACACTATTAGGAATCACTACGGATACCAAATTGGAGCAATAACTGAAAGCAGAATATCCAATGTTGGTTACACTACAGGGAATCACCACGGAAGTCAAACTGGAGCACTCTTCGAAAGCATAAGCACCGATGCTGGTCACACTGTTAGGGATGAGTGAACTGTGACATCCTTGAATTAAGGAGTTTGTTTTAGTTTCTATAATCGCATTACAATTGTCTCTTGAGTCATACTTTGGATTTCCTTCAGCAACTGTAATAGACGTCAAAACAGGGCAACCAGAGAAAACGGCATCTCCAATGCTAGTCACACTGTAAGGCATCTCCACGGAAGTCAAACCTTCGCAACCAGAGAATGCAAAATTCCCAATGCTGGTCACACTGTTAGAAATTTCTATAGAAGTCAAATTGGAACAGTAAGAGAAAGCATTAGCCCTAATGCTGGTCACGCTATTAGGAATCTCCACGGAGGTCAAACGGTAGCAATCTTCGAAAGCAGCAATCCCAATGCTGGTCACGCTGTAGGTACTTCCATGATAGGACACTGATCGGGGTATTGTGACAAATCCGGAATATTCGTTTGAATCCTCGGACGTATTGTTTCCATGGTAAGTCACCTCAACCGTCTTATCCGTTTCTGATGTGATGTTGTAATAAATGCCATTGACCGCGAAGTCTTCGGCAAAGAGGGATGTGTTGCAGAGTGCGAGGGCAAGGAACACAAGACAGAGGGGGTGTAGTTTTTGTTTCATAATACTTTTTTAGAGTACAGATTTTAGAGTACAGAGTACAGATTACAGCTGCCTGCGGGGTGGAAAATTCGATTGACTGGTACGGACGCACGGTGCGTGCGTCCTTAAAATCATGGTTGATTTTTTAGATCATTTAGTTGTTTATACATTATTACAGACCCCTCCGCCCTTTGGGCACTTGACCTCGCTAACTCGGTCTTCCTCCTCC
>CALCHM010000090.1 GCA_937901345.1 uncultured Prevotella sp. | reverse complement strand
ATTGTGTCGGCAAGGGCACAGATAACCTGCTGCATAGGGATTGTGATACCCTCTTTGATTTGCTCGGCTATATAATAAATCGGCTCGAACGTGTTTCGCTCCCATTGTCTTGTGGCTTGTTCGGATAGGTCACACATTCCATAAGCGTAAATGTAATAGTCCGTGTCTGTCACTTCCTCGTCTGTCAATCTGACATCTGGGCAGAACCATACGAAATAACCATCAATCTCGGGTGTTGAGCGTGTATCTGTTAGATAGGCATTTACGAACATTAGTTTACTATTACTAAGCACTTTGAAAAGGAAGTAGAAAACACGGTTTACCTCTTGTCGTGGCTCTGAAATCAAAAAGAACTTGATAACGTCCATTCCTCTATAATCGGCATGTTCGAAATTAATGCTCGGTAGGTATGTGATAGTGTGTGTTAGGTCAATAGTTCTTAGGCTCTTCTCTGCTTGCCCCTCGTTAAAGTAGATGTTTTGGAACAAATACCGCTGAAACAATGATCGCGATGATTTTCCCGAAGTCGGGAAAATAGCAATGAATTGTCTAAAGATCGCAGACAACTGAGAGCACAACTTTATTTTTCCCCTCTGTTCTGTCTGTGCCTGTGTTTGTGGGTTGTGTACGTGAGCCTGTAAGGCTCTGCAATAGACATTGTCACCTACTTTGTACATGATGACACCGCCAACTTTTCCGTATTTAATTGTCTCGTTTGCCATAGTCTAAAGAATTAAAAAGGGGTGTTCTGCCACCACAACAGAACACCCCAACTTTACTCAGTGATACCCCCAAATGTTAGGGGGAAGTGTCTCAACACGTGGGACACTCGGGACATGTATATTTAAAAAACGATTTAAGGCAAAGTTAAATAGACTCAGTCTCGAACTCTGCGACTACATCAATAGTTGCATTTGCAGTTACCACAAGAGTTGGGTTTGTGGATAGTACTTGGTTGTTGCGATTGTCGTACCACTTAACGAACTCGCCACCCTGATTAGGTGTAGCAACAAGTGTTACTTCTGCACCGAGGTCGTACAAACCATCACCCGAAACAGTACCAGGACCCAACGCAGTTGCATAAACACGTACCTTACCATCTGGTACAGGCTCGATAGGAGTACCGTTATTTGCGGTTGCTCCTCTTGTCTCAGTAAACTGGTAGTCTTCCGCAGAAATACGTCGAACTGCAACAAGTTTAGCGAGGTCATTGGCGGTAGTCACATTATAGTTAGCGTATTCGGCAGAAGCCTTTGCACTTAAATCTTTCATTCCGTAAGCATAGAATACGTAGTTGTCGTTCATTGATCTTTGTATAGTCCACTTAAACGTACCATCTACACCTGCATCTTCAACTATGTGTGACTGAACGAACTGGAGTTTAGCCTCCTGCGTCTTCTTATAAATGATATAACAAACACGTGAAACTGCTGCGTCTGCACTTTCAGCAAGCTGAAGCGATGGTGCTTGCTGTCCACCCGGGTTATTGAAAACCAACTGTGGCAATGATGCATTTCCCTGCGTAAGCTGAATGTTTTCGTAGGAGATCTGAGCAGTACCGTCAACAGCATTTGAGTACGCAAAGTTCTTCTTTACAAACTGATTACGTGCAGAAACTAAACCGCTTTTCTGCATAATGATAACAGGTGAAAGAGCTGCTGAAACTTGCGACATTAGTTTCATGCGTGCACGCTGGTTCACTTGTGCTTCTGTGCTTGGGTTAGCGACATGAGGATTGTACTCGCGAGCGATTGTCTCACCGCCCGAAGTCGAGAAGACGATAGAGCCAATTTTGCCCGTAGTCTTACCGTAGAGTGAAGTGACTTTACCCATGATTAATAAGTGTTAGAGTTAGACATTGCCCCAATCCATCGAGGGATGGGAAGAAAAAGAAATACCTATTGAGATAAGTGGATAATGCTATCATTGTGTGAGACGATGCAAAGCAATATGAGCCTTATTCAACGTCGGCAAAGGTACAAACTTTTTCTGAAATGACAAAAGTTAGAGGTGAGTGGGAGTGTAGTGGGCGGTAGGTGGGGAATGGTGGGGAAGTGTTAAGGAGTTGAGAGGGTGTTTAACATTTGTTTGCATTCTGTTATTAACATTTGTTTGCACTTGTGCAAAGAGTGTTTAACATTTCAAAGCGTGTCGAGCGGAGCGAAGACACGCAACATTTAACACTTTTTAGTATTAGTGTATTACAGATGGTAGAGCAAATAGCGCGAAATGTGCTTAAATGTATTGACATTTTTTAACTTAAATGTATTGACATTTTAACTAAAAATACTTGCAAATGTCAATACTTTTTTGTACCTTTGTAGTAGAAATTAGATATTAACTCAGCCCTCCCGAAACACGGCAATCGGCACAACATGTTAAAACTACGTTATGGATTTTCCGACACATCGGAAATGGTACTCTTTGAAGATGCTATCACTGAGTTCCTCGAGAACTACACCGAATACCCCCACTATCAGAACGTGGACGGTGACCAAATGGTAATAACTCTGCATGACCTACCCTGTGGTTACGATGCTCTCCAACTCATCCACACTTTCGACACAATCATTAACAACAAAGACATTAACTGCTCATTAGTAGCATTCATCTACACGGAGGACAAATAACTATGACAACCCAAGAACTACAAGACCGTTTAACTGTTCGTTGGAATGGTTACGGAAGTTACAGAGTAACTATTTACTACCGTAACAAACGATACACTTGTAATAGCCACAATTCTATGGCTTACGATGCAATGAGAGGTAGCGACAACGGCTACACCTACAAGCAAGCGTTAGAAGCATTCTATAATGAATGCAAATATCTGAACGACATCAAATAACCCTGGGGAGGGGGCGACCTCTCCCCCACTAACACCACAACGACTATGTTACAGAAATTTGCTACATACCTACTCTGCATTAAGGGATATTCGCAGAGGACTGCGAGCGAATATTGCAAGGACTTGCACTACTTCGCACGTTGGATGAAGACATACAGAGCGGACGCGAAATGGAGCAACATAACCCGACAAGATATAGATGCATATATCATTCAGCGAGTGAAAGAAGGCTGCAAGCCTACAACCACGAACCGCGAGTTATCAAGCATCAGCGCATTGTATCGCTACTTCATTCGTGAGGGACTTCTAAAGAACAACCCTGCAAGGTATCAGAGCCGACGCAAGGTAGAAGAGAAGACACCTAACACCATACCAAACGAAGACCTTCAAAGAGCCTATGAGGGCACGACTGGACTTGTGCATGTATGGATTGGACTACTTGCCACTACGGGCATACGCATTAGCGAACTACTTGCACTCCGTTGGGAGGATATAGATTTCAAAGCGCATAGCCTTGAAATCATCGGCAAAGGGCGCAAAGAGCGCATAGTATATACGACCGCTGAACACCTCGAACTACTTCACCAAGCGTATGAGAGAAGCCCACGCACAGGGCGAATATTCAATTATGAGCAACGGACTGCAAGGCACATGCTATGGACTGCGCTCAAGCCTTTTAGCAGAGCGAAACAACTAAGCCCACATGCAATCCGTCATTCATTCGCTACCAACCTCGCTAACAACGGTGTGAACGTGACAACAATCGCCACCATATTAGGTCACAACCGAATAGCGACAACGCAGAAATACATAGACATGAGCCAAGCCAACACGCAAGCGGTTACGGCTCAATATTCAATTCTCTAAACACTCTGAACATGGAAGAAAACAAGACCACGCAACCCCGAAAGCAATACGCGAAAAGGGGTGAGCGAACATCCAAAATGATGACATTCCGCATAGACGCGGACAACCTCGACTGGCTTAACACCCAACCCAATAAGGGGCGCGTGATTAACGACCTAATAGCCCAAGCGAGAAACGGAGCTTAAAGCGTTGGCGGTGCAACCGCCAATGCAAAACCCTAAAGCCCTTGCAAGCCCAAAAGGCTCTGTGGGGGCTTTTCTGTGTTCAG
>CALCHM010000089.1 GCA_937901345.1 uncultured Prevotella sp. | reverse complement strand
AATCTGGTTTCACATCTACAATAGTAGGAGCCATTGTGATATTCTGTCTTTCTACTACTGTTTGACGCGCTGTATATTGGTAAGAAGAGCAACTACTTAGTAAGAGAACTGCAGCAAGAATACTGCCTAATAAAATCTTTTTCATAATTATCAGTTATTAAAATGTTAAACCTAATCCAATACCATTAGAACTACTATTCATGGTAATATTCATATTTTGTGCTTTCTTTGTACGGATAGCACCAATAGTTATTAGCGGAACACCTGCTGTTATCGCTGAACCTCCAATTGCCATAAATGCAGCACCTGCGCCAGGTGCATCAGCCAGTAGACAAGGAAGTCCAACAACAAACATCATTACAACACCAGAAGAGAGTAATCCGATACCAGTATTGCGTAGTTTTAATGATTGTTGGTAATCATAAACTTTGGGAGTTCCTAAATTCTTTAGTCCAGTGGGTTGAATCATCAATGAAGAGGATGTTTTTTCACTGCCAAAGCCTTTGGTTCCAAAGTAATATTGGTCTCCTTGTGTTCCATTGTTATAATAATACTGTGGGAAAGTAGGATCCGTTAAAAGCTTGTATTTCTCAATCTCCTCAAGTGTGTAGTCTTTTGATTTCTCTAGAGTTGTTGGTTCATTTTTGTACATACCCGCGTAACCTGTGATAGTAGCCTTGTAACGCTTCTTTAGTCTAATTGGGTTATATTCTATTTTGACTATAGGATCCACAATTACATCAACTTTAGATTGTTGAATACAAATGTATTCAGCTTCTTGAATAGCAGATTGACGTGTAAGTTGAAAATCTGATGTTGCAATTACTTGTCTTGTGTAATCCACATCAATCCCCGCCATTTTTTCTGAAGTGTTAATGTCACGCCGTTGGACATTGGTTTGGCGAGCTGTGTATTGGTAACTCGAACAACTTGACAGTGCGATGCCCAACAACAGCAAAATAAAAGAATACTTTTTCATAACTTAATTTTTTTTGAGTTTGATTAATATTTATCCTTTGATACGTACGTTCTTGGTAGTATGAGTTTCCTTGTCAATAGTGATAAGGTAGTTGCGCTTAAACTCATTGTTACTGGGTGCAAAGAGTAGCATTTTGTACTTGCCGCGTTCAAGTTGAATGTGGTAGTTGCCCTGTGCGTCAGCTGTACCCAAAAGGTCGCCAAGTGTAGAGTATCTCACCTCTTTCTCACTTACGTAGTGGGTAATGCCATAAATTTTGACATTGGGGAGCGGTGTTTCATGCAACTGTCCCTGTCTAAAGTCTGAGCGAGTAATTTTTCCTTCGATGACAAAACCTATTTTAGCCAGATTCTTCTCGCACAGTTGCACGCGCTGTAGATAAAACTCGTCCTTCGTATTGGTGTATAGCACGTTGTAACTTTCTAGGGCAATGCCGAAGTATTTTTCAATATCCTCAGCGGGGAGTTTCTTACCCTCTTTCTGGGCTTTGATAATCATGCCAAGAGCTGTGCGAGCATAGTTATCGTGGTCTGCCAGAAGTTGCATACGCTCTATACGTTGCTGACACACTTCCTTGGCGTCAGAAGGAGCACTGGGGTCTGTGGCAGCTTGCTCATAGAATACTTTGGCTTCTTTGTAGTTGCGTTCGGTGTAGGCAAGGCGCGCCTGTTCAAGGATGGCGGTGTATCCCGTAACTTCTTTTGCTGACTCAACCTTCACGCCGTAGCAGCGGTTTTCAGCAGAACTGAAGTCTGATATATCAATGACTTCTTCGTTCGACTTCTCTGTAGAGAGCACTACATAGGAGAGGCGTGCTAGTTCATCGTGCAGACGGGGAATAACCTCCTTCTCCAATTCTTCGTGGCGCACGATTTCAGCATCTGTCATTGCCTGGGGATTCTCGTCAAGCAATTCAAATTTTTTGCAAAGCGCTGCGTATTCGGTGGCACCGTCCGACTGCGTGAGGGCATTGCGTGCGGCAAACATGGGCGCAAGATCAAAATGATATACCACCTTATAAGTACCACCTTCGAGCGGTGTTGTAGACATACGCTTGATTTTGAGTTCTTCAGCGCCTTTGAGAAAAACATCTCGCGTGGAACTGATGAGTTCTAACGAACCGATGTTTTTCTCTCCGTTCGACATAGCGCCCTCTTGCTGATAAATCTTCATACGACGCTCTGGTTGAACTACGCGGAAGGTGCACATGCGATCTGCCTTCAGCAACTTGGGCGGAAAGAAGGAGCGATCAACCTCGCCTTTGCGCTGTACGGAGAATTTAACAGTCTTACCGTCAAATTCAGGCGTAACGATAGCGCCTACAACGTAAGTGTATTCCCCTTTATCGTTGGCAGCACTACGCTGCTGATCAAGGTGGAGATTATCTATGTTACAAGCAAAGTAGATGTCGTCGAGGTTTGAAATGACGCGCACCACAAACATGCCGCCTGTGTTGATTTCCTTGCTGTCTTCAATCATCGAAACAGAGATGAAGTTGCCTTGCGCTGCAAGCGAGAGGGGCATTATGAGGAGAACTAGTGTTGTCAGTAAGTTCTTTAACATGAGTTAGTAACTTAGGTTTGACTGATGTAAATAATCTAGGCAAGGTTTAGAAATCACCTACTGTGCTGAGACTGAAGATTTCTTCTTCAGGAAGTCGCTGCGTCTTTGCAGCATCAAGAAACTCGGGTTGCCATGTACGCACGGTAATCTCGGGTTTGTCAGGATCGGCAAAATTCCAAAGGAGAAATACATAACCTTCGTCGGAGTATGTGCTCGACTTCCACTCCTGACGCAAACGCACTCCATAAAGGTTGGGATTCTTGTCAGAGCGCGTAATGCCACCACAACCTGTACTGCCGCCGTTGGCAATTTGCTCAAATTTCACGTCAATCCACTGATTGCGTGCGAAGGCACGGCGAAGGTTATTGATGTACTGCGTCTTATTTTGTTTCTTGTAGGTAACCTGGGGGGAAATCTTTATGGTAGCATCTTGGAAGGACTTACGCGTCACAACCTTACCCGTAATGATGAGTGCATCATCAGAGAAGATATCTTGTAGGAAGTTAATGTCCTTGGTATTATATGCTGTACGGAATCGCTCAATATATTGCAAAATAAGCATACTACGCTCTTTATCAACAACGCCATTGCCGCAATTGGTCATGCTTTCTCGCACTTGTGCATCGAGGGCAAATCTAAAGTCAGTAATCTTACCATTGAGGTCGAACTCGATAACGGCGTCCTGGAAAGTGCCACTACTGCTACCATTTTCAGGTGTAATGATAATGGGCACATGTTGTACTTCCATGAATCCATTGCCTTCGAACACCCAGATACGGTCAACGACCTCGGTGTCATCCACATAAAAGTGGGCTACTTCCCAGAGCATGGTGAGTGCATCGATAGCAAAGTCGTTCATAGGCAAACCTACAATGTTGAGCACACGTTTTTCATTGTAAGCTTTATTGATTTCACTCAGTACCTTTGAGAGGTTAGCCTCGGCCTTGCTGATAGCAACTGGACGGGCATAACCTTCGTCTGTAGTAAGTGTAACACTGATTGTTTGAGCTGTTACTATGCTGGGAATTGCAAGCAGGAGTATTGCTAAAATAATTTTTTTCATAACATTCTTTAAATTGATGGTCTATGCATTAAGTCTAAATATGAGTTATTGTGACTGGTTTCACTTGTTAGAACAGCATTCCTTTACCACCGCAACCTCTATAGTTCTGCACACCGTCGGCTTTACCTGTAGCTACGTTGAAGCGGTCTTTACCAGGGGAGAGGATGGCTTTAATCGTTTGAGTATTGTCAAAAACGATGATATAGTAGTCTTCGGGATTTGGTATGTCTGCATAGTTCTTGAAAACTTTGATTTTTCCAGCAGCAAGGTATGCCTTGACCTTTGCCATAAGTTCACTACCGTTAGTAATGGTACTCAATTCTTTGGCTACAGGGTGAAAGTCTGGTTTTGTTTCGATAGGTTGTTCGCTTTCGAGCAGTGAAATGAGCGTAGATTTAGCATCTACCTTCGTCACGGAGTAATCACTTGTTCCCGTTTTGCCCATGGTCATTACTCGTGTATCTTCAACTCCTTGAAGGTCCTTCTTCTTCACATAATAGAAGGCACGAACCATGTTACCGCGAGGCATCGTGATGACGTCCCAAGCACCTTTTATATCATTAATGAGTATCTGCTTAGAAAGTTTTAACTTCTCACTCATGGCGCAATATTCATTAATATTTTTGTAGAGCAATTCCACTGCAAGGTCTTTAGCTTCTTCTTCGGTTGCTAAGGTTGCTTCTCCATAAAGGTAGTCGGCACTTTTCTTGATGCGGTTGATTTCTTTTTTCTGTTCATCTGTGGTTTGTTGTGCTGATATTGTAGTTGCGCAAATGGCAAATAGTAGTAGGAATGCGTATCTCATTATAATATCTTATATTGTTGATGGTAAAATAGTTTGTTGCAAGCCGGGAAGTATTTGCTAAAAATAATCGCTCGAAATGTTGTGTAAAGGAATGTAAGCATAAAAGCGCGCATTGACCATTCCTTCTGGTTGGGGATTGATGATGGAGGTAGGTATTTCGAGTTTTACAACGTGGCAATAACCCAAACTCTTCTGAACAGCAAAGAGCGTGCCTTCTACCATGGTTTCCGAGCGAGTTTTGATGCCGAAATAGAGCGTACAACCTTCTCCATTTAGGAAACGCACGAGTTGGGAATAACTCAGTTGCAATTCTTTCTTTTTGTATCCGTATAGGTCAACCGTGAAGTTGAGCGGAACCAGAGTTGGTGCATATCCTGTCAGCGCAAAGTTACAAACAGATTGGTGCATGTTCGAACTATTGAAGATGATGTCAAGTTGACCGTTGACTTCCTTGGTATAAAGTTTATTGGAAATCAATGGATCTAGAAAGGTGTCACCTTTACCCTTGAGGGCATCCACTGACAATTCCGATAGCTTTGTACGCTCGTTGGATACACTGACGATATTCTTAACTAAGTTGGTCTCCAGTTCAATAATGTTACATCCTAGAAGCAGTTGGGCATCCATGGGGAAAGCCATCTGAAGTAGCGTTTGACCGTCACGCTGCCAGCTTATGCGGTAGGATTTGAGTGCTTCGACTTCCAATGCAAATCCATCGTCGTAACCAATCTTAGCAGGAATTATGTCCTCAGCAACATGGTATATCACCTTATCCCGATTAAGGCGCACGACTATTGAGAAGTCCGAGGGAAGGTCTAATTCCAACAAATAGCGCTCAACGAAGTTAATCAAGGGTTGTAACTCTGAATTTCTCAGTTCAGGATTAACCATAGCAAAACCTATGTGGCAGATTTCGCCACGCTTATTTTTAGCGACGTGAAGTTTGTTGCCTTTATATGTATAACTGTCGGTGAAGGCAGCAGGTTTCAATGTGTCGAGTTGCACTAAATTGAGTTGCTTAGCCATATGCTGCAACCTTTCTGTTGAGAAGGTTGTTTGAGCCGCAACGTATAGCGTGAGTAACCCAAACATGCAAGTCGTCAAAAAACGTTGTCGGGAGATTTTCATATTATAGAGTTTAGGCGTAATGCGCTATTGCGGTTGCAGCAAATTAGCTACAGGAACATTTGTTGTTGCTAAAAATAAGAAGTACTTTCTGGTCCAAATAATTCTTCAGACCAGAAAGTTAATGCTTTGCTTATCTGTTCACACGAACCTTATTGCCATTCTTTTGCGTCCAGGTACCAGTCAATAGTTTACCATCTCGGAATGTACCTGTGACAGTTTCTCCAGGTTGAGCCACATAGTCCTTAGAAGGAACAATCTTCATAGACTTCAAGTAGGTCATGATGCCGCTACCATGGGGCACACCATTTCGTATTGGACCTTCGTAGTAACCACCTTCAACAACGATGGCACCTACGGGAATGGATGAAACTGTAGTTGAGTTTCTGGTCTTAACTTCGGTTTTTGTTTTAGGAGTTGCTGGTTTTGTTTCAGTTACAGTGACAGTTACAGTATCAGTTACAGTCACAGTATCAGTTACAGTGACAGTTACAGTATCAGTTACAGTCACAGTATCAGTTACAGATTCCGTCTCAGTTTCTTCGGTTGTAACTGAATCTACTACACCAAGAGGTGTTTCCGTTTTGGGAGCTTTTGTTGGAACATCATTTCCAAAAGGTAACATACAAATGATGAGTACAATGATGGCAATCACTGCTGCTGCGATTCCACCAATTAGCATCCAGTTGTTCGGTTTCTTAACTTCTTTGATTTCGTGGAGTTCGTTGCCACATTCAGGACAAACGAAGTCGCCCGTACGCACAACGATTGTTTCCTTATCTTTTGCCTTCTGACAATTATCTGTGTTGAGACAAATACCTGTGCGTCCTACACGCTGTCCGCCCCTTGCTGAGCGGGACGAATATGCTGTTCTTTCCATATTATATTATTTTTTTTAGTAGAGAGTAAATATTTATTTCTTAATGAGTTCGATTGCCTGCTCTGCATAATTTTCAAAGCGTTCAGCAAGCGATGCTGCACACGAGGGCACAATTTCCTGGCCTACGAAATCAATGATAGTTTGTTCAATACTGTCGCGGTCAGCGCGTGTCATTTCAGGGTCACTGATGAGATCCTTTACGCGCTGCGTAATCTTTTCGCGCAAATCTTCATTAAGATCGTTGCTGTCAACGATGTCAACGAAAACCGAAGCAATGGGCGTTGACACTGAGCGTCCGAATTTGTTGGTTTCACTGTAACCCCATGCACCATCGTTTTTCGTCAGGATGTTGAGCGCTGCTGCCAGTATAAAGTAGGGCCAATACTGTTCGGGCTTGAGTTCGTCAGCAATGAAGAGGTTGGGCAGGTTCTTGCCGTCGCCTTCAGCATGGAGCAGGATGGAGTTATCACGGTCAGCCACGTCATTGCCCGTATTGAGAAGGTCTTCATAACGCTGGCGATATGTGCTAAGCCACTCGATACCACGCATGGGGAAGCAATAAATCACGCTCACAATCGAAATTTCGTTTTTGCGGGGTGAAGATTGTGACACCTTGATAGTCACTTGCTCTGCTTGGTTGAACGATTCAGCAAAAGCCTGTTTCAACTTGTCGGCAAACACTTTGAGTTGGTCGTTATCTTCAGCTGAGGGCATCGACACAAGAATGCACTTCTGGAACACCGAGGCTGGATTGGTCGTTGGGTTTTCGTTATTCTTCACGGCACGACGTATTTCGCTGTCGTTGAACTTTAGGTACACACCGCTTTGTCGAACGAGATCGAGCGCAAAGCGACGGATTGCTTCGTCGGTCGTGAGTTCCTGCTGGAGCTGAGCGAGCACATTAAGACCTAATACTTGCTTGTCGCTGCGACAGATGGTTTCGTGGGCAGTCTTAATAACATCACAAAGTTTCAACTCTAAACTATCCTTTATGTTATCAAGTGAAATGCGACTGTTCAAATCTCCGAAATTCTTGAATGTACCTTCAGGGAGAAGTGCATTTCTGAGACTCTTAGCAGCTTCGGTTTGTGTATCTTTCTTGCGCAGAAGGGTTTTCTCAAAGCGCATCATGTCTTCTTCCTCACTCACTTCGATTACGGCGCCAGTCTTGTCTTCCAGACCCTTATTAATTTTCTGGTTCGCAGTAATGAGGCGTTCGGTTTCGGTAATGGCTTCTGAAATCTTTTGACCGAAGCGCATGATTTCTTCAAACATATTGTTGAACACCATTGAGAGACGGCGACACATAGAGAGTGCGAAGTCGTAACCTACAGCCTTGGTGCGTGCTGTCATAAGGTCGGAGAGGATTTCTTGATGACCGGCGTAGAGTCGTGCCCCCTGCCCCACCATGCGCTGCAATACATTCAAATCCTTCCATTCGCTCACGTTGGCTTTCGCTTCATCAACGATAGCAGCGAGTTCTTCTTCGTTAGCAACCTTGGATTTTTCGAGACGTTCACGCTGATCGTCTATGAACGTGTTGAGTTTGCTTGCCACATTCACCAAGTCGTAAATCGAAATTTCACCGTTGCGCCACTTTTCGAAGAGTTGTTTTTCGATGGTCGAACGAATGTCTGCTGCCATTTCGTCGATGACAGCCGTCTTCATACGGAAGAATTCTTCAACCCCCTTAACGCGGAACTGCTTGTCGAAAACAGTATTGAGCATGTGATGCAACTCTTCAAGCGGACAACTTGCGGTCTTTGCAAGTTCGGCTAGTTCAATCGCTTTGCCATGCCAGTATTCGTCAAAGGGTTTCTGCGCCGCATCACTATCGAGAATTTTTTCGTTCAGTGTGAGGTGCGATTCATCAAGTTTCCACTTCTTGATGTTTTCGGGTTTAAAGTATAATTCGTTATAGTCCTTGTTAAGTTCTTCGTCCACAAAACCAAGTTCATCGCTCCAGTTGTTGAACTTAAACTGATAGAGGATGCTGCGACCTATGGTGTAGGTAACGTGTTGGAGGATGCGTTGTTCGGGATAAATGATGCGCTTGATACCGAATGAATTGATTTTCTTTGTTCGTGCGATTTGCTTTTCAGACGCACGACTTGCGGAAGTCGTTTCGTCGTACTCAAGGCAGAAGTCGTCCATATTTTCAAAACTGTATGCACGGAAAAAGTCCTTAGCATCATCGTTTTCCTTAGTAAGCAGGAATACGCGGGTAAATACGTAGTCACTCACTAGTCGGGGCAACTCTGTCAGCGAATCTACCGTCATGCCGTTTTCGTTGACATTACTGTAAAGCACCAAACCATCAGCCACCCCCTTGATGCGGGTTGAGAAAAGTTTGGCTGCACGACCTTCACTCGTCACGTCGGTGGGTTCGAAGCGACCAGACTGAAGCGCCGAGAGTTCGTTTAGCGCAGCATAACAGTTCTGATAGTAACGTCCCTTGTCCATGCCAGACTTTGGCAAACGCATCTCTGCTACCATGGCATAAACCATAATCTTTGCATCAGGGTAAGCCTTGCGCGTCTGCACAATGGCATCAACGATGGATCCAGAACCTGTTCCGCCCGAAAGACCAGCAAAGATATGAATCATCAATTCATCAGTGCGTGAGCGTGATGTGCAGTTTGAGTACGTGTTGCCTAACGCACTGAGATAGCGCGACGCATTGGCAGCAAACAAGACGCGACCTGCACGGCGCTTCTGTCCTGCAGCTTCCCCAAGGGCACCGATAGCTGTCTTCACTGCTGAGGCATTCTGTACCACACCTTTCAGAGCGGGATACGAATTCATATTGTCGAGCACTGCTGTGAGGTCAATCGACTTAATATCTACAAATTCTGATTCAGAAAATGAGGCGTCCTGACCCATAACGCGAAAGTCAGCGCGACCAATACCCATCATTTCTCGTGTAGAGTCCACGTAGAGCAGACCGATGGGAAACTTATTACGCTCAGCAGCATCGGGATATTCTTCAAACATTCGCATCTTGAATTCGCGAAGAATCTTACCACCTGTACCACCAAGACCTACAAGGATGTGATTTGTTGACATGTCCATAATCGTGTATTTTATTTTAGTTTTTACTGATTCTGTTTTTATGAGTTTTAAACAAAAGGGATGCTATTTTAATCTTTAATATAGTGAGCGACGAGAACCTCTTCCTGCACGAGAGCGGTGCATCAGTGCTCTGTCCTCAGCGCTAAAGTCACTGCGTCCGCGACTATATCGACCTCGACTACTTGTGGGCGTACTCATTGTGAACATCATGCCGGGGACGACCAATATGCAACCTATAACGATGAAACCTATGCGCCAAAAAACGAAACTCATTACCTCCGCGCGCACGATATCAATTATGGTCATCACATTTGACTGAATGCCATCTACGTAGTTGTTTGCAACTGTGCTAACAGTCGATCCTATCTCTGACGTTGTGTTGCCTACAGTCTGCAGTTCAGACACTTCGTCTGTGACTTTGTCGAGGAAAATTGACATGACGGGATATACCTCAATCAGCGCTTCAGAGATATTCGCCGTACGGCCTTGTTCCATGTTGGTTGCAACTATTGAAACCATAGTTTCGGCATCATTCACATACCCAATAACGCTGAATGCTGCTATCATCAGGGTGCTTTGCAACCAAATCCATACGAACCCTACGCCTCCAACCACAGCCGTAAGGAGTTGCATCTTTTTGCGTGACAGCATGCTTATCACCATGACGATGGTACCCATTATCAACGCACTCAGCAATAGTCCGTATATCAAAGATGTTGCAGATTCTAATAAAAGTGTAAACATCTTTATTTTGAATTTTTAAAAATCGAATGACTTTAATTCCTCTTTAATGTATTGTAGAGTTGGCAAATTTAGAATTTTTATTTTAAGCAAAGTTATTTTTTTGTTAAAAAATGCTTATTCAGAAAGTATCTACAATTGCTATTTACTTTTTGATTTGATAATTACTTGATGCGCAAAGTTTTTTTGAGTAAATAGAGTGTAGAAGGTGAAGAGTGGTTAAAATGGAACTAATTTACATGAGAATGAATTTTCCATTTGGAAATTGTCACTCGCTCAGGGTGAAAATGCACAAAGGATTTATAAGGGATTATGGAGTAGATAGGTCATTTTTATTTGTAGAAACGTTGGGGACTGGAGTAGATGAACCGTTTACATTTGTAGAAACGTTAGGGACTGGAGTAGATGAACCGTTTACATTTGTAGAAACGTTGGGGACTGGAGTAGATGAAGCATTTACGTTTGTAGAAAGGTTGGAGACTGGAGTAGATGAGTATTCCTGGTTTCAGAAAAGGATATTGTACCGGGGTAGATAAGTCTTCCAGATTTCTGGAAAGGTCATTGTACCGGGGTAGATGGGTCCTCCAGATTTCTGGAAAGGTCATTGTACCGGGGTAGATGGGTCCTCCAGGTTTCCGGAAAGGACATTGTACCGGGGTAGATGGATTTCTTGACTCCTAAGTCTTGTAATACGCTTTTATTGACTAAATCGTCGTTGTGCCATAGGGAGCAAACCGCTGCGTTGCGCCTCATTCTCTGACTTTATCATATACTCCAGCACACTCCCTTCATCCTCGATTTCAGACCTTGCATTTTACTAACTCTTACACAACTTAAGAGGGTGTGCCGTATATTTTCGACACACCCTCAATAAATTATTGTATTTAACGGAGAAAGATCCGATGGATTCATTAACATTCGAAAATTGAGTTATTCAGCAGGTTCTAATGGTAAAATCCTCAATCTTCATTTTTCAACATGGTCTTCATGCCGTTCACAAAATACATGTTAGCGGCAAGTTTACCTTTATTGTATGCAACAAGGCGCATATTTGACGTACAACAAACCGTTGAGCGCATAGATAGCCACCTACAAATCAGCAGGAAGTTCACCATCTGCTGGATCAATCAATAGTTGAATAAACTTGAATGCTGTCTTGTTCGGAATAAATAAAGTACACCGAAAGTTCGGGATGATTTTCCAAGATGCGTTTGGAATCTTCCACACCTAACACCATAAAAGCTGTGGCATAAGCATCAGCGATTGCACATGAGGGAGCTAACACCGTGGCTGACAACAAAGAATGGGATACAGGGCAAGCCGTGCGTGGATCGATGGTATGCGCCACCTTCACCCCCTCGTCATTCACGTAATAGTTGCGATAATTACCGCTAGTAGCCATGGCTGCATCTTTCAGTTGAATGACCTTTTGCAAGGTTGCTTGATGTGCATCGGGAGATTGCACACCTATGCGCCAACTTTCACCTTTATCATTCACACCGCTCACAACCACCTCACCTCCTATTTCAACCATGTAATTCGCCACCCCCTCTTCACGGAGTTTCTGAGCCACATAATCAACGGCAAAACCCTTTGCAATGGCGCCAAAGTCGAGGGTAACTTGAGATTCGGTATTGAAGATGAGCGAATCACCCATAAGCGATACTTGCTGATACCCCACTAAATGCGAAATACTATCTATCTCTTCTCTAGAGAGTTCACGCTTACCCTCAGGTCCAAATCCCCAAGCATTTACAGCTGGAGCTACCGTGGGGTCGAAAGCGCCATGGGTTGCTTCGGATACCTTCTGAGCTAACTCAAACACATGACGAAACAAAGTGTCCACCTTGTTAGAACTACCACTATTGATACACGCTAAGGTGCTTTGTGGGTTGAACATAGAAAGCGAACTATCAACGGCCGAAAGACTCAATTGAATAATGCTATCTTGAGGTACTGATGCTTGATATACAACGCGGTAGGTTGTTCCAAAAGCACGTCCTACGGAAGTGTGATAGGGTTGAGAAACGGTATCTTGATGATTGCGCAATATGACAATGGTGCCAATGAACAAAAAGAGAAAAAATAGAATTTTCAGATATTTCATAACCAGCCTACAATTCAAATATCAAGTTGAAATTTGCGCCAAACAATCCGTCTTTGTTTCGACCAAATCCAGGAACATACCAGGGTTTCATTGACTCGCCATGCTTATCAGCAAGACTAAACTTATAACGGACCGCCCAACCTATCTGCATGAATCGACAAATACGTGACTCAATACCAAAAAGGAGTTCCCCCCAGTGCTTCTTACCCGAAATAGCACGATGTTGGAAGGGAAGCACCGTTCCCCAATTCGGGTCAACCAAATCGGGTGAGACAATGTCATAATCAAACGAAGAGAACCCGTAACGAACTCCGCCAAAGATACGATTACCAGACAGTTTGTTTTTCGCAAAATTCATATCACACCCAATGCGGAAATAAGGTGCACGAGTAGAGAAATTAACGTTCGTACTCTCATCCGATTTGTCGCACTCTCCCACTCCAATCTCAACAACGGGGAAATAGGTTTCCAAAAGCGTGAGGCGACACATGGCCTCGTAATGACCATAAGAAGAGGCACACGTCATAACAGGTCCAACTAAGTCAACACCAACACTTATGCCTCCAAAGACAGCTGGCGTTTCGCCTGCAATCAACGCTTGTCGAGCTGCTTCGCGAGAGGTGTAAAGTTTTCCTGACGACTTGTTAACAGAGTCCGTCTTCTCTGGTGAAATCGAGGCATTAGCATGCAAAATACCGCCAACACTAAGGAGCGCTATGCAAATAAATTTGTATATTTTCAACATCATTATAATCTACTAATTCGCGAACAATAGCCACACTATCAATCTTCAAATCTAAGTCAGCTCGAGTATCGTTGATCCACTCCACACGATTCAAATGGTGGAAGATGGTAGTTGGGCATTCTACCGACTCAAAGTGAGGCATGTTTTCATGATAGAGAATGAGCGTATCAACGGACGACTGATCCCAATCATCTGAGAAATGCAAAAGCATCGTGTCACACGTGCTGGCCATCTTTAACGGAAGTACAAACGTCTCAATTTGAGAGGCAGAATTGAGCAATAAAGTGTCTTTGCCATAAGGCGTGACAGAAAGCGTGTGAGGCAATGTGAGGGGACTTTCAGACGTCGCATCATACAAACCACACGTCATCACAACCACGCTATCAAGAGGGCATTCAACCTCCGTACAAGAGGGCAATGAAAAGACACAACAAACACTTAACAAATATGTCAATAAACGACTCATAATACCTTTTCGATCTGATAGTTATTACGATTATCAGCATTACGACTAATGAGTTCACCCAAGAAGCCCGCTAAGAACAACTGAGTGCCTAAAATCATCATCGTAAGAGCGATGTAGAAATAAGGAGAGTCGGTCACTAACGGAGCTGGAGTGTTACTGCAAATGGCAACCAACTTTGTGCCACCAACGACTAAGCAAGCAATCACACCAAAGAAAAACATGAGCGTGCCGATAAAACCAAATACATGCATGGGCTTCAACCCAAAGCTATTAAGGAAATATAGGGAAAGCAAATCCAAATAACCATTAACAAAACGATTTAACCCGCCAAATTTAGTAGTACCAAACTTACGCGCCTGGTGTTGAACAACCTTTTCGCCAATTTTATCAAACCCTGCATTCTTAGCCAAATAAGGAATATAGCGGTGCATTTCACCATAGACCTCAATGTTCTTAACAACATCCTTACGATAGGCCTTAAGACCGCAATTGAAGTCGTGCAAATTCTTAATTCCGCTTACCTTACGGGCTGTAGCGTTAAACAACTTCGTAGGGATAGTTTTAGAAAGCGGGTCATAACGCTTTTGTTTATAACCACTTACTAAGTCATAACCATCCTCCTTAATCATGCGATAAAGTTCAGGAATCTCATCTGGCGAATCCTGAAGGTCGGCATCCATGGTGATGACCACATCGCCCTGAGCCTTTTCAAACCCACAAAACAAAGCCGGTGACTTTCCATAATTACGGCGAAACTTTATACCATGAACATGTTCTGCATCCGTAGCCGCAAGACCCTCAATTACCTCCCAACTCTTGTCCGTAGAACCATCATTGACAAAGATAATCTCATAGGTAAACCCATGATTACGCATAACTCGCGTAATCCACGCATAGAGTTCAGGAATGCTTTCATCTTCATTGTAAAGAGGAACAACTACAGAAATATCCAAATGATTCATCATATTATCTTACTTAATTTTAATGTGTTATATTAATTCAGTTATTTCATTTTATAGGATTTCAAAAACAACCCAATCAGCAAAGAAATGACGGGTGAAAACAGGAGATTGAGGTAAAAAATCATGCCTGCGTACGTAGCTGGTGGAATAAATCTCAAACCCTCGACAACTTCCTGAATGGTCATACCCTGAAGGGCAATTGCAAGTTGTGCTTGCATCTCCTTTTGAGCGAGAATTTCTTGAACTTCAGGACGGTTAAAATACATCGTATAGGCGTCAAAAACGTATCCCTTATCAAGATAAGATAAATACACAAACACCATGAGGGCAACCCACGTTGCCGCATAAAGCATCGTAAAAAAGGAATGTAAAAAGCCCTGAGTGATTGTAAAAACACCTTCTGTTGCCACCAAACTACGATATTTTTTTGTCAGAAGAAACAACAAGATGGGAGCAAAAATCAGCATTATTGCGCTAACTAAAGAGAGCATGGAATACGTAAAACTCAGCAACATTGCCAAGAGTGCCAACAACGTCCAGAGTCCAAGTATCAAGCCATTCTGCATCGAAAATGCATTAATTTGCGCAAAGGAATAGCGACTATTTATCATAAGATCTACTAAGAATTATACCTAAAAATGCACGCGTGCAAAGTTATAGTTTTTTTAACGAATCTCTGAATTTATCCACGCAAAACTCGCTTTCAGCAACTAATTTAGTAATTTTGTATGCACTAAGAAAACAAGCGGTTAGTATTTAATTGGTAAAAAGCCACACGCGCCAATTGCTTCAATAAAAATAATCTGTTACCTATTTCACGGGTCAAATTAATCAATACAAATATGCCAATAACAAAATTAACCTCGCTTTCGCAACCCGAAATTGCAATATTTAGCAAATTAACCGAGTCGCAACTCCGTAATCGCCTTGAACCCGACAAAGGCATCTTTATTGCCGAAAGTCCCAAGGTCATTCGGGTGGCCTTACAAGCAGGTTACACCCCAATCTCCCTATTATGCGAAGAGCGCCACATAACGGGAGATGCCGTTGACATCATCGAAAAATATCCCAACCTCCCTGTTTATACGGGCGAACGAGACTTGCTTGCTACACTTACAGGATATACGCTCACACGAGGCGTACTCTGCGCCATGCAACGCCCCAAAGAACGCTCCGTGGAGGAAATATGCAAGGATGCCAAACGTATTGTTGTCATTGATAGCGTCGTTGACACGACAAATATTGGAGCAATTTTTCGTTCAGCCGCGGCTTTAGGTATCGATGCCGTTTTGTTAACACCAACCAGTTGTGACCCGCTCAATCGTCGTGCTGTACGTGTATCCATGGGTTCCGTTTTTCTTATTCCATGGACTTGGATAAAAACTCCAATACAAACAATAAAAGAGCTTGGTTTTAAGACTGTCGCAATGGCATTGAGAGATAATTCCATATCCATAGATGACCGCGAACTACAAACACAAGACAAACTCGCCATCGTAATGGGAACGGAGGGAGAAGGACTGGATAATACCGTTATAGATAATGCCGATTTTATTGTACGTATCCCCATGTCACACAACGTTGACTCACTAAACGTAGCAGCAGCTTCGGCCATTGCATTCTGGGAATTGCGGAAACGCTAATAATTGTAAAATGATTGAAATTGTGCAAAAAGGAAATCGCAAAAATGACAGGATTACTCAAAAGATAAGAACCTGGGCTCTCAGTCACCCCTCTCAATATTCATAGTTTTCAGTTGCATACTCCGCTATTTTAATGTAATTTTGCATGAAATTTTGAAACAAGCACTCGATTTTTTAGTAACATGAGACACTTCATTCTCCCGCTTCTTGGTTTGATACCTCTTTTTGCAAAAGCAAACGACACAATACAAGTCAAACACGTTTGCACAACACCCGCAATCACGCTCAACGTAGAAAAACCCTACGAGACTGATTCTATTGACAATAGAGGGAACAAATTAATAATAAACTTACTAAACGACCACGCAACTCGCGCTTTTGCACAACAAGTTGCCACCGACACGTTAGAAAGCGGAGCACCCTTACATGCTGTTGATAGTTTGCAAACATTGCGTGTGCTTCAGTTTGGAGTGCGCACCGATCGCTATGCAAAAGTAAACCTCGACATCAAGCAACTCAAGAATTACCGCGTATTTGTAAATGGAAAGTCAGCGAGTAATTCACTCACAATGACTCCTGGACATTACGACGTGAGATTAATATGTCTGTCTGAAAGCAATTCAAAAGATAGTGTGAAAATCAATATCGTAGGCAAGAGTCTTGAAGGAATTGAAATAAATCCCCAATCCAAGCGCCCCTATCTGATGGCTGAAATGCTTCAAGGCAAGCGTACGTATAGCGCACGCATTTCTCCAACAGGAAAATACATGCTTGCTTACTATCAACACACGTTAGAAGACGGTAAAAGTTTCTATCGCACCATATTGAGCGAAACCGAAAGTCAGCGCACACTCGCCACATACGATGCATATATGGATTACAAGTGGTTAGAAGCAAAAGACGCTCTCTATTTCACCCGTAATAGCATCAATGGCAAAGAACTCGTTTTGATTGACCCTGCTACGATGCAAGAAACCATCTTGGCAGATGCGCTCCCAGAAGGAGGTTTTACACTTTCTCCCACACTTGATTACTTGATTATCACAAAATCCCAAGAAGGCAAAAGACCAAGCGGTTCGCTCAAACAATTACAACACCCTGACGATAGAATGCCAGGTCATCGCACACGCACATCGCTTTGGCGCTATGACCTTAAGGAGCGACGCATGCAACGCCTTACTTTTGGTAACACGAGCATCAGTCTTGCCGACATATCAAGAGACGGTAAGAAATTATTGCTGATGACGTCTACAATGGAACCCTCACGCGCACCTTATCGCCGCTATTCCATTTATGTTATGGATGCCATGACGGCAAAGGTGGACACGATTGTGGGAGATACGGCTTGGTTGGCGAGTGCAAAATTTTCACCCGATGCCAATAAGTTGCTCATCAATGCTTCAACAAATGCCTTCAACAATATTGGATTGGAAGTAAAACCTGGTCAACACCCCAATACCTTTGACCATCGTCTTTACCTGCACGACATCGCAACAGGAGAGACAAAGGCGCTACTTCCCGGATTTAAACCCTCTGTAGATAGTTACTCTTGGCATCCCGTAAACGGACTTATCTACATGACCGTAGCCGATGGAGGCAATCGTAGTATTTTCCAACTCAATCCGCAAACGTTGGAGGTTCAAAAGTTGGATATGCCCGTTTCTTATGTAACAACCTTCACATTTGCGTCGCTTCAAAAAGTACCTACAGCCATTGTTTTAGGACAAGAAGGCGGTGAACGTGCACGCGAAATGTTCAAAGTAACGCTGAATCCAAAGAAGATTAAGGCGCAAAGAATTGGTGAAATCAACTTTGACGAACTTTACAAAGACGTTGCCATTGGCACTTGCCACGATTGGTCATTTCAAAGTTCACGCGGCGATAGCATCCAGGGATTCTATTACCTCCCTGCTAACTTTGACGCATCGAAGAAATATCCGCTCATCGTTTATTACTATGGTGGATGCACGCCCTCTAACAAATTACTTGAAATCAATTACCCCTACCAGGTGTTTGCATCACTTGGATATGTAGTATATGTCGTGCAACCCAGCGGCGCGCTTGGTTTCGGACAGGAGTTTGCCGCTCGCCACACAGGCACTTGGGGTGACATGTCAAGCGATGATATCATTGAAGGCACACAACAATTCTGCAAAGAACACACATTCATCAACACTGAAAAAATCGGTTGTATAGGTGCGTCTTACGGCGGTTTCATGACGCAATATTTGCAAACGAAGACCGACCTCTTTGCTGCTGCAATCTCTCACGCTGGGATCTCAAACATTACCTCTTATTGGGGTGGTGGTTACTGGGGATACACTTATGGCGAAGTAGCTCAATATGGTAGTTTCCCATGGAATAATCCCGACCTCTACACAAAGCACTCTCCCCTCTTCAATGCCGATAAGATTAACACACCATTGCTTCTCATTCATGGCACCGTAGACACCAATGTGCCTATGGGTGAGAGTATCCAGCTCTTCAATGCACTGAAAATCTACCAGCAAGGCGCCGATGATGCTTTGCTCCGCCTCCGTGCCAAGGCTTGCGGGCGTGATCAAGGGAAGATACAGACCATTGATATTAT
>CALCHM010000088.1 GCA_937901345.1 uncultured Prevotella sp. | reverse complement strand
GTACACCCTTCAATTCGTAGTCAGCAAACTTGAAGCCCGGACGCTTGTTGTCGGCATTGTCGTACTTCACGCTGATGCCCATAGAGCGGAGCTTAGCAGCGATGCCCTCAACCTTGGCGTCGATAGCCTTGAGTTGCTCCTCATTCTTATATATAGGCACGATAACTACTTGGATGGGGGCGAGCTTCGGAGGCAATACGAGACCGTTGTCGTCAGAGTGCGTCATGATGAGCGCCCCCATGAGGCGTGTGCTGACGCCCCAGCTTGTTGCCCAAGCGTATTCGAGTTGGTTTTCCTTGTTGACGAACTGCACGTTGAATGCGCGTCCGAAGTTCTGACCGAGGAAGTGTGAGGTGCCGCTCTGAAGCGCCTTGCCGTCTTGCATCATGGCTTCGATGGTGTAGGTGTCAAGTGCTCCTGCGAAGCGTTCTGTTGCGCTCTTCACACCGCGGATTACGGGCACTGCCATTACGTCGCGAGCGAAGTCGGCATAAACGTCGAGCATCTGCTTTGCGCGTGCTTCGGCTTCTTCCTTAGTGGCGTGAGCAGTGTGACCTTCTTGCCAGAGGAATTCGCTGGTGCGAAGGAAGAGGCGTGTGCGCATTTCCCAACGCATAACGTTACACCACTGGTTGCAGCACAAGGGGAGGTCGCGCCATGAGTGAATCCAGTTGCGGAAGGTGTTCCAGATGGTAGTTTCTGAAGTGGGTCGGATGATGAGTTCTTCCTCCAACTTTGCAGCGGGGTCAACAACTACGCCATCGCCATCGGGATTTGCCTTGAGGCGGTAGTGAGTTACTACGGCGCATTCCTTAGCAAATCCTTCTACGTGTTCAGCTTCCTTAGAGAGGTAAGACTTGGGGATGAGCATGGGGAAGTAAACGTTTTGCACGCCGGTTGCCTTGAAGCGGTCGTCGAGTGCGCGCTGAATGTTTTCCCAAATGGCATAACCATAGGGCTTGATAACCATACAACCACGCACGTCGGCCTGCTCAGCGAGGTCGGCCTTCACCACGAGTTCGTTGTACCACTTAGAGTAGTCTTCGCTACGCTTAGTGAGGAAAGAAAGTTCTTTTGCCATATTTTTTATGATGTCTTTTATATAAAATTCAGATCCATTAACGCTTTAAAAACGCTTGATTTTATGGGTCGTGCAAAATTAATCATTTTTTAATTCTCATCCAATGAAGTTTGCATTATTGACAAAAATATTTTGAAGGAAACACTAAGAATATTAATTTTGCAAAACAAAATACACCGATTTATTAATTTAAAACATGTAATTATGAAAGTTTCTAAGATTAGTGTTCTCGCACTCTGCGGGTTGTTGCTTCTTCCTGGATGTACAACAATGTCAAATACAGCAAAAGGCGGTTTGATTGGTGGTGGCGGTGGCGCTGCAGCGGGTGCGCTCATTGGTGCGCTTATTGGTAATGGTAAAGGTGCTGCAATTGGAGCAGGTATTGGTGCTGCAGTAGGTGCAGGTGCAGGTGTGTTGATTGGCAACAAGATGGATAAGGCAAAGAAGGCTGCCGAAGCTATTGAAGGTGCTGAAGCCGAAGTTATGACCGATGCTCAGGGTTTGAGTTATGTAAAGGTAACTTTTGATTCAGGCATCCTCTTTACTTCTGGTAAATCAACTTTGACTACTACAGCCAAGTCTTCGTTGAGTACATTTATGACAAGTGTGTTGACAGCTGATATGGACCTCGCAATTGTTGGTCACACCGACAACGACCCTTGGAAGGGAAGTACAGCGGAGCAGAGCAAGCAGAAGAATCAGGTGCTTTCTGAACAGCGCGCTCAGAGCGTGAGTTCTTATATGATTAGTTCAGGCGTACCCTCTTCACAAATCAAGTATGTTGTAGGTAAGGGTGAAGAAATGCCCGTGGCAAGCAATGCTACAGCTGCAGGTAAGGCTGAAAACCGCCGCGTAGAAGTGTACATCTTGCCCAGCCAGCAGATGATTGAAAGTGCAAATGCAGGTACTTTGAAGTAAACCGGCAATTTGTTGCAATCAAAAGGGTTGAGGTCATGCTTCACGTGAAGTGTGACCTCAATTTAATTAAGAATTAGGAGTTTGAAACTAGGGGCAGAACAGGTCTTTGTTCTCTAAAAAAGTATTTATGGCAGTTCCGTATTTAGACATACAAAATCTTACGAAGCGCATTGGCGACTTGGTCTTGTTTGAGAATATCTCGTTTTCACTTGCCGAAGGAGAACGGGTGGGGATTATTGCGCGTAATGGTGCAGGTAAGAGCACACTGCTGAACGTCATCTCTGGTAAGGAAGATTATGAAGCGGGCGAAATCATCTTCCGTAATAATCTGCGTATCGGTTATTTGGAACAAACCCCTCAGTTCAATCCCGAAGATACCGTACTGACTGCCGTTTCGCAATTTAGTGAGAGTATTCTTGGAGGTACAGATTACACCGACGAGGATGCGTCGCACATTTCAGCCAAACAGATTCTTACGAAGTTGCAAATCACGGAGTTTGATAAACCCGTCGGACTGCTTTCTGGCGGACAATTAAAGCGTGTGGCGCTTGCTCGCGTGTTGCTCTCCAATCCCGATTTGCTCATTCTTGACGAACCCACCAACCACCTGGATTTAGAGATGATTGAATGGTTGGAAGGGTATTTGCGAAGAAATGTACGTTCCTTGCTCATGGTGACTCACGACCGCTATTTCCTTGATCGCGTGTGTAATGAAATCCTGGAGATAGAAGATAAGACTCTTTATTCCTATCAGGGGAATTACGCCTACTATCTGGAGAAACGTGATGAACGTATTGCGGTGACCAATGCAAACATCCAACGTGCCAACAACCTTTATCGTAGAGAATTGGAATGGATGCGTCGCACACCTTCAGCACGAACAGGTAAGTCGCGTTCCAGAAAAGAAGCCTTTTACGAATTGGAGCAACAAGCACGCAGAAGGCAACAGGAACGCACCGCTCGATTAGATATCAAGAGTGGGTATATTGGTTCGAAAATATTTGAAGCTGAATATGTCAGCAAAGCCTATCCCAACGTTAAGATCCTTGATCATTTCTATTACAACTTCTCACGCTACGAGAAGATGGGAATCATCGGAAATAATGGAACCGGAAAAACCACCTTTCTCAAACTCCTTCTCGGTATGGAGCGCCCAGATGAGGGACGTTTTGTCGTGGGCGAAACCGTAAGATTTGGCTACTTTTCTCAGCAAGGCATGGAGTTTGACAATCAAATGAAGGTCATCGATGCTGTCCGTAAATATGCAGAAACCGTAGATCTTGGTGGAGGACGCTCGCTTACAGCCATGCAATTCTTAAACCATTTCTTATTTCCACCTTCACGTCAACAAGATTATGTGTACAAACTCAGTGGTGGTGAACGTCGCAGGTTGTATCTCTGTACGGTGTTGATGCAAAACCCTAACTTCTTGATTCTTGACGAACCGACCAACGACCTTGATATTGCTACACTCAACGTGCTTGAAGATTACCTTGCCGACTTCCGCGGTTGCGTTATCATCGTCTCCCACGACCGCTACTTTATGGACAAGGTGGTTGACCACTTGCTCGTGTTTAAAGGCAATGCCGAAATAGATGATTTCCCTGGCAACTACACGCAATACCGCGAAATGCCCAAGGAGGATGCTGCGGATAAGAAGACGGAGAAAGGTAAAGGTATTGACGAACCGACAAATTCGAAGGTAACGCTAAGAAAACCCAAACTGTCTTTTAAAGAACGTCAAGAACTCCATCAGTTAGAACAAGAAATTGACCAATTAGAAACGGAAAAGAAGCAGATAGAAACCACCCTTTGCAGTGGGAATCTTTCTGTTGAAGAATTAACGACCCTCAGCAAACGCCTACCCGAGTTGAATGACATCATTGAAATGAAAACGCTCAGATGGATGGAACTTGAGGCCGTAGAAAACGGGTAAAACTTTAGAGCATGTTACCACTAGCAGAACGCTTGCGTCCGAAGACGCTCTATGATTACATTGGCCAGCAGCACTTGATAGGTGAGGGTGGCGTCTTGCGCCGTATGATTGATACACGGCGCATATCCTCGTTCATACTTTGGGGACCTCCGGGAGTGGGAAAAACAACGCTAGCAAAGATTATTGCTTCAGCGTTGGAAACACCTTTTTACACGCTTTCTGCCATAAATTGTGGAGTGAAGGACGTGAGAGAAGTTATAGAACGTGCACGCAACAATCGCTTCTTCTCCGATCAAAGTCCCATCTTGTTTATTGACGAAATTCACAGATTTTCCAAGGCGCAGCAAGATTCTCTTCTCGGGGCTGTTGAAAATGGCACCGTAACTCTAATTGGCGCCACAACGGAAAATCCCTCGTTTGAAGTCATCCGTCCGCTTCTTTCACGATGTCAAGTGTATGTGCTTGAAAGTTTGAATAAGGAGCAGTTGCTCGAACTTACCACAATGGCACTCCAGCGTGACCTTGTGCTTCGTGAACGAAAAATTGAAGTAAGCGAGTACGATGCGTTGTTTCGCTTCAGTGGTGGTGATGCACGCAAATTGCTCAATATTCTTGATCTTGTAACAACAGCACATCCCGAGGATCCTTTGCTCATCACCAATGAAATGGTATATAGTTGTTTGCAACAAAATCCCTTGGCTTATGACAAGAATGGAGAGCAACATTATGACATCATTTCAGCCTTCATCAAGAGTATACGAGGTTCAGACCCCGATGCTGCCATCTATTGGTTGGCTCGCATGCTTGAGGGTGGGGAAGACCCTAAGTTTATAGCGCGTCGCTTGCTCATATCAGCGTCTGAAGACATTGGTCTGGCAAATCCCAATGCCCTGCTTCTTGCGAATGCCGCCTTTGAGGCTATCCATAAATTAGGAATGCCAGAAGCGCGAATCCCCCTAGCAGAGGTAACCATTTATCTTGCAACAAGTGCGAAAAGTAATTCTGCTTACAATGCTATAAATACGGCACTTGAACGTGTTCGTCAAACTGGAAATCTCCCTGTTCCGCTCCATCTTCGAAATGCCCCTACCCAGTTGATGGCTGAATTAGGTTATTCTGGTGGTTATGTTTATCCTCACGATTATCCAGGAAACTTTGCGGTGCAGCAGTATATGCCAGATGCGTTAAAGACCGATAGTTTTTGGCGTCCGTGTGTGAATCCAAGCGAACAGAAAATGGCAGATTACATGGAGCGTTGTTGGCAAAAAAAATACTAAATCACTTTGTCAAACGCAAAATACTTTCTACTTTTGCACAGCATTCAGCGCAGGACTTAAGGGTTTGCGTATGTGTGGAACGCCGAAATAGCTCAGTTGGTAGAGCAACGCATTCGTAATGCGTAGGTCGCGGGTTCGAGTCCCGCTTCCGGCTCTTTTCGTTTTGGAGATGTCTTAGGGCATCTCCTTTTTGTGTCTTCATATTGCTCCGATGTTTCTTGCATATTGCTAAAAATTAGATTTTTTACTTTGCTCATATCTCAGTTTGCAGTAATTTTGCACGGGACAATATGAACATGTGCCCATTAACAGCAAATAAAGCATAGCAAATAAATATAGAATATTGTATTAACTAATAAATAGGAATAAATAAATGTATAGAACTCACAACTGCGGTGAACTCCGAATTCAGGATACAGGAAAAGTTGTAACGCTTTCAGGATGGGTGCAACGCCTTCGTAAGATGGGTGGGATGACTTTTGTTGATCTCCGCGATCGCTATGGTATTACGCAATTGGTGTTTAATGAAGAAACCGACGCTGACCTCTGTGCGCGCGCCAATAAGTTGGGTCGTGAATTCGTTATTCAAGTGACGGGGCATGTAAACGAACGTTTCTCTAAGAACGACAATATCCCCACAGGTGCCATTGAAATTATCGTAGAGACGCTCAACGTGCTCAACGCTTCGGCAACTCCTCCCTTCACGATTGAAAACAATACTGACGGTGGCGACGACATTCGCATGAAGTATCGCTACCTTGATTTGCGTCGCGACTGTGTGCGTAGCAATTTGGAATTGCGTCATAAGTTCTGTATCGCCGTTCGTAATTTCTTGGATGGTCTTGGTTTTATGGAGGTGGAAACTCCTGTGCTTGTTGGTTCAACTCCTGAAGGTGCGCGTGACTTCATCGTGCCCTCACGTATGAATCCTGGTCAGTTCTATGCCCTCCCTCAGAGTCCGCAGACCTTGAAGCAGTTGTTGATGGTTGCTGGTTTCGACCGTTACTTCCAAATTGTGAAGTGTTTCCGTGATGAAGACCTTCGTGCTGACCGTCAACCCGAATTTACGCAGATTGACTGTGAAATGTCATTCGTTGAGCAAGATGACGTTATCAATACTTTCGAAGCCCTCACAAAGTACCTCTTTAAGGAAGTGCGCGGTGTGGATTTGGGCGAAACTCCCTTCCTCCGTCTTCCTTGGGCAGAAGCAATGCGCCGTTTCGGTTCGGATAAACCCGATATGCGCTTCGGCATGGAGTTTGTTGAATTGATGGACGTCATGAAGGGCACTGGCGAATTTGCGGTGTTTAACGATGCTCAATACATTGGTGGTATTTGTGCGCCTGGTTGTGCCGTTTATACGCGCAAGCAACTTGACGAACTTACGAACTTCGTGAAGAGTCAGCAAATCGGTGCTAAGGGACTTGTATATGCTCGTGTTGGCGAAGATGGTAGCGTGAAGAGTTCGGTTGATAAGTTCTACACGCCCGAAGTTCTTGAAGCGCTTAAGGTGAAGATGGACGCTAAACCTGGCGATCTCATCCTCATTCTCAGTGGCGATGACGCGATGCGCACTCGCAAGCAACTTTGCGAACTCCGCCTCCTCATGGGCGACCGTCTCGGTTTGCGTGATAAGAACAAGTTTGCCCTCCTTTGGGTTGTTGACTTCCCCATGTTTGAATGGAGCGAAGAAGAAGGTCGCTTGATGGCGATGCACCATCCCTTCACTGCGCCCAAACCTGAAGATATTGAGAAACTCGACACTGCACCTGCTGAAGTTTGCGCGAATGCCTACGACATGGTGTGCAACGGTGTTGAAGTAGGTGGCGGTTCTATCCGTATTCACGACGCTGTGCTTCAGGCCAAGATTTTTGAAATCCTCGGATTCACTCCCGAGCGTGCTCAAGAGCAGTTTGGCTTCTTGATGAATGCCTTCAAGTATGGCGCACCTCCTCACGGTGGTTTGGCTTATGGTCTTGACCGTTTCGTGAGTCTCTTTGCTGGTCTTGATAGCATTCGCGACTGTATTGCATTCCCCAAGAACAACTCCGGTCGTGACGTCATGCTTGACGCTCCCTCTTGCGTGGATCAAAAGCAATTGGATGAACTCTGCTTGCAATTGAATGAAGCAGTGAAGTAATCAATCAGATAATTTTGAATGAAAGTACCGCAATGCGGGATTAAAGGAAAAGGAAAAAGGAGAACACTCGTGCTAGATGGCACGCGAACCTCTTTCTTTTTCCTTTATCAGTTTTTTTAGTGGTGTGGAAAACTATTTGTGAAACATCTGGCGGTTTGCAAAGTTGCGGTGCTCATATTTTTTTCATATGGCGCTATGCAAGCCTGCATAGCTCCATCTGTTTCCAAAATGAATGTCGCACGTCTGCGTGGTTCCATATTTTTTTCAAATGGCGCTATGCAAGTCTGCATAGTTCCAACTGTTTCCAAAATGAATGTCGCAAGCCTGCGGGGCTCCATATTTTTTCCAAATGGCGCTATGCACGTCTGCATGGCTCCATATTTTTCCAAAATGAATGCCGCACGTCTGCGAGGCTCTAGAATTTTTCCAAATGGCGCTATGCAAGTTTGTGCGGTTCCAGACTTTTCACAATCACTTCCCGATGTTCCTATTGGCACTCTCATCACCTTTCTAATTACCTCTCGTTATGAATTTCCTAGAACTTTGTCAACAGCGTTATTCCGTACGCAGTTATCATAATCTCCCGATTGAGGAGGAGAAGTTAAACTATGTGTTACAGGCAGCTCGATTCGCTCCTTCGGCTGTAAATTTTCAACCTTGGAAGCTGCAGTTGATTACGGACAAGAAAGATATGGACCGCATCAAACTGTGTTATAAGCGTACATGGTTTGAGAGCGTCTCTACCTGCATCGTGATTTATAAGAACAAGGAGCAGGAGTGGGTGCGTAAGCAAGACGGCAAACCTCATGGCGATATTGACGTAGCGATTATAGCTGAGCACATCTGCCTTGCTGCTGCCGAGCAGGGGTTGGGTACGTGCTGGATTTGTAATTTCGATCGTGAGGAACTCTTCCGTCAATATGAGATTCCCGAATATCTCGAACCCGTAGTTATCCTCCCCATTGGTTATCCCGCCGATGAACCAAAGGAAAAGCAGCGCAAGTCCAAGGACGAACTGATGCTAAAACTTGCTCGTCGTTAACCTGCAATACCCCAATTTATTCTCTACTCTTTCCCCCTCTTGTTTAAATTATGTTTGGATTCATAAGATTCGCTGCCGCAGTACCTCGAGTTACTGTAGCCAACTGTAATCAAAACGCACAGCGCATCATCGCTCTTTTGCAGAAGGCAGATGCGCAGCACGTGAGTGTCGTTTGTTTCCCCGAATTGAGCATCACTGGTGCTACGTGTAACGACCTCTTTCTGCAATATCCGTTGTTGGAGGCGGTGAAACAAGAACTATGCGTCATTGCTGCAGCAACGAAGGAACTTCAGACTTATGCCGTTGTTGGCGCGCCCTTGGTTTACAACAACCAACTCTATAACTGCGCCGTTGTGCTTGGTCAGGGTAAGATTTGGGGTGTTGTTCCCAAAGTGATGCTGCCCAATCATGCAGCATCTTCTGAACAGCGATGGTTTGCGTCGGGCATGCAGTTGCCCGAGGGGGCAATGCTTTCTGTTGGGCATGACGTTGTGCCGTTTGCTGTGCGCCAACTCTTCGCTACGCCAACATTTACTTTTGCCGTATCCTTTGGTAGCGATGTTTGCGCACCGCTGTCTTCTGCCGCTCCGTTGTCGTTTGCAGGTGCTGATGTTATCTTCGCTCCTGCTGCATTTATTGAAAGTGCAGGCAGTCATCAGGCGCACCGTGCTAACGTGTTGCATCAAAGTAAATCGACTTTATGCGGACTGGTGTGTGCTTCTGCTGGATTTGGTGAGAGCACGCAGGACGTGGTGCTTTCAGGCAAGACCTTCATCACAGAAATGGGCGAAATGATTGCTGAAGGCAAACGCTTTACGCACGAGGAACAACTTACAGTGGGCGAAATAGACATCGAACGTTTACGACACGCGCGCCTTGAAAACAGTGTGTATAAGCAGTGTGCCCAACAGCAACAAATTTCCGGGATTGTCACTACAAACCTCTCCGAAATAGCTACAACAGACTTCACGCTGACGCGACGTTACCCCGCACTTCCCTTCATCCCCACGGATGAGCGTGAATGCCAAGAGCGCTGTGAGGAAATCTTCAACATCCAGGTTGAGGGACTCATGAAGCGACTCCTTCACACCCATTCCGACAAGGCCGTGATAGGCATCAGTGGCGGATTGGATTCTACCTTGGCGCTGCTCGTTACGGTGCGTGCATTCGATGCCTTGGGGTATGCACGAAGCAACATTTACGGCATCACAATGCCTGGTTTTGGTACGACCGACCGCACTTATCAAAATGCGCTTGAGATGATGCAACAATTGGAGATTGCCACTCTGGAAATACCCATTGCCACAGCCGTAATGCAACATTTCGCAGATATTCAGCACGACCCTGCAAAGCACGATGTGACTTACGAAAACAGTCAGGCACGCGAACGTACGCAGATTCTTATGGACTTTGCAAATAGCAAGGGTGCCATGGTGATAGGTACTGGTGACCTTTCGGAACTTGCACTGGGGTGGGCAACGTATAACGGTGACCACATGTCGATGTATGGCGTGAATGCGGGGGTTCCGAAGACCTTGGTAAAACATTTGGTCATTCATGAAGCGCTGGCTACAGCAAACGAAGTGGTTAAGCAGACGTTGCTCGATGTGGTCAACACGCCCATCTCTCCCGAACTCATTCCTGCGGCAGCCGATGGAACTATTGCGCAAAAAACGGAAAACCTCGTAGGTCCCTACGAACTCCACGACTTCTTCCTCTATCACACGCTTCGCAATGGTTTCACACCCGAGAAAATCCGCTTCATTGCCGAGCAAACCTTCAGCGATACGTATGATAGCGCCACCATCACCCATTGGCTCAACACCTTTACGCGCCGCTTCTTCATGCAGCAATTTAAGCGCAGTTGCTTGCCCGATGGTCCCAAAGTGGGCAGTTGTTCGCTCTCACCACGCGGGGATTGGCGCATGCCAACCGATGCCGACGGCGCGCATTGGAAAATCTAGACCTTTACGACAACATCTAACGCACACCAGCTGTTAGAACTGCATACTCAAAAATGTCAACCCTCCACATACGGGAAGGTTGACATTTTCTGTTTCTGTTTGAAGCAGTAGGGCAGAGCAGGGCGTTGTTGTAGGGGTACAACAGTCGTTTTCACGAGATGTAAAGCATTGTTGTAGGGGTACAACAGTCGTTTTCACGAGATGAAAAGCATTGTTGTAGGGGTACAACAGTCGTTTTCACGGGATGAAAAGCGTTGTTGTAGGGGTACAACAGTCGTTTTTACGAGATGAAAAGTACCGTTGCCATGGTATCCCTCATGTCTGTCAGGACTGATTTTGAAATGATTGGGCATCTCGTAGTTCAGAACTATGTTGGTTGAGTTTGCAAATCTGTTATTCACCACCGTGCAACTGTATTTTGTAGTTTAGAAACGCTTTTATTTAATGAGAAATCAGTAACTTTGCACGGTCTAAATGTAAAATATTATTCTACAAAAATATAGGTTATGTCTTTAATCGCAGTTAGTCCTATTGATGGACGTTACGCTTCTAAAACGAGCGAGTTGCAAAACTACTTCTCAGAGTATGCGCTGATGAAATACCGCGTACGAGTTGAAATTGAATATTACATCGCTCTTTGTGAACTCCCCTTGCCTCAGTTGGTGGGTGTTGATAGCGCACTTTTCCCCAAGTTTAGAGAAATCTATCAGAACTTCTCGCTTGAAGATGCACAGCGCGTTAAGGATATCGAAAGCGTTACGAACCACGACGTAAAGGCTATCGAATATTTCATCAAGGAAAAGTTTGATGCCATTGGCGGTTTGGAACAATATAAGGAGTTCGTACACTTCGGTCTTACTTCTCAGGATATCAACAACACGTCTTTCCCCTTGATGATTAAGGATGCAACTGAGGAAGTTTATATTCCCTTGTTGCAAAAGGTGATTGACCAACTCAATGCTTTTGCTGAAGAGTGGAAGGACATTGCAATGCTCGCTAAGACACACGGTCAGCCCGCTTCGCCCACACGTTTGGGTAAGGAAGTAAAGGTGTTTGCTTACCGACTTGAAGAACAATTGAAGCAGTTGAAGGCTGTGCCTTGCAGCGGTAAGTTTGGTGGCGCAACAGGTAACTTGAATGCACACCGCGTGGCTTATCCTGCTTACGATTGGAAAGCATTTGCAGAAAAGTTCCTTGCAGAAAAGCTCGGCATCAAGCGCGAAGAATACACTACTCAGATTTCAAATTACGATAATCTTGCTGCAACCTTCGACGCAATGAAGCGCATTCACACTATTCTCATCGACTTGAATCGCGACTTTTGGCAGTACATCTCTATGGAGTATTTCAAGCAGAAGATTAAGGCAGGCGAAGTTGGTTCGTCAGCAATGCCTCACAAGGTGAACCCCATTGATTTTGAAAACTCTGAAGGTAACCTCGGTGTGGCAAATGCTATTCTCGACCACTTGGCTGTGAAACTCCCCATCAGCCGTTTGCAGCGTGACTTGACAGACTCAACAGTATTGCGCAACATCGGTGTTCCTATGGGTCACGCACTCATCGCCTTTAGTTCTACACTTAAGGGTTTCAGCAAATTGCTCCTTAACGAAGAAGCATTGCGTCGCGACCTCGAAAACTGCTGGGCAGTATGTGCCGAAGCAATTCAAACCGTGCTTCGCCGCGAAGCATATCCTAACCCCTACGAAGCACTCAAGGCCTTGACTCGCACCAATGCTGCTATCACAGAAGAAAGCATCCGCACATTCATCGAAGGACTTGACGTGAGCGAAGAAATTAAGGCAGAACTCCGTGTGATCACTCCCTGGAATTATACAGGTATCTAAATAAGCAACAACGGTTGAGACATTACCGTTTACACTAGATTATAGTCATTGACAAAAGACAAATTTTAAAATTTATGTCAGATTTTTTTAACAAGGGAAAGGGTGGCCGAGATGGCAACCGCTTTTCAAATGGTAACGGACGCAATTCAAACCGCCCCAATTCACGCGAAGGCGTAAGCGGTGGTTATCGCCGTGAAGGCGACAATGCTCAGCGTCCTCGTTTTAACAACCAAGGTCGTGGTTTTGGCGAACGCACGGAAGGTGGTTTCCAGCGTCCCAACCGTGATGGTCAGAGTCGCTTCAACAAGCAGCGTTTCGCACAAAACAACTTCGGCGGAGAACCCACTTCTCGTCCACGCTTTAACGCAGGCAACGAAGGTCAGCGTGGTGGATTTAACCGTGGTGAAGAAGGTCTGCAACGTGGTGGCTACGCTCCCCGCAAGCGCACCGGGAATTATGACCCTCATGCCAAGTATAGCGCTAAGAAGCGCCTTGAGTATAAGGAAGAACACTTCGATCCTAATGCTCCCATTCGTTTGAACAAGTATTTGGCAAATGCCGGGGTGTGCAGTCGTCGTGATGCCGACAAGTATATCGAAGCGGGTGTTGTAACCGTAAATGGCGAAGTGATTACCGAACTTGGTGCACGTGTAATGCGCACTGACCTCGTTTGCTTCCATGGTGAAGCAGTGAAACTCGAGAAGAAGGTTTACGTGCTGCTTAATAAACCCAAGGGTTATGTAACTACAAGCGAAGATCCTCAGAATCGTAAGACAGTGATGGACCTCGTACAAGGCGCTTGTCCTGAACGCATCTACCCCGTAGGTCGTCTTGACCGCAACACAACAGGTGTGCTGCTCCTCACAAACGATGGTGAATTAGCTTCTAAATTGACACATCCCAAGTTCTTGAAGAAGAAGATTTATCACGTACATACCGATCAAAACGTTTCTGCTGCTGATATCCGTCAGATTGCTGAAGGTATCAACCTTGAAGACGGTATGATTAAGGCTGACGCTGTAGAGTATGCTTCACCAACTGACAAGAAGCAAGTTGGTATTGAAATACACTCAGGTAAGAACCGTATCGTGCGCCGTATTTTCGAATCACTCGGTTACCATGTGGTAAAATTGGACCGTGTTTATTTCGCTGGTCTTACCAAGAAGAACGTACGTCGCGGTGACTGGCGTTACCTCACTGAAAAGGAAGTTTCAATGTTGCGCATGGGCGCTTTTGAATAGTATTTATTAGCATTTAATATGAGAACAAAAGTTATTGATATACTCCGTTCAACCAACTATGGCGCAGAAGTAACCGTCAAGGGGTGGGTAAGAACGAAGCGTGGTAGCAAGTCGGTAAACTTTATTGCGCTTAACGACGGTTCTACCATTCACAACGTTCAGATTGTTGCTGACGTTGACAAGTTTGACGAAGAATTGTTGAAGAAAGTGACTACAGGTGCTTGTCTCGCTGTTACTGGTACACTCGTAGAAAGTCAGGGCGCTGGTCAGGCTGCAGAAATTCAGGCTACAGAAATCGTAGTTTACGGCACATGCGATGCTGAATACCCCATGCAGAAGAAGGGACAGACTTTCGAGTTCATGCGCCAGCATGCTCACATGCGTTTGCGTACAAATACGTTTGGCGCAGTGTTCCGCATTCGTCACAACATGGCAATGGCCATCCACCAGTACTTCCACGAACGTGGTTTCTTCTATTTCCACACACCTATTATCACAGCTTCAGACTGTGAAGGTGCTGGTCAGATGTTCCAGGTAACTACGAAGAATCTCTACGATTTGAAGAAGGACGAGAATGGCAAGATTGATTATTCTGACGACTTCTTCGGCAAGACAACTTCACTCACCGTTTCAGGTCAGTTGGAAGGTGAACTCGCAGCAACAGCACTTGGTGCAATCTACACCTTTGGTCCTACTTTCCGTGCGGAAAACTCCAATACTCCTCGCCACCTCGCTGAGTTCTGGATGATTGAACCCGAAGTAGCTTTCAACGATATTAACGACAATATGGACCTCGCAGAGGATTTCATCAAGTATTGCGTACGTTGGGCATTGGATAATTGTAAGGACGACCTCGAATTCCTCAACAAGATGGTTGACAAAACGCTTCTTGAACGTTTGAACTTCGTAGTAAACAACGATTTCATCCGTCTCACTTATACTGAAGGCGTTGAGATTCTTGAAGAAGCTGCAAAGTCTGGTAAGAAGGCGTTTGAATTCCCCGTTTATTGGGGTGTTGACCTTGCCAGCGAACACGAACGTTACCTTGTTGAAGAACACTTTAAGAAGCCCGTTATCCTCACGGACTATCCTAAGGAAATCAAGGCATTCTACATGAAGCAGAATGAAGACGGTAAGACAGTTCGCGCAATGGACGTACTCTTCCCGCAGATTGGCGAAATCATTGGTGGTTCTGAACGTGAAGAAAGTTACGAAAAACTCACTGCTCGCATCAACGAACTCGGCATTCCTATGAAGGATATGTGGTGGTATCTTGATACACGTCGTTTCGGTACATGTCCTCACAGTGGTTTCGGTCTCGGATTTGAACGCTTAATACTCTTCGTAACAGGTATGCAAAATATCCGCGACGTGATTCCTTTCCCACGTACTCCGAAGTCAGCTGAATTTTAATTGTATCACTGGAAGTTAGAAGATGCAAACCTTCTTCTAACTTCCTTTCTTAAAATCTTTTCTCATGAAAAAGTTTAAGTCACTTAGTATTGTTGCTACGGTTGTAGTGTTACTCATTGCCGCGATTCTCGGATATTATATTTATACGACTACAGATGCTTATCAAGTACAAAAATTGTACAATGAATTGGGTAATGATTATACGGCATCTCAGTGTGATAGCATAACAAAGCGTTTCCCCAACTCGGAATATGCAGAAAAGGCACAAGAGAAGAAACGCAATCTTCTTCGTCAACAAAGTGAATGGGAAACAATTAAAAATAAACCCACTCTTCAGGCGATACAAAATTTTAAGAAGAAACATCAACTTACTTCCAAGTTAACTATTGCTGTTGAACAAAAGTTAGATTCATTACTTTGGGTTGCTGCAATAAACAGTAAACTTAAGAAGAGTTATGAGGAGTATGGTGCCCTTGGTCAAATGGCTGAACATTATAATGAGGCGATGTATATTCTTCAAGGTATGCACAAACTCCCTGAAGTAGAAACCGTAACAACAACACTTCAAGAGCAAGCGACGAAATTCTTTGCTGCACTAGGTGAAGGAAATGCTGATGATGTGGCTGCGTTGTGTGCTGATACCGTTTCTTTCTTCTTATTCCATCAGAATCTTTCCAATGATAAGGTGAAAGATTTTGTTAACAACGTGTATTGCAAGAATATCAAGAAGCGTACTTTTGAAATTACTTCTAATCTAGAGTTTGATAAAGCACGTATTGGAGATGAAGCGGCGGGTTACGCTGTGCAATTTAATATCGCTATAATATCGCCTAAAAAGGTTGCTCGTAAACACAAAGTTATTCTATTATTTACACCCGAGTGTAAAATCGTTTATGCGGCATTGCGACCAGTTAGATAATTTTTGAAAATCCAAACACTATCCACAATCTTAAAACAAATTATTGACACATGGAAAAGTTGGTTATTAATAGTTATGATGAGTTTGCAGCTCATTTAGGTCAGGAATTAGGAACTTCTGAATGGTTGGAAGTTAATCAAGAACGTATTAATCTCTTTGCAGATGCAACGCTTGATCATCAGTGGATTCATGTTGACACAGAGCGTTGTAAGTCAGAAAGTCCTTTTGGACAAACTATTGTTCATGGTTACCTTACGCTTTCTCTTCTACCTTATTTGTGGGATCAAATCATCGAGGTTAATAATATCAAGATGCTTGTAAATTATGGCATGGATAAGATGAAGTTTGGTCAAGCTGTTCTTTCTGGTCAATCAGTACGTTTGGTTACAAAATTGGAAAGTATCGCCAATCTTCGTGGTATCGCAAAGGTTGAAATCAAATTTTATATTGAGATTCAAGGCGAGAAGAAGCATGCGCTTGATGGCGTAGCTACATTCCTCTATCATTTTAATTAAAAATAAGAAGAAATAAGAAAGGATACTGTTTTATGATAATTGAAATTCATAGATACAGTTCCTTTCTTCTTTTTTCTTTCTTCTTTTTTTGAAAAAACATCCCTCCTTTCCTCCATGGATATTTATCACACAGTAACTTCACTCACCGAAGGGTTTTATTCTGAGAAGCGCAGTCGTTTCTTAGCTTTTGCTATGCCTGTAGCGAATGAAGAAGAAGTAAAAGAACTTGTAGCAGCATATCGTAAGAAATATTTTGATGCGCGTCATGTGTGTTATGCTTATGTTCTTGGTTATCAAGGTGAGCGTACGCGTGCGAATGATGATGGTGAACCTGCAGGTTCTTCTGGTCAACCTATTCTTCGCCAACTGCGTTCATTTGGCGTGACGTTTACACTTGTTATTGTTGTGCGTTATTATGGAGGGGTAAATTTAGGTACAGGTGGACTCGTCGTTGCTTACAAGACTGCCGCTGGAGATGCATTAGCTGCTGCAACGATAGAAGAACGTTTCGTAAAATGTGAATTTGAAGCTAAAGTCCCTTATACCGAGGTGGATAGAGCCATGCGAACGATACGTGCTTTAGATGCAGAAGTTCTTAATCGTGAATATACAGCACTTGAAACGATTTTGACACTTAGATGCAGATTGTCTCATGAAGCAGAATTAAAAGCAAAATTAGGCGTAACTCCAGAACAAATAAATTAATAGGAAGGTTATAACAATCATATATAACGTAAAACGACAGAGTGAGAACATACGTTCACGCTCTGTCGTTTTCCATTGATTATACTTCTTTTCTTTCTAAATAAAGGAAGCATAAGGTTTTTTGTTTCTACTCTTTGAGGATATTCAAACTTATTGCAGTTTCACGCAGAAATGCGATTTCAGCTTCGTATGTAGGTTCTATGGTTTCGTTCCAACGTGCTTCCTTAAGAGCTGATTTTAAGAAACCCACTTCTTTACATGGAGGAAGATGAAATAATTCCATGATTTCTTCACCTCTAATAATGGGTTGGAAAGCACTTTTTTCATCTTTTTTTCGTATTTCCTCCAGTTTTTGTCTTACAAGTTGGAAATTATTAAGAAAACTCTGCTTCTTCTGTTCGTTTTTGCTGGTAATATCAGCTTCGCAGAGTAGCATGAGATCTTCAATATCTGGTCTTGCTTCAAATCCCAGTCGTCTAACTGCAGAATCTGTTACGATTTCATCAGCAATTGCTATGGGGCGCATGTGAAGTTCTACGAGTTTTTCTACATACTTGAGACGATCGTCCAGCGGCAACTTCATGCGATGAAATAATGGTTTAATCATTTTCATTCCAATAAAGTTGTGATTATGGAACGTCCATCCAATACCATTTTCCCATCTTTTGCTTCTGGGTTTGCCGATATCATGTAGTAGTGCTGCCCAACGCAAATAAAGATTGTCTGTTTTTTTAGAAATATTATCAAGCACTTCAAGTGTATGGTAGAAGTTATTTTTATGTGCTCTGTTGTTTCTAACTTCTACAATGTCAAGAGCTGCAACTTCTGGTAATATTAATTCGAGCAAACCGCAACGCTGAAGGTCAACAAATCCGCGCGAAGGTACGGGTGAAAGCATTATCTTGTTGAGTTCAGTGATGATGCGCTCTTGAGAAATTATTTTAATACGCTCTTTGTTACGTTCAAGTGCTTCAAAAGTTTCATCTTCAATAAGAAATCCAAGTTGTGTGGCAAATCTTACACATCTCATCATTCTTAATGGGTCATCAGAAAATGTAATATCCGGATCTAATGGTGTGCGAATGATGCGATCTTCTATATCATAAAGTCCATCAAATGGATCTACCAATTCGCCGAATCTTGATTCGTTGATACATATCGCCATTGCATTGATAGTGAAGTCGCGTCTGTTTTGATCATCTTCTAACGTACCATCTTCAACAATTGGTTTTCTGCTGTTACGGTTGTAACTTTCCCGTCGTGCGCCAACAAACTCCACTTCTTCGCCTTTCCATTTCACCTGAGCAGTGCCAAAGTTCTTAAATACACTTAGGTGACACTTATTGTTCAATTTTTTTGCAAAAGCCTCTGCCATCGCAATCCCGCTCCCTACTACAACGATATCGATGTCTTTAGAAGGGCGATTCATGATGAGATCTCTTACGTATCCTCCAACAACATAGCATTCTAATTGCAATTCATCTGCTACTTTGGAGAGGAGTTTAAATATAGGATTTTTTAATTCGTAAACCATATTTGCAAAGTCTTTCTTATCTTTTTATGCAAAACAAAAACTCGAACAACTTTATTGTATGTTGCTCGAGTTCTTTCTGGTTGTGACTCCGACAGGATTCAAACCTGTAACCTTCTGATCCGTAGTCAGATGCTC
>CALCHM010000087.1 GCA_937901345.1 uncultured Prevotella sp. | reverse complement strand
CACCACGAGCAATTATTATAGTATCAAACCCCATATTATCTGCTTTAATTAACTTGTCTAAAACGTCTGGAGCAGCTCCAGCACCTTGAACTAATGCAGATAAAAGCGTAATATTCGCAATTGGCCATCTTCTTCTAATAGTTGTAATGACATCACGAACAGCTGCACCTTGAGGTGCAGAAATTACGCCAATATTATTAGGATATGCAGGGATTTTTTTCTTTTTTAAAGGATCTAAAAGTCCTTCTTGATCTAATTGTTTCTTTAATGCTGCATGTTGCTCAAAAAGGAGCATGGAAGTGGCACCTGCTGGAGTTGCCAATTGTGCTTCAACAGATGCAATATCTGTTTCGATTTGTTCAATCACTTTCTCAGCGTCTTGTACACGCTTTTCGGCCTTCTTAACTAATTTCTGACGCTCTTTTTGCTGTTCATAATTGAGCTTTCCTTCTGAAGACGCTGCGTTTTGCACTGGTGCCGATACTGTTTGCTGTTTCGGGAGTGTGGAAGAGATTTGTGCGAGACTTTCAATATCTTTTTTCTTCAAGAAATCATAAATACCTCCAAGATGTTCGCGTACTACGCCCCCACCAAACTCGTAAACCTTTGAAACAAGACCATCTAAGAACTCACGGTCGTGACTCACAACTATAACCGTACCTTCAAACGCTAAAATAGCCTCTTTAAGTACGTCCTTGGTACGCAAATCCAGGTGATTCGTGGGTTCGTCAAGTATTAAGAAATTCACAGGTTCTAGCAAGAGTTTGATCATCGCCAATCGGCTACGTTCGCCTCCTGAAAGCACTTTAACCTTCTTATCTGAAGCTTCACCGCCAAACATAAATGCGCCGAGAATGTCGCGTATCTTTAAGCGTACGTCTCCTCGAGCCACATAGTCTATAGTTTCAAAAACGGTTAAGTTTTCATCTAAGAGTTGTGCTTGATTCTGTGCATAATAACCGATGCTTACGTTGTGCCCGATTTTGAGTGTTCCTCCGTGAGGTATTTCTTGCATGATACACTTCACCAAGGTGGATTTTCCCTCGCCGTTTTTTCCAACGAAGGCCACTTTCTCACCTCTTTTGATGGTTAAATCTACCTTACTGAATACGCAATGCTCACCATAAGTTTTACTAACCTGGTCGCAAATTACGGGGTAGTCTCCACTTCTCATACAAGGTGGAAATTTCAAACGCAGGGCGGAATTGTCAACCTCATCTACTTCAATGGGCACAATGCGCTCCAATTGCTTGATGCGACTTTGCACCTGTACTGCCTTGGTCGCCTTATAACGAAAGCGCTCAATAAAGTCTTTAATATCCGCTATTTCTTTCTGCTGATTTTCATACGCACGCAGTTGTTGCTCACGTCGTTCCGCACGAAGTTTTACAAATTCATCGTACGCCACTTTATAATCCACAACTTTACCACAAGAGATTTCCAACGTGCGGTTTGTTACATTATTTATAAATGCGCGGTCGTGACTGACAAGGATGACTGCCCCACCCGACTTTTGCAAGAATTGTTCCAACCAACGAATACTTTCAATATCCAGATGGTTGGTAGGTTCGTCAAGCAGCAATACTTCGGGGCGTTGTAATAGCAACTTCGCCAACTCAATGCGCATGCGCCAACCTCCAGAGAACTCCTTCGTGGGGCGTGAGAAATCTGATACGGAGAAACCGAGTCCTTGAAGCGTACGCTCCATCTCTGCACGATAATTCATCCCTCCTATCATCTGAAAATACTCAGACTTATGCGTGAAAATCTCTACCAATTCCATGTATTCCGAACTTTCATAATCCGTACGTTCTGAAAGTTCGTTACCCAAACGTTCTATCTCCGCTTGCATGTTGTGCACATGACTAAAAGCCTTCTCTGTTTCCTCAATAACTGTTGCATCATCTGTCAACACCATTACCTGAGGCAAATAACCTATAGAAACATTGCGCTGTAAAGCGACATTACCAGATGTGGGCACCTGAAGTCCTGCCAATATCTTAAGCATCGTTGACTTGCCTGCACCATTCTTACCCACCAAGGCGATACGATCCTTGGCGTTTACAACAAAAGACACGTCACTAAAGAGCGGACGTGCAGAAAATTCGACACTGAGAGATTCTACAGAAAGCACTTGGAAATAAAATAGAAGTTGAGGGGCGAGAGGGAGCGCATATCATGCGATGCTTCATCATGAAATGCTGGCATTTGCACGCTCCCTTCCCAAATTCAGAAGACAAAAGTAAATATAAATGCTTAAATAGAGAAATTTGTAGTAACGATTTTACAACAGTTTTTTTCAAACGACTCATTCCGTAAAAGCAACTCATTTCTCAGTTTCGGATACGTAGGTGGGATTAAAAAAATCCGTATCTTTGCAAGCGCTTACACATTTACTAAATTCGTAAACAGACTTTTCTATGTTATTTAAATATTTTGCCATTCTGGGACGTTACCTGCAACTCATGAGTCGCACCTTCTCACGTCCTGAACGCATGCGCATGTTCCTCAAACAATATGTTAAGGAAATGGAACAACTCGGTGTGGACTCTATCGGCATTGTTTTGCTCATCTCCTTCTTTATTGGTGCTGTTATTTGCATACAAATTAAGTTGAATATTCAGTCGGCATGGATGCCCCTTTGGGTTTCGGGTTACACAACGCGTGAAATTATGCTTCTTGAATTTTCGAGTTCCATTATGTGTTTGATTCTTGCCGGAAAAGTTGGGTCAAACATTGCTTCCGAATTAGGAACTATGCGTACGTCACAACAAATTGATGCCCTTGAGATTATGGGTGTTAATTCCGCCTCATTTTTGATTCTACCTAAAATTCTTGGTCTGATTACAATGATTCCACTATTGGTAATTTTCAGTACGTTTAGTGGTATTATTGGTGCCTATGCTACGGCATTCCTTGCCCACATCATTACTCCTGCCGACCTTACTGCAGGTCTGCAACATGAATTTACCCAATGGTTCTTTTGGATGGGCATCATCAAGAGTTTCTTCTTTGCATTTATTATAAGCAGCGTCAGCGCATATTGCGGATACACCGTCGAAGGTGGCAGTGTGGAAGTGGGCAGAGCATCCACAACTGCAGTGGTTACAAGTTCTATGCTCATCCTCTTCTCTGACCTCTTTTTAACCAACCTCCTCTCCTAAAACAGGTTTGATACGATAAATTCTCATGATAGAAGTTACTAATCTCCATAAATCCTTTGGCGACAAACAAGTTTTAAAGGGCATCAACACTACCTTTGAAAACGGAAAGACGAACCTTATCATCGGTCAAAGTGGTTCAGGTAAAACCGTGTTGATGAAATGTCTTGTAGGTTTACTGCAACCCACACAAGGAACAGTTATCTATGATGGGCGCGATTTGCTACAAATGAACAAACAAGAAAGAGCCGCCCTACGTCGTGAGATGGGAATGATTTTTCAGAGTGCAGCGCTATTTGATTCACTTTCTGTTCTTGAAAACGTGATGTTCCCCCTTGACATGTTTTCACCCGACAGTGTAAAAGAACGCATGCGCCGCGCACGCTTTTGCTTGGATCATGTCAACTTGCTTGATGCCGAAAAGAAATATCCCGGAGAACTTTCGGGCGGTATGCAAAAACGTGTAGCCATAGCACGCGCAATTGCGCTCAATCCTCGCTATCTCTTTTGCGACGAACCCAATTCGGGGCTTGACCCTAAGACATCGCTCGTTATTGATGCACTCATCAGCGACATCACAAAAGAATTTAACACCACAACCATCATCAACACCCACGACATGAACTCCGTAATGGGGATTGGCCAGCACATTATATATATTAATGACGGACACAAGAGTTGGGAAGGCAAAAACACGGAAGTCGTCAATGCCAACAATGACGCACTCATTAATTTTGTCTTTGCAAGTGACTTGCTGAAACAAGCCAGAGAGCAAATAAAGCAAAATGGTTTTCATCACTAACACCAAAAGCTACTATTCAGGACTGGTTGGTCCATGTCTCCCGTTGGTCAGCAACCTTTGATTCAGGCCACCCAAGTTGAGATGTGTACAAAGATTAGATAGAAGAGGGTGTATCGAAATGCAAAATTTCGGCACACCCTCTAAAGTTGTGTAAGAGTG
>CALCHM010000086.1 GCA_937901345.1 uncultured Prevotella sp. | reverse complement strand
AACTTTAGTTGCGGAGGGGGTCTGTTAAAGTTCTTGGGGCAACTCCTATATTATTCAAAAAAAATGAGCGCAAAGCAATTAAGGACTCATTTTATCGTCAAAAAATGAACGCGAAGTTAACTCGGACACATTTCATCGCTTATTCTTCTCTTTAGCATGTTTCACTAACCCATGCAGCAACAATATCCTTCGCGCTTGCTCGAACAAGCGGTTTCAGAAATATCCAAACTCCCCGGCATTGGGCGCAAAACGGCATTGCGTCTTGTGCTGCATTTATTGCGTCGCGAAGCTAAGGAGGTGCACCTGTTGAGCAAGAGTTTAATCGACCTTGTGGATGGAGTGAAATATTGCCACACGTGCCATAACATCTCAGACACCGAGGAGTGTGACATTTGCGCCAATCCGCAACGCGACCGCTCAACGATTTGCGTGGTAGAAAACATTCAGAACGTCATGGCGATTGAAAACACCGGGCAGTACCGCGGATTGTATCACGTGTTAGGCGGCGTTATTTCTCCCATGGACGGTATCGGACCCAACGACTTGGAACTCCAATCGCTAGTAGATCGTGTGGCAGGGGGAGGGATTGAAGAAATCATCCTCGCACTAAACCCCACAATGGAGGGCGACACGACCAACTTTTACATCCAACGCAAAATTGCAGGAAGTGGCGTACGCCTCTCCGTATTGGCACGTGGAGTAAGCGTTGGCGACGACCTCGAATATACCGACGAAGTTACCCTTGGACGCTCCATTATTAATCGCACCATCTTAAATTAGCAACACCTTATTTTCATAGCAAACAATATTACTATGCGTACACTCTTTATAGCGCTCTGCATCTCATTGGGCATTCTCGCCCTTTTGTTTGAAGAACATATTTTACCCATCGGTTTTATTCCCTCTAATCCCAGTACGGATTATGTTATGAGTCTTGTTTCGCTCATCGCTACTCTTGGTGGGGTATTTTTCGCGATGCAAGTCACCAAAAAGGAAAAGCAAGACAAAACATTCACCGAAGGAGACCATGAAGCCAAACGTCTGGCCTACCTCAAGTGGAACGGACGTCGTATAGGCATCATCTTTAGCGCCGTATTCACCAACCTCATTATATATTATGGAGGGACATTCAACGAATCGGCAAAATACAGTCTTATCATTACGCTCATTGGTGCCATCTTTTGTTGGCCTAGCAAGCAATAAACGCCACCTTAGTCCACACATTTAATATATTAAAGACTCCGTGCAACTCTCCATTATCATTGTCAACTACAATGTAAAGTATTACATCGAACAGTGCCTCCACTCCGTCTTTGACGCTATCGCCACGGCCGGAATGGAGGCAGAAGTATTTGTAGTCGACAATGCATCGTCGGACAATTCTGTAGCATACTTGCAAGAGCAATTTCCGAAGACCGATTTCCCCAACCTGCACCTTATTGCCAATGCCAGAAACGTGGGTTTCTCACGGGCCAACAATCAGGCGGTACACATAGCGAAGGGAAAGTACATACTCTTCTTAAACCCCGACACCCTCATTGCCAACAACACCTTGGACAAATGTTTCCAGTTTGCCGAAAAACAAGAAAAATTTGGTGCATTAGGTGTAAAAATGCTTGGCGAAGACGGACACTTTGCTAAGGAATCACGCCGTGGACTTCCTACACCGTGGGTTGCCTGTTGCAAGATGTTAGGACTCACAGCACTGTTTCCTAAATCACGCACCTTTGCCCACTACTACATGAGTTACCTCGACAAGGAGCAACCAGCAAACATCGAAATCATTTCTGGAGCATTCATGTTCGTTAGTCGTCAGGCACTTGAAACATGCGGTTGTTTCGACGAAGAGTTCTTTATGTATGGCGAAGACATTGACCTCTCTTACCGTATTCTAAAAGAAGGGTTCCAAAACTTCTACCTGCCGCTCCCGATACTTCATTACAAAGGTGAAAGCACACAGAAGAGTTCATATCGCTATGTCCACGTCTTTTATGAAGCCATGCTCATCTTCTTCCGAAAACATTATGGCAATCTTAGCGGACTCATAACCTTCCCTATCAAGTGCGCCATCATCTTCCGTGCGCTCATTGCATTAATCCAACAACAATTTAGCAATCTATTCCCTCAAAAGGAAGAGGAACTTCAATTTGCATTCCTTGGAACGAAACAACATTTTGAAGAACTCCAAGTTATTGCCGAAAAATGGCAGTTTCAAATTGACCACATAACAGAAGAGCATATCACGTCAATAAAATCACTCAACCTACCCCCACACATCAAGAATATCATTGTTGACGCAGACGTTTACACCACAGAAGAAACGCTCCACTTGTTTGAAAAGTCTGAACATAAAACAAACATGGCACGCTTCTCGGCAAAAACGGGAAAACTCATCACTGGCGGAGAGATCTTTTATTAATTAAGGGGAATCTTTATCCATGAAAAGGAACCTCATTATTAATTAAGGTTATCTTTTATTGATTCAATAGGAATACCCTTAATTTATCCGATAGGAAATAAGGACTCATCGCAAAAAATAAGATTCTTTGCAACCAACAAGAAAACGCTTCGGAATGTTCATCTCGGTGTTCTTTAAAAGAGACAGAACAACTTAGCACATTCCGCATTCGTGATGATGTAGACAATCACGGAAAACTGGTTGACATTGGCGACAATATGATCTATTTCTGAACAACCATCCCAATAACCACAACACCATGCCCATATATCTACGCGCTCTCGAACCCGAAGACTTGGATTTGCTCTACACCATAGAGAATGCTCCCGAATTGTGGGCAGTAAACAGCAATCTAGAACCCTATTCGCGCTTCGCACTAAAAAAATACATCGCCGAACAACCCAACGACCTCTACCAATCAGGAACGTTACGCCTCATTATTTGCAAAAGCAACACCAACGAAGCGATTGGAATCATAGATTTATTTGACTTTTCCCCCATCCATAACAGAGCAGAAGTGGCAATCGCATTACTTCAGGGCGAACAAAATAAAGGTTATGGAACTGCTGCGCTAAAGCAATTAGCACAATATGCAAGAAAAAAAATACATCTTCGCATGCTTTACGCCTACATTTCTGAGAAAAACAATCAAAAGTCTCAAACCACCTTCATTTCAGCAGGTTATCATCAAACAGCAACACTTCCTAGTTGGCACTTCAACGGTGAAGAATATGAGAACATCAGTTTTTTTCAACTTTTTCTTTAAAAAATCGCGCTCAACTCTTGTCAATTTAGAATTTTGTTGTACCTTTGCACTCGCAAACAAGGAACAACGGTTCAGAAAACTTCTGGTGCGGTAGTTCAGCCTGGTTAGAATACATGCCTGTCACGCATGGGGTCGCGGGTTCGAGTCCCGTCCGCA
>CALCHM010000085.1 GCA_937901345.1 uncultured Prevotella sp. | reverse complement strand
TTAGTTGCGGAGGGGGTCTGTTAAAGTTCTTGGGTCAACTCCTATATTATTGCCTAATCTTTTAAAGTAATTCTCTTTCTAGTTATGAGGAGATGCAATCCTTTAAACCTCATAACCTGATGACCTATCACTTCATAACTTTCCATTTCATAACCACATATGATTACTTACGACAGCATCAATCTCTCCCTCCCTGATATAGATCAAGTAGCAACCACCGCTTGGGTGAATGCCGTAGCCAAGGCACATGGCAAGCGATGTGGCGCCATTGCGTATATCTTTGTTAACGATGAAAAAATTCTGGAGGTCAACCGCGAATTCCTTCAGCATGATTACTACACGGACATCATCACCTTCGACTACACCGAGGGCAACAAGATCAGTGGCGACCTGTTTATTTCGCTCGACACCGTACGCACGAACGCTGAGGATGTCGGTGCTACCTATGAAGAAGAACTCCATCGCGTTATTATTCACGGCATCCTCCACCTTTGTGGCATTAACGACAAGGGACCTGGTGAACGCGAAATCATGGAGGCAGAGGAAAATCAGGCACTCCGTTTGCGCAATGAAATGATGAACGAACGGACACGTTAACAAGGCATTCCGAATGGTCGCCGTTTTAAAGAAATCAAGAGGGTACACTCCGATTCGCGCGAGTGTTCCCTCTTTTTCGTTTCTCACATGTAAAAAAACGCGGTGGTTTTGCTCAAAATGACCATTTTCGGCCGTCAACCGCGGTGGTTTTGCTCAAAATGGCCATTTTCGGCCGACAACCGTGGTGGTTTTGCTCAAAATGACCATTTTCGGTCGTCAACCGTGGTGGTTTTGCTCAAAATGACCATTTTCGGCCGTCAACCGCGGTGGTTCTGCTCAAAATGACCATTTTCGGCCGTCTACCGTGGTGGTTTTGCTCAAAATGACCATTTTCGGTCGTCAACCGCGGTGGAAATAGGGAAAATCGTCATTTTCTGCTGAAAACCGCGGTGGAAACCTCCAAAATGCTCATTTTCTGAAAAAAACCGCGGTGGAAATGCTCAAAACGCTCATTTTCGGCAAAAAACCATGGTAAAAATGCTCAAAATGGCCATTTTCGGCAAAAAACCGTGGTTTTCACCTTCAAAACGCTCATTTTCCCGCCAACAACTGCGGTGCTACGCATCAAAATGACGGTTTTCACGGTTGCCACTTCGGTGCTATCCCTGAAAACGCTCATATATTCATAACCCAAGTTATTCCTCCCTAAATTCTTGAACTTATGAAAAACCAAATCCCAAATTTCGCTAGTTTGTAAATCTCTGTAGTAGGTGGTATCTTACAAGTCGATTAAACTTTTTTAAAATACCAGTCGTTGCGCCTCTCAAGAATTGATATTACTTTTGCCGAAAACAAATCTAACGCCCTATGAATGCCATTCGAACCGTCTTCACACTGCTCTTCCTAAGCGTCACCATTTTGCTTTCTGCTCAATCTTACTCCACCCTGTGGAAGCGGATGGAGCGTGCCGTTGCGTCCGATTTGCCTCGTGAGGCAATTCATTGGACCACTGTTCTTTCCGAACGTGCGGCGAGAAAGGGCGATCTGACGCAAGAACTGATGGCGCAAATGGTGCAAATGCGCCTGTGGGGAACCATTTCGCCCGATAGTCTGCAGGCTAATCGAGAACGCATAGCACACAGAATTCAGCGCATCTCCTCACCCGCTGATAGCATCTTTTGGAGTGCTTATTGGGCGAAGACTCTGGCTGAGACTCCAACTTTTAACTACGATGTGCGGCGCCAATATACGCAACAACTCCTCATGGCGTTGAGCAACATGGAGCGCTTCCATGCCCTTAAAGCAAAGGCACTTAAACCTATGGTCAAACAGGGCACACATGCTGCGGAATTTGGCAACGACGTGCTTCACTTGTTCATCTTCGATTGCCTCGACAAGTTGCCGCTTTCGGAGGACGAACGCACGCACCTTTGCCAACGCGCAGAAACCTTTTACCGCTCTCAGCAACGTTATGCCGCCGCCATACGTTTGGCGTTGCGTTACGAAGATGCTGAAAGCGTAGTGCATCGTTATGCCGAGGTGCCCGAAAATGCGATTGCCTATGCCACGTGGGTAGAGCAATGCTACCATCAGGCCAATCTCACGGATAACAAGATGCGCCAACATGTCGTGACCCTGGCACGTAAGGGGCTCGCGAAATATGGAAAGCATCCAGATGCCAAGCGCATCAAGGCCGTGGTGGCGCAATTGGAACAACCCAAACTCGACCTCGTAGGTACCCATGCGCTATGCTATCCAAATATCCCCATGCAACTAGCGATACAGGCCAATAACCTGCATCAAGCAACCTTTGAACTCCATCGCTGCACCGCTGATGGCGATACGCTACTTCAGCGCATCGAGACTCTCAAAATGCAGTTTCCAAAAACCGAGCGTTGGCGCCTGCAATATGACACACTTGCGCTAACCTTGCCACACCCTGGAGCATATAAACTCGTGTTGAAACATGCTGGAGGCGAAACAGCTTCGAGTGTGTTCCACTGCAGTAGAGTTGCACCCTATATCTTTACGCCAGGGAATGGGGCATGTCGCATCAAGGCGCTTGATGCACAGACGGGCATGCCCATTCAGGATTTCTCCGTGGTAAGAGTGGCAACGAAAGAAACACCCCAACGCATGTGGCGCGTTACGAAGGGCGAACAATGGTTGCATCTGAAAGATGTATTTGAAACTGCGAGCAACGAAAGTGCAACAGCCTCGCACTGGATTGATTTCCAAATCTTGCTTCCTGGAGATTCTTGTAGCAAACCGTTTTGCCTAAATCTGTCCAATCGTAGTTATCACGGAAATGAGCAACGCCAGCAACAACGTGCGCAATTATTTCTCGATCGCACAATCTTCCGTCCTGGACAAACGGTGCACCTAGCGGGCATTTTATACACCCAAACGGACGACTCGCTCCGTGTAGACGCAAACGTGGTGGTGGTGGTAAAACTCCAGAAACGGGGACAAACAACAGACGTGGCAACGCTTCAAGTGCAAACCGATGCCTACGGACGCTTCAGCGCAGCATTTGAACTGCCCTCCGACCAACAAGAGGGGCGCTTCTACTTTCAAGTGCACCATGCCGACACCCTCGGAAAGAAAGCGGAAATCCCTGTAGAAGGTGGTGCCAATTTTAGTGTTGGTGCTTACAAGCGACAGACGTTTACGGTGGATTTTCATCCCCAAACAGTCGCTTATACTTGGGGCGACACGCTGCAAGTGAGCGGTAAGGTTGCGACGATAACCTTACAACCCATGGTCAACGCGCTGGTGCGTTACACCATCACCGAACCCACACCCTTCCGAGGTGTTCCCAACAAACCCATAGAAGGAGTGGTTCACACAGATGCCCAGGGCGTTTTCACGTTCCCCCTTGTGCTGAAGCAGCGAGAAACGAAAACCGCTTTGTGGCGCCCCCACTATCAAAGTTATCGTGTGAATATCGCTGTTAGGGGAGATGATGGCGCAACGCAGACCCAACAACTTTACATCCCCGTGCGTGACAACGCTGTGACATTAGAAGCAGTTGTGCCAGAACTGGTGGTGAAAGAACAACTTCCGCAACTCCTTTTTCACCACACAAACCATCTTGCGGTGAAGATAGACAACCCCGTGACGGTGTGTCTTTACAACGCGTGCGACTCCTTAGTGTGGATACAAAAAAGTCCTGCCAACGCTCCCTTCACGCCGTCAGGTTGGGACCGATTGCGAGATGGCGTTTATACCTTAATGGCAGAAACACCTTCAGGAGGAAACCTGACGCGCACATTCGTGTTGCTAAGCGAAAAGTCTGAGGTGCTTCCAGAAAAGGCACCCGCATTCTTTATTTCAGAAGAAATCGAAACTAGCGCGTCCGAAAAGGTCGTGCTTGTAGGTACTGCGCTTCCCCAAATCACGTTGTTCAAAGACGTTGTGAGTCATAAGGGAGAGATGATTTCCTTCGAAACCCTCACCCTTTCGGAAGGTGTGCACCGTTTCTCCCTTTCTTACGACACCATTTATGGCGAGGGCGCAACGGTGTGCTTCACTGCTCTTGTCAAGGGGGCGTTTCACCAACGCATGATACGACTTAAGCGCCCACAACCCGACTTGCGTCTCAAGATGTCATGGAAAACCTTCCGCAATCGTTTGCAACCAGGGCAAGCGGAAACGTGGCAGCTCCGCATGACGCATCCTGACGGTACGCCTGCTCGCATCGCTCTCATTGCTCGCCTTTATGATGCGTCGTTAGATGCTTTGGCACATAATCGCTGGCATGCATCTCCCTACAAGGCGCCTTATTTTGTAAGGCCTTACGGACAGGCATTTTTCGGAAATCGCGTGGCGCTCTACTACGCTAAAAAGTGGTCGGGGCAGCAGGTTGATGCTGTTGAGTTCTCTTCTTGGAACCCACTGCTAGAAAATGGAGCGGTTCGCGAATTTAGGATTGCCGCTCCCAACATGCAGCAGCAAATCCGATTGAAGGGTTCATCTGATAACACCCTTCGTGAGGTGGTCATCGTGACTGAGGACGTTGCAGACGCTCAGGGAACGACAGATGCGGCGACACCTCAAATTGTGCCCTTGCGTGAACATTTCGATGAGGTCGCTTTCATGGATGCATTGTTACAAACGGATGAAGACGGAATGGTGGAGATGAACTTTACCCTTCCAGAGCAATTGACAACGTGGAACTTCACGGCATTCGCTCACGATCGCAACATGCGGCACATCTTGATAGACACCATGGTGGTGGCGCAAAAGTCGGTGACCGTAAGCGTTAACGCACCGCGATTTATGAGAGAAGGCGACCAATTGACACTGCCCATCGTTGTGCGCAGTTTACGCTCAGACATGGTGAAAGGGCGCTACGTTGCCACCTGCTTTGATGCAGAGACAAACACAGTGTTCTCACAAACGACGGACTCCTTTACCGTGGACAATGGAAGCGTTTCTTTTCAGATTTATTTACCCGCGTTGACCGCTGAGAGTATGGCTGAAAAAGGGTTGGCAATGCCCCAAGCCATAGCATGTCAAGTAAGCATAGAAGGTGAGGACTTTGCGGATGGTGAGGTGCACCGCATTCCCATTCTTTCTAATCGTGTAGATGTCGTGCGCAATTTGCCGTTCTCCTTCTCGGATGGAGCGGTGCACACCTATGATTTAGACACCCTTTGGACGGATACCCTCGCCCTTCGTAATCCACAACTGACGATAAACGTGACTCCCCATGCACTTTATGCTGCCGCACAAGCGCTTGCGTCACTTTCCGTTGCGCCCGTCTACAGCATTGACGATTGGGCACGCAGATACTATGCGCTTTCAATTGCTTTATACCTCCACGAAAGCGGAATGGAACTCCCTGAATTTGACACCGAAAAGGCTGTATTACTTCGTGATGAGGCAGCTGCAGTTTTACGTCAAAAACAACTCAAGAATGGCGCCTGGTCATGGTTTGACGGTATGCATGAGAGCACGTTTATCACAAACGAAATACTCCTACTTTTGGCACGTTTAGAAGCGCTCGTAGGTAAGCACACATTGCAGGAAACAGCCAACCAATCGCTGCGCTACATGCACGAAAAGATGGAGCGTATGCGTCAGGAGATGGAGACAGAGGAGCAAAAGACAGGGTGCAAACTCTCCCTGGGCGAACTTCCCTTACGCTATTTGGATGCGTGTGCTTATTTAAAGGCCGACACAACGGCGGCATGTCGCTATTTCCTCTCCAAGGCGGCAAACATGAATGCACACTATTCGCTTTATGGCAAGGCCGTAATGAGTAGGGTGTTACGACAGCATGGAGAGAAGGCTGCTGCCGACTTGCTGCTTAGAAGTGTGCAAGAATATTTGGTTGAATCACCAGAGATGGGAGCATACTTTGACGCCCCGAAGGCTACAATGACGTATAACTCCTATCGCATTCCTACGCAGACGGCAGTGATAGAGGCTTTTCATGCCGTGGGCAATGCGGACTTGGTGAAACGCATGCAGCAATGGTTGCTCCAGTCCAGGCGCACACAGCAATGGGAAACCTCGCGTGCTACTGCTGATGCCGTCTTTGCACTTTGCTTGTGCGAGGGTGATACGGCGAGAATCCAGTTCCCCAATGAGAACTCCCTCACTCCTATGACGGCAACGCGCAACGGCATTTACCGCACCTTGCAGGTAGCAACCAGTGATACGGCAAGGGTTGTGAGCATTGACGCGTGTCAGGATACGATTGCAGTGTGTGTTCCCCATGCAACGATGTCATCAAAACGCCCTCAGTTATTGTATGGCAGTGCACGCGCCTCGTATTCGCTCCCGTTGTCTGAAGTAGAGCAATTCGATAGCGGATTGAAGATTTCGTTGCGATTGGAAGTGAAGCGCAATGGTGTGTGGCAAGAACTGGCGGTTAACGAACCCATGGATCCCACGCTTCCCTTGCGCCAAGTGGCAACCATCGTTGCTTCGCGCGATTTTGACCTCGTGCGCCTCAGTTTACCGCGTCCGGCATGTGCCGAACCTGTAGTTCCGTTAAGTGGTTATTCATGGCAACAAGGCGTGGGATGCTATCGCGTGGTGACCGATAATGCCGCAGATTTCTATGTTGATAAACTCCCCAAGGGTACGTACACCATCGTGGAAGCACTCCACACCGACCGCACTGGCACTTACGAGCAGGGCATTGCAACAATCACCTGCACCTATGCTCCAGAGTTTGCAGGCAACACGACAGGCAGAAAGGTGCACATCAAGTAACTTCCGTTTCCACCGATAGGGAAACTGGAAATAAAGAAACCGTTTTAGAAACGTCCGCCCCACACATTTCGGGAGCGCGTTTCTAAAACGGTTTCTTTATTTATGGTTACGAATAAATCCTATCGTTACCGAATAAAGTTGTCAGACTACTTCATTATTACCTTCTTGCCGTTCACAATGTACAAGCCCTTGCCGGCGTTG
>CALCHM010000084.1 GCA_937901345.1 uncultured Prevotella sp. | reverse complement strand
CATACCCTGAATGATCTTACCGCCAGGACCGATAACAGCACCGATGAATTCCTTGGGAATGTCGAATGCTTCGATGCGGGGAACGTGGGGTTTGAGTTCTGCGCGGGGTTCGCTCATTGTTTCCATCATGCAAGAGAGGATGTGTTCACGTCCTGCCTTAGCCTGAGCGAGTGCCTTTTCGAGGATTTCGTAAGAGAGACCATCACACTTGATGTCCATCTGTGTTGCGGTAAGTCCCTTGAGTGTACCTGTTGTCTTGAAGTCCATATCTCCGAGGTGGTCTTCGTCACCGAGGATGTCAGAGAGTACGGCATACTTGTCTTCTCCGGGGTTCTTGATGAGTCCCATTGCGATACCACTTACGGGAGCCTTCATGGGAACACCAGCATCCATAAGTGCGAGTGTGCCGGCGCAAACTGTAGCCATTGAAGAAGAACCGTTAGATTCGAGGATGTCGCTCACTACGCGCACTGTGTAGGGGAATTCTGCGGGAATCTGACCCTTCAAACCGCGCCATGCGAGGTGACCGTGACCGATTTCACGACGTCCTACGCCACGTTGTGCCTTTGCTTCGCCTGTTGAGAAGGGAGGGAAGTTGTAGTGAAGGAGGAAGCGCTGGTAACTCTTGTCGAGCACGTCGTCAACCATCTTTTCGTCGAGTTTGGTGCCGAGTGTACAAGTAGAGAGCGACTGCGTTTCACCGCGTGTGAAGATAGAAGAACCGTGAGGCATGGGAAGGGGATCTACTTCACACCAGATGGGGCGGATGTCGGTAGTTTTACGACCATCGAGGCGGATGCCTTCATCGAGGATGCAACGGCGCATAGCGTCCTTTTCTACATCGTGGTAGTAACGGTTGATGAGGTCGTTCTTTTCTTCGAGTTCTTCAGCAGAGAGTTCTGCATGAGCGGCAGCGTATTCTTCCTTGAATGCTTCACGTACCGCTTCGAACGCTTCGAGGCGTGCATGCTTTTCGAGTGCGCTCTTTGTGATGTCGTAACACTTCTGGTAGCATTGCTCGTGGCACAACTTACGAAGGTCTTCATCATTAACTTCGTGGCAGTATTCGCGCTTCACGTCAGTGCCGAGTTCCTTCATGAGGTCAATCTGGAGTTGACACATGGGCTTGATCGCTTCGTGAGCAGTCTTGAGTGCTTCGAGGAGGGCAGATTCGGGAACTTCGTCCATTTCGCCTTCTACCATCATGATGTTGTCCATCGTTGCAGCCACCATGAGGTCCATATCCGCTTCCTTCATTTGTTCGAAGGTGGGGTTGATAACGTATTCGCCATTGATGCGTGCTACGCGAACTTCAGAAATGGGACCTTCGAAGGGGATGTCTGTACAAGCAAGTGCGGCAGAAGCAGCAAAACCTGCAAGTGCATCTGGCTGATCTACGCCATCGGCAGAGAATAGAATGATGTTAACATACACTTCGGCATGGTAGTCGCCAGGGAAAAGGGGACGGAGTGCACGGTCAACGAGACGGCTGGTCAAGATTTCATAATCAGACGCACGACCTTCACGCTTGGTGAACCCACCGGGGAAACGGCCTGCTGCGGAATATTTTTCCTTATAGTCGCATTGGAGCGGCATGAAATCGGTGCCGGGATTAGCATCCTTAGCACCGCAAACAGTAGCAAGCAACATGGTGTTGTTCATACGGAGCATTACGCTACCATCGGCTTGCTTTGCGAGTTTTCCTGTTTCAATGCTGATGGTGCGTCCGTCAGCGAGAGTAACAGATTTTGTAATCACATTCATCGGATAGTGTGTGTTTAAAAATTATATATTTATCACTGGATTGTTCAGTCAAGGGCACAAACGTGCGCATAATAGGCGCAAAAGTACGGATAAATTTTCTAATTCCGTGCTACTGAGTTTGTTTTTAATGGTCGCATGTCCCTTTTTTTCCATGTATATGCGGAAAATTGTTGTATGTGGGGATATGAAAACAGATTTGTCTGCATAAAAAAGTCATAAGAACAAAAGGTGTGGCGCATGGTGAGTGCCAGTCCTTTTGTTCTTATGGTTGTTTATGCTTCATCGGGAAAGTCGAAGAGAGTGGGCATGATGGGCGATCCTGCTTGAGGAGCGCGTCCGAGGTGTCGGTAGGCCAATTCGGTGACTTCGCGTCCGCGAGGAGTGCGGTGTATAAAACCTTCTTTGATAAGGAAGGGTTCATAAACTTCTTCCACGGTGCCGGCATCTTCGCCAACAGCCGTAGCGATGGTGGTAATGCCTACGGGACCTCCCTTAAATTTGTCAATGATCGTGGTCAGAATCTTGTTGTCTATCTGGTCAAGACCGTACTTGTCAATGTTCAGTGCTTCGAGGGCATAGCGGGCGATGTCGAGTTCGATATTTCCATTTCCCTTTACTTGGGCAAAATCGCGTACGCGGCGCAGCAGTGAGTTGGCAATACGCGGCGTGCCACGACTACGTCCTGCAATTTCGGCTGCCGCACGTCCGTCAATCTTCACACCAAGCAAGTTGGCCGAGCGCGTAACAATCTTCTGGAGCGTTGCCGCATCATAATATTCGAGGTGAAGATTGATGCCGAAGCGTGCGCGTAGTGGGGCAGTGAGCAATCCAGAACGCGTGGTA
>CALCHM010000083.1 GCA_937901345.1 uncultured Prevotella sp. | reverse complement strand
TGCCATCGAACCCGCTACGGGAGAAGTGCTCTGCATGGCCTCGTCACCGTCTTACGACCCTCGCATCATGGTGGGGCGCGATCGCGGAAAAATGCACCGCAAACTTTCTGCCGACCCCATGAAACCTTTGCTGAATCGCGCCATTATGGGAACCTATCCTCCGGGGTCAACTTTTAAACTCACGCAGTCGCTCATCGGTCTGCAAGAGGGAAGCATCACGCCCGAAATCGGTTTCCCCTGTAACATGGGGTTCCATTATGCTGGTCTGCATCTCGGATGTCACGCTCATGCTGCGCCCATTCCCTTGGTGCCTTCTATTGCTACGAGTTGTAATGCCTACTTCTGTTGGAATCTGTTGCGCATGTTCTCCAATCGTTCGAAGTATCCTACGGTTCAAGACGCGATGACGCGCTGGAAAGACCATCTTGTAGAAATGGGATTTGGTTACACGTTGGGCATCGACCTCCCTGGCGAGAAACGCGGGATGATTCCGAATGCGCAATATTACGATAAGGCCTACAAAGGGGTATGGAATGCGCTGACGGTAATCTCCATCTCCATTGGGCAGGGCGAAGTGACGGCTACTCCCTTGCAAATTGCCAACCTTGCGGCAACGATAGCCAATCGTGGGCACTATTACGTGCCCCATGTGGTGAAGGAGATTCAGGATGCCCAATTAGACTCTGTGTATACCACACCTCGTTACACGATGGTGGATCGAAAGTGGTACGACTACGCTGTTGAAGGCATGCGAGCAGCCGTGACGGGAGGTACCTGCCGCGCTGCTGCGATTCCAGGTATTGAGGTGTGCGGAAAAACGGGAACTGCCGAAAACCGTGGTCAAGACCACTCCGTATTCATGGGATTTGCACCGATGGATAATCCCAAAATTGCCGTTTCTGTCTATGTCGAAAATGGTGGTTACGGTGCCGTTTACGGTGTGCCTATTGGCAGTCTTATTATGGAGCAATATTTAAATGGTGAACTTTCCGAATCTTCAAAGATAAAGGCGGATGCGATGCAGCAACGCACAATTCATTATGGTAAACAGGAACGATAGATATCTCAAGAGTTCCGCCCTTTCAGCCGATTGGGTGGTGGTCGTGTTATACCTTGTCTTGATGGTCTTCGGGTGGTTTTCTATTTGTGGTGCGAGTCATGAAATTGGTGATACGGATTTCTTTGACTTTGCAACGCGCTCAGGCAAGCAAATTGTGTGGATGGGCCTTGCGCTCGCCATAGGGTTGGTACTCTTGTTAATGGACGACCAATATTTCGATCAACTCACCGACCTGTTGTACGTCGTTACGATGATTCTGCTATTGGTAACACCTTTTTTAGCAAAAGACATTAAGGGGTCGCGTTCGTGGTTGTCGCTAGGTCCTGTAAATCTGCAACCCGCAGAATTTGCCAAGTGTGTCACCGCATTGGCTGTTGCGAAACTTTGCGGGCAGTATGGTTTTACGCTCAATAAGATGCGCAACTTGCTCAAGGCCTCGCTCATTGTGCTGCTCCCGATGGGGTTGATCATCATGCAGAAGGAGACGGGGTCGGCACTTGTTTATGCCGCCTTTTTCCTCGTGTTTTATCGTGAGGGAATGCCTGGGGTATTTCTCTTTACGGCTTTTGCAGCGGTGCTTTATTTCGTTGTGGGCATACGTTTTGCTGAGGTGCCGCTTGAGGGTACGTTGGCCATGGTGGGCGACTTTTCCGTCATGATGCTAATATGGTTGTTCACCATTGGCATGATTCTCGTTTTTTGCAAACAGACCATCCATGCCTGGCGCATCTTTTGGACGGGTGTCGCCGTGGTAGGTGCCTCTGTTTTATTCTCATTGGTGGTTGTTCCTTTTGATGTTTCCCTTGCGTTCGTAATTGTATTGTTGGGAACCTTCTTCTATCTTGCTTACCATGCGTTGCGCGAGCGTTTGATGCCCTACTTCTATATCGGGTTGTTTACGATGGGGTCGCTAGGCTTTCTTTATTCCGCTAATTTTGCATTGGATCACCTCCAACCCCACCAGAAGATTCGTATTCAAGTGTTGCTCGGAGTCGTTACGGATAATGCCGGAGCCGGTTACAATGTCAACCAAAGTATGATTGCTATTGGGTCGGGAGGATTTGGAGGAAAAGGATTTATGAACGGCACACAAACGAAACTCAAGTACGTTCCCGAACAAGACACCGACTTCATCTTCTGTACCGTTGGCGAAGAGCAAGGTTTTATAGGTTCTTCAACCGTCTTGCTCCTCTTCTTGGCGCTCATTTTGCGACTGCTCTACCTTGCCGAACGCCAAACTCATACCTATGCTCGTGTCTATGGTTATTGTGTGTTGAGCATATTGCTCTTCCATGTCTTTATCAACATTGGGATGGTCATCGGTCTCACTCCCGTCATCGGTATCCCCTTGCCTTTCTTCAGTTATGGCGGTTCATCGCTTTGGGGATTCACCATCCTGCTGTTTATCTTCTTGCGCATTGATGCAGGACGGAAAAAGTAGAAGTAACGCATTCCCCCGTGTCTGCTCTGCAATAAATCTCTCCAAACATTCCTCCACATGATTATCTCCCACCTCACCCCCTTAATCAGCGAACGCTTTCGCACTGACACACGCTATCGCGATGGGCATCTACGCGTTGTGAATGCCCTGCCTTCGCGTCAGGTTTCGGACTTCATGCTCCTGAAATGAAACAGGTGGCACGCCAACTTTCGCGCCTTGGGGGAGCGGTAGTATTTCCCAATGGTGAGCGCAAAGTTTGTCAGGGTGGGGCAGAGGTGATTCACGATTTCGAGACAGTTGCGAGTGACACACTTTGTTATGAAGAAACCGTCGTTTGGGGTTACCTCATCAATCTTGAAAAGTGCAGTCTTTCCGACCGCCTCAAGATGCTCTCCAAGTATGTCCCCGTGATGGACAATTGGGCGGTCTGTGACTCCTACTGCGCCCACGCCAAGTGGATGGGCAAGGTCGATAAACGCGAACTTTGGGCATTCCTTCAACTCTATTTCTGCTCCACACGCGAATTTGAAGTGCGCTTCGCTATCGTCGTTGCCATGACCTATTTCCTGACTGAGGAATGGCTACCACGCATCTTCGAGCAACTTGAATCGCTCCGCTTTGAGAAAATCATTTCCGAGTATCAATACGCCAAAGGCAAACCCAAGATTGCCCAACAAGGCACAGCGCAAGGACCGCAACCCTACTACGTGCGCATGGCTGTAGCCTGGTTTCTTGCCACTGCCCTTGCCAAATACCCCGAACTCACCCGCGCCTACGTGCGCACCACCACCTTCCCCGAAGACGTTATCAAATCATACGTCCGCAAGGCCCGCGAATCCTTCCGCACGCGAGAGGTGGCGGCGCTCTAATTAGATATTAACCCAGAAAAAACTACATTTCTTGAAACTATGAAAAAACTTTTCTCCTTTCTCCTTGCCGCAACCTCACTCGTAGGTTGTCAGTCAAACACAGCATTTAAATCCGTAGATGCTCTGCAATTTGCCGAAGTCATTGCCAACAAGGATGTGCAACTCGTAGATGCACGCACTCCCGAAGAGTTTAGCGAAGGCCACATTCCTGGTGCCGTAAACATAGACGTCAAATCCGCAGACTTTGACACCCAAATCGCAACGCTCAACCCCGACCGCCCCGTCGCCGTCTATTGCCGTAGTGGTCGCCGCAGCAAACTCGCTGCCGAGCGTATGACCAACGCTGGACTCCAAGTAACCGAACTCTCCGAAGGCATCCTCTCCTGGAAGGGCGAAGTGGTGAAGTAAATACCACTTGAGATTTTATATAAATACAAGAACTATACAATGGAACTGATTCTAGCAATTATTGCCAGTTTGCTATTGGGGGGAATACTTGGTTTTGTGTTATTAAAACTCAAGAATCAGGGACTTCTTGCAACGATAGAACAACAGAAGTGGCAACTGGAGAGTGAGCGTAGTAATGCACAAACGCAAATAAGCAATTTGCAACAACAGTTGCTGACTGCTAAGGCGGATTATGAGGAGCGCATGGAGCAGGTAAAGGCGGATTCAAAAAATCTCTTGGCCATTCAAGAGCGCAATCATGAACAGGCATTGAAGGCGCAACAAGATCGGTTTGAGGAAATGATGGCGAAGGTGTCGGCACAACTCAAGACGGCTACCGACGACATGTTGAAGCAGCGACAGAAGGAGTTTGCGGAATCAAGCAATACGAACTTGGGGCAGATTGTGACGCCCTTGCGTGAAACGATTGAGAAGATGAAGCAGACGATGAGCGAGAGCACCCTGAAGCAGACGGAACTCAGTGCGGCGATGAAGGAGAATCTGGAGAATATGATGAAGCATAGCGCTGAGGCAAAGCAGAGTGCGGATGAATTGGCGCGAGTGTTTAAACACAAGAGTAAGGTGCAGGGTAATTGGGGCGAACGTGTGTTGGAAGAACTTCTGGATTCGCAGGGACTGCAGTGTGGCATTCATTATGAACGCGAATGTGTAATCCGCGATGCTGCGGGGAATGTGGTGAAGACGGATACGGGCGGTTACTTGCGTCCTGACGTCATTTTGCATCTCGATGACAATCGCGAGATTATCATCGACTCGAAGGTATCGCTCACAGCGTTTATGGACTATGTGAATGCGGAGACAGAGGAGGCGCGTCATGATGCCTTGAAGTTGCACATTGACAGCATCCAAAAGCATGTCAAGGAGTTGTCGAAGAAGGACTATTCTTCCTACATCCAAGCGCCAAAACTGAAGATGGATTACGTCATTATGTTCATGCCACACACGGGGGCTTTGTGGACAGCTTTGAATGCACAACCCGACCTCTGGCGCAAGGCGATGGAGATGAATGTGTTTATTGCCGACGAGCAAACTCTCTTTGCGGCACTTCGCATGATTCACCTTACTTGGAGACAGATAGAGCAGGCTCAGAATCACGAAAAGGTTTATTCCTTAGCAAATGAAATGCTCGACCGTGTGGGGAAGTTTATGAAAAATTATGAAACTATAGGTAAGGCTTTGGAAAAAGCGCAGGAAGCTTATGAGGACGGAGGTAAGAAACTCTGCGATAGAGGACAGAGTATCATCACGACATGTAATAAACTTGAACGCCTCGGTGCGAAGCAAAGTGCTAAAAATCCGATACCACAGATTGAGGACATTGATGCTTAATTGTACGACATGATTTTTGCACCTCTCGTTATTGCAATCTTTAGTCTCGCATTTCTGGAAGAGTAAAACCTCCTGTGCAAGTTGCACGAGCATTTTGGAGGGGTCCAAACCTCCTGTGCAAGTTGCACGAGCATTTCGGAGGGGTCCAAACCCCCTGTGCAAGTTGCACGAGCATTTCGGAGGGGTCCAAAACCCCAGTGCAAGTTGCACGAGCATTTCGGAGGGGGCCAAAATCCCTGTGCAACTTGCACAAACCACAGAGAATGTAGGTATTGAGTTCAAACGTTTAAAGACGTCTGGTTCACAACTATTGCAGACAACACTCATCGTATTCCCATAAGAAAAGAGTCCAACAGACCTCGTTGTAGGTTCGTTGGACTCTTTTTTACAATATGCTAAAATTGCGCGATTTAGAAGTTCTGCTTCATTACTTCAAAGTATGCTTGTGGGTGGAGGCATGCGGGGCAAGCCTTGGGTGCTTCAATGTTTTCGGTGATGAAACCACAGTTGCGGCATTGCCAGAACACCTTGCCGTCCTTGCGGAACACTTCATACTCTTCGATGTTCTTCACGAGTTTACGATATCTTTCTTCGTGCGCCTTTTCTGCTACGGCAATATTGCGATACATTGCAGCAATCTGGGGGAAACCTTCTGCGGCAGCTGTGTCTGCAAAGGCGGGATAGTCAAGCGCCCATTCTTCGTGTTCACCAGCGGCAGCTGCTTTGAGGTTTTCAACCGTTGTGCCGATAACGCCAGCGGGGAACTTTGCTGTGATTTCTACCATGCAGCCTTCAAGATACTTGAACATGCGCTTTGCGTGTTCGCGTTCTTGTTCTGCAGTTTCAAGGAAGATGGCTGCAATCTGTTCAAAGCCTTCCTTCTTGGCTTCGCTTGCAAAATAAGTGTAACGCATGCGGGCTTGAGATTCGCCAGCGAATGACATCATGAGGTTCTTTTCAGTTTGAGTACCTTTAACGGATTTCTTGTTTTCAGTGTTCATAGTAGTATTAATTTTGTTTAGTTATTCATTCTGATTGTTTGACGATGCAAAGGTAGAATCTATTTTTCATAGAAACAAACAGACAACGTCTATAAGCTTATAATCTCAATATATAGTGATTGAAAATACGAAGTAATGAAAATAGCAATGGAGACAATCTTTCTCTTCGTGGTGACTATAATAGCAAAGGGCGCGTCAAAAAAATGTTTTGACACGCCCTCATCTACTAGTTTGCTTTTTTCTTTACGATGCTATTCGTAAGGAAATAACATGCTATTGGTTCTTATACCCTTTGTTTAACCAAGGTACTTAATCAAGATATTAATATTGTCGGCTTCGCGGAGGCGACGCAGTGCACGCTCCTTAATCTGACGCACACGCTCGCGGGTCAAACTCATATTGTTTGCAACTTCTTCTGCCGTCATTTCATTGCGACCTATACCGAAGAGCATTTTCAATACCGTGCGTTCACGCTCATTAAGCACAGCAAGCGCTGCTTCAAGGTCTGATGAGAGTGATTCGCGCTCCATGGAGTTGTCCGTACCGGGTGCAGATTCGTCTTGCATGACGTCAATCAAGCAGTTGGAATCATCATCCTGGAAGGGGGCATCTACGCTAACCTTCTTACCATTTGTGCCTAAGGCATCTTGCACCTTTGTGAGGTCAGTTTCAAGAATGTCTGCCAATTCCTGTGCTGAAGGACGACGCTCAAACTCTTGTTCGAAACTAACAATGGCCTTCGAGAGTTTGCTTTGGAACCCTACCTGATTTAAGGGCATGCGCACGATACGACTCTGTTCAGAAATGGCTTGAAGAATGCTTTGACGAATCCACCAAACTGCGTAAGAGATGAACTTAAAACCGCGTGTTTCATCAAATTTCTGTGCTGCCTTAATCAACCCCAAGTTGCCTTCGTCAATCAAGTCATTAAGAGCAAGACCTTGATTCTGGTATTGTTTTGCTACCGAAACAACGAAACGAAGATTTGCGCGTGTCAAGCGGTCAAGAGCTTCCTGGTCGCCTTTATGAATGCGCTGAGCAAGTTCTACTTCTTCATCCGTAGATATCAATTCCTCACGTCCAATTTCAACGAGATACTTGTCCAATGCCGCACTAGAGCGGTTCGTAATACTTTTGTTAATCTTTAGTTGTCGCATAGTCTTGATTCAAAATGAGGTGCAAAATTAAGAAACTTATTTGCTTGAAACAAATTTTAACCCTACAAATCCTGTTTTTTCTTTAATCATCTCATGTTTCGCACATTAAAGATTTCAAAACGGGGCGAAAGACTTTAAGGTTGTTAAGTATTAAAGGACTTTAAGAACTCTAAGGTCTTAAAGGTCTTTAAAGTCGGAAACGCATGCCGCATGGCAGTTGTACTCTGTGCTCTGTTCTCTGTTCTCTGTTCTCTGTTCTCTGTTCTTAATGCTACTTGGGGCGTTCACTCCATGCGATGAGTGCGGATTGTGGGGAGATGATGAAATGGTTGCTCACTTTGTGTTCACGATTGTTGAGGTGCATGTTGCCGTCTCGGCATATGATGGTGTAATCTGCTTGTGGCACGTCAAGCGGAATGGGGTGTTTCTCCGCATTTAGCACCACGAGGATATGTTCCCATTTGTCGCCCACGGCCTTTCCGTTTATGGTGAATGCTACCGCACAGGAGTTGCCTACGTTTAAGAATTGCAGTTGTTTCCGAACCTGCATGGCGCGCTCCATGCGGAAGGCGGGATGGGCTTTTCTCATTTCGATGAGTCGGCGCAAGTAGGTAAACACGTCGAAATGGCGTGCCTTGTTGCGCCAATCTATGGCGTTGACGGTGTCTACACTTTTATAACTATTGCGCACGCCTCGCTTTTCTCGTAATAGTTCTTCGCCAGCAAAAAGGAAGGGTGTACCTTGTGCCGTAAATATGGCGGTGTGTGCTAAGAGGGCAAGACGTTTCACTTCGTCGTCAGGCATCTGCGGAACTGCGGCACGCAAACGGTCAACCAAGCACAAATCGTCGTGGCAACTTACGTATGAAATGACTTGCAGGGGCGACGTTGTCCACGCTGAAGATGTAGCATCCCCTAATTCTGGGGAAGGAATCATTCCCATAATTCCCAATTTCAACAGGGGAATTGTTGTGGCATTCCCCAAGAGGAATCCGCCTTTCGTGTCGTCGTAGAAGGGACCGCGAAGGGCGTCGCGCAGTTCGTCTCCGAAGGCGGACAGATGTTTCACTTTAGAAACATTTCTTTTGCTCACGCTTTGCGAAAGTGGAATTTGCGGTTGCTCTGCTGCCCATCCCTCGCCGTAGATGCAAATGCTGGGATCAATCTCATGGAGGCGACTTACAACCTCTCGCATGGTTGCAATATCGTGCAACGCCATGAGGTCGAAACGGAAACCGTCGATGTGATATTCTTCAGCCCAATAGGCAACGCTCTCTACAATGAATTGCCGCATCATCTCGCGTTCGCTCGCCGTTTCGTTACCGCATCCCGAACCATTGGCAAGTTTGCCGTCTTTCTTTGAGCGGAAGAAATATCCAGGAACAGTGCGCTCGAATGCACTCTGCGTCACACTTGCCACATGATTGTATACCACATCGAGCACTACGCGCAAACCTGCATCATGAAGGGTTTTAACTAACTGCTTAAATTCCTTGATGCGCACCTCAGGTCTAACGGCATCCGTGGCATACGAACCTTCGGGCACATTATAATTCTGAGGGTCATATCCCCAATTGTAATGCGGCACGTTCTTATCCGCTTCATCTATGGAGGAGAAGTCGAAGGAGGGTAAGAGTTGCACATGCGTCACACCGAGTTCTACCAAATGATCGAGTCCAGTGCAGAGTCCTTCGGGCGAACGCGTGTCATGCTCCGTGAGTGCGAGGAAGCGCCC
>CALCHM010000082.1 GCA_937901345.1 uncultured Prevotella sp. | reverse complement strand
CACTCTTACACAACTTAAGAGGGTGTGCCGAAATTTTGCATTTCGACACACCCTCGAACTGAATTTGGATTTATTCTACTTGTAATACCAATCCCTTAAGGTATTCGCCTTCGGGGTGGTAAATATTGATAGGATGATCGGCGGGTTGATGAATTTGGTGTAGTATTCTCACGTGGCGCCCACTTTGAGCGGCGGCGGTGAATACGGCAAGTCTGAATTGATCTTTGTTTACCGCTTGTGAACAACTGAATGTGAAGACAATTCCACCCTTGCGAATTTTTTGAAACGCGATGCTGTTGAGGCGTGTATATCCCTTGAGGGCGTTGTGGAGCGCTCCTTTGTGTTTGGCAAATGCAGGTGGGTCGAGAATTACCAAGTCGTAGTCGCCACCAGCTTTCTCTAAGAATTTAAAGGCGTCTTCGGCAAAGGCTTCATGACGCTTGTCGCCGGGGAAATTGAGTTCGGCATTGGCGCGAGTGAGATCTATGGCTTTAGAACTACTATCTACGGAGTGAACTTGTGTAGCGCCGCCTCGCATGGCATATATGGAGAAACCTCCGGTGTAGCAGAACATGTTGAGCACGCTTTTGCCTTTACTATAAGACTCGAGGAGTTTGCGGTTTTCACGTTGGTCGATGAAGAAACCTGTCTTTTGCCCTTTCAACCAGTCGATGTGGAACTTCAAACCATTTTCCGTTGCTACATTTGTGTCATCGCCCCCAACGAGGAATCCATTTTCTTGGTGTAGGTCGGCTTTATAGGGTAGGGTAGTTTCAGACTTGTAATATACATGCTTAATTTCTCCCTCGCATGCCTGAATCAGCGCGTCAGCAATCTCTTGTCGGTAGCAATGCATCCCCACGGAATGGGCTTGCATGACGGCCGTCTGGCCATAGACGTCAATGATGAGTCCGGGGAGTTGATCGCCTTCGCCATGAACGAGGCGGTAGATGTCGTTGTCTGGACGTACCAAGTCAAGACTCTTTCTCACCTTGAATGCTTCACTTAAACGTTCCACCCAAAAGGCAGCATCGATGGGGCGATCTATAAATGATAAAACGCGAACGGCAATAGATCCGATTTGATAATGTCCTAATGCCATGAATTTATTGTTTTCATCAACGATGCGTACGAGTGCTCCTTCGGGAAGCGACTCTGGAATACGAAGAATAGCCCCAGAGAAAATCCAGGGATGGAAACGGCGTAGGCTTTCTGACTTGCCTCGGCGAAGTTGAAGGGTGGGTATCATTTAGTGACGAGTTTTGGGAGTTTTTGAGGTTGGGGAACGAGGAACGATTAACGTTGAACGATTAACGATTAACGATTAACGTTGAACGATTAATGTTCTGAGGTTCTGAGGTTCTGAGGGGAACGAGGAACGTTGAACGATTAACGTTTAAAGTTCTGAGGTTCTGATGTTGGGAGGTTCTGGGGTGAACGTTGAACGATTAACGTTTTGAGGTTGGGAGGTTTAGATGTTGAGGGTGGTTATGAATTTTGAGGTTCTGATGCTTCAACAATCTTAAAGTTGCCAGTTTGTTTTAACTCGTTGAGTTTTAGATAGAGTTGAAGGGTGGTGTAGGCGTCCGTTGCGGCATACATTTTTTGGGACTCCGTAAGTACCGTGTTTTCCCAATTGGTGAGTTGCGCCGATTTTGAAATTTTTTCACCAAAGACGTTTGCGTATAATTTCTGAAGACTCATGTCTTCAACGCCCATTGTCTTTACGAATTCTTGAAGTTCAATGAACCCTTGAGGTTGGAAATTCGTTCTGCGCTTCAGGAGTGCGAGATCGTCTTTTAGTGATAATCCAATCTTTGTGATTTCAGGACTTTCCAGGAAATGAATCAATTCTGGAGGTAGTCCAATCATGTTGAGGCGGAAGAGAAAACAGATGTCAAGTGTCGCTATTTGCAGGAGTGCAACTTGATAAACCAGTCCTTTCCGAAAAGAAGGACGTGTTTCGGTGTCAACACCAACGATTTTTTGATGTTTGAGAAAATCGATGGCTGCTTTTACCTCTCTAAGACTATGAATGACGACAATTTTACCCTTAAATTCCACTTTAGGTAGCGTTGCAATTAACGCCTTGGGTGTGTTTCTAAATAAAGTCTTCATTCGCTTAATCTTTTACTGAAAAGCGTGCGTCGTGAAGTGCTTTGAGTGCATTCAGTAGCGTTTGTCCCCAATAGAGTTTGAAATCTTCAAGCGTATCATAAAGTGCAACTTGCATGGCATCTTCATAATTGGAGCGATAGACTTCAAGAAGATTGCGAAGTGCTTGATAGACGTCGGCTAAGTTTTCAGAAATGGTGCAAAGAATGGGTTGTTCCGAGTATTTAAAGTCTTCCACAAAGACATCTAAATAGTCGTCTTTTTCGGCGAGGATATGTGCCACTCCCGAGCGTACGTAGTTGTAGTCATCTTCGGTGACTTTAGGTTCGTTAAATCCATCGGCCTCTTCAACATCTCCAAGTAGCGAAATTTTTAAGTAAACCATCGGCAAAAGGTTGCGCATGACGTCGATGAAATCATGTTGTTCGAATTCACGACTATGCTCCATTATTTTGCAATATTCCGAGGCCACTTGAATGAATTCCAATGTTTTTTGCGAATATATTGAGGATTCTTCCATAGGTGTTTGTGTTCTTGTTTCTAAAAAACGGTAAACTAGTGACTCTACAATTGGTTACAAAATTAAATCTTGGGTAGGTATAGGCAAAGCAAAAGTTAAATTTTTATTAATTGTGTACATAATTATTAATAAATGTGGCGTGTGTCTATTCAAAATAGAAACCTTTTTTGTAAGTTTGCCTAATAAATTTTAAGTTGGAAAATGTGTAAGAAATTTTTTATAATCGTTTGGAGTGGATTGATTCTAATCATTGCTTTGATTAGTTTTGCATTTGTGGGGGTAGTAAATGGTTGGATTGGATACATGCCAGATATTGAGGATTTGCAAAATCCTATTAATCGCTTTGCAACTCAGGTGTTCACCGATGATGGTAAATTGTTGGGAACTTGGTCGCGAAGTGAGAATCGTGTGTTCACGGATTACGAACAGGTTTCTCCACACATGTATGATGCGCTTATCGCTACGGAAGACGAGCGCTTTTTTGAGCATTCAGGTATCGATGTGAAATCATTGATGCGCGCCATTGTGAAGCGTGGTATTTTGCAACAATCTAGCGCAGGTGGGGGAAGTACAATTACGCAACAATTGGCCAAACAATTGTATTCAGATAAAGCGAGAAACTCCTTTGAGCGCATTTTGCAGAAGCCCATTGAGTGGGTTATTGCCGTGGAATTGGAGCGTTGCTATACGAAGGAGGAAATCCTTACGCTTTATTTGAATTACTTTGATTTTCTCTATAATGCCGTAGGTATCAAGACGGCGGCACGCGTTTATTTCAACAAACAACCGTCTGAATTGACGCTCCTAGAGTCGGCAACGCTTGTTGGGATGTGTAAAAACCCATCGTTATACAATCCCGTTCGCTATAACGAACGATGCCGCCAACGCCGTAATGTGGTGTTAGGTCAGATGGTGAGATCGGGGTATATTACGCAAGCACAATGTGATGAATTGCAGGATGAACCCTTGGTGCTCAATTTCAAGCGCGCCGATCATAAAGAAGGACTTGGCACTTACTTGCGCGAATATCTACGTACAACGTTGACGGCGAAGCAACCGAAGCGTAAGAACTATGCTTCATGGCAATCGAGTTTGTTTTACGAAGATTCGGTTGCATGGGCAACAGATCCGCTTTACGGATGGTGTAATAAGAATGTTAAGAAAAACGGTGAACCTTACGACATTTATACAGATGGTTTAAAGGTTTATACAACGGTTGATTCTCGCATGCAGGCCTATGCCGAAAAGGCGATGTTTGATCATGTCGGTTTGGTATTGCAGAAGGAGTTTGAAGCAGGACGCAATCATCCGAATTTCCCCTATGCCAACGATTTGTCTAAGCATGTAGTTGAGTCGCTTCTTCAACGTGCCATGAAGCAGAGTGAGCGCTATCGTGTGATGAAGGAAAATAATCTTTCCGACGAAGCGATCACGAAAGCATTCCGTACGCCCGTTGAGATGACGGTTTATTCACACTATGGCATGCGTGATACCATCTTGTCGCCGTTAGATTCTATCAAATATTACAAGAAGATTTTACGTTCAGGTTTGGTGTCTATAGATCCGGGTACGGGTTATGTGAAGGCGTATGTGGGTGGTTTGAACTACGCACATTTCCAATACGACATGGCATTTAAGGGCCGACGTCAAGTGGGTTCAACGATGAAACCCTTTGTGTATGCCATGGCCATGGAGGATGGTATGCATCCGATGGACACCATCTACAATATTCAACGTAAGTATCAAGTAGGTATTGATACGTGGGAACCCCGCAATGGTTCAAGAGCACGCTATGGTGAAGCGGTGACATTGAAGTGGGGATTGAGTCAGAGTAATAACTGGATTACCGCGGAGTTGATGTATCAATCCGATCCTGAAGGCGTTCGTCTTGCGAAGTATTTGCGTGAATTTGGTATTGTAAATCCCGACATTGTTCCTTCGTTGGCGCTTTGTTTGGGTACGGGAGATATTACGGTGGGCGAGATGGCGAGTGCTTATACGGCATTTGTGAATAAGGGGATACGTTGTGCTCCCATACTTGTGAGTCGTATTGAAGATGCTAACGGCAATGTCGTGGCTGAATTTACTCCCCGCTTGAATGAAGTTATTAGTGAGGAGAGTAGTTATAAGATGCTGGATATGATGAAGGCGGTTGTTGATGCCGGTACGGGTCAACGTCTTCGTTATCGATATGGTTTTACGGGCGAAATTGCAGGTAAAACCGGTACCACCAATAGTAATTCAGATGGTTGGTTTGTGGGATGTGTGCCACGTCTTGTAACCGCTTGTTGGGTAGGTGGTGAAGAACGCGACATTCACTTCCTCTCTACGGCAATGGGGCAAGGTGCCGCAACGGCACTTCCTATTTGGGCCGAATACATGAAGAAAGTTTATGCCGATAAAACGCTAAACTATTCTCAAGATGATGAATTCGAAATTGAGGTGCCAGAGTATGTGAGTGAAGACGAAGATTTTATACCCGTGGATGACACCAAACAGGTGAATGAAACCGAAATCATTGAGGACGTGGAGTCTTACTTTGATTAATATGGGGGGTAAAGAGCGTCTTTGTTCTTATCCTCTAAATAGGTTTTAAAGAACTTTCTTGTCTCATCTTTTAAGTTCATTACGTTTTATTTGATTCTAGGAAAAGATATGAAATACTTAGCATTAATACCTGCAAGATATGCTTCAACGCGTTTTCCCGCCAAACCGTTGGCGATGCTTGGAGATAAACCCATCATTCAGCATGTTTATGAACGTGTGAGTTCGGTGTTTGAACATGCTTATGTTGTCACCGATGATGCACGCATCGAAGCGTGTGTGCTTGCCTTTGGTGGTCGTTGTGTGATGACGGGAACACATCATAAGAGCGGTACCGACCGTTGTTATGAAGCGCTTGAGAAATTAGGCGCTGGATATGATGTAGTAGTTAATGTGCAGGGCGATGAACCCTTCATTGCGACGTCTCAACTTGAAACGATAAAGGCATGTTTTGCCGATGCGCACACACAAATAGCAACCCTGGTTAAACCCTTCCTTCCCAAGGATGGACTTGAGGCGTTGGAAAATCCCAATTCGCCCAAAGTGGTGTTGGACAATAATAATTATGCTATTTATTTTAGTCGTTCGGTAATTCCCTATCTTCGTGGTGTTGACAAGTCGGAATGGTTGGAAAAGCACACGTATTATAAGCACATCGGACTTTATGCGTATCGTTGTGAGGTGTTAAAAGAAATTACCTCCATGCCCCTTGGTGAATTAGAGCAAGCAGAATCGTTGGAGCAATTGCGCTGGCTTCAAGCAGGTTTCCGCATCAAGGTGGGCACTACTGATGTTGAAACCATAGGGATTGATACCCCCGAGGATTTAGAACGCGCAAAAAACTTCTTAGCACAACAGGCTTAACTCATGATTCAAACACATAAAAAACTAATCGTTCTCTTAACGCTTTTCTCTGCGTGCGCCATAGGAATGGAGGCACAAAAGGTGGTCATCGGCACGTATCGCTTTAAAAAAGATGGTGGCGAATATACGGGTGAATTGTCAAAACGTAAACCTCACGGTAAGGGTGTTACCAAATATAGCAATGGCGATTCTTACGAAGGTGAATATGTGAAGGGCAAACGTCAAGGACAAGGCATTTATAGACACCAAAATGGCGAATATTATGAAGGTAGTTGGACACAAAACCAGCAACATGGTTTAGGCACTTATTACTATCTGAATAATAACAAATACGTGGGCCTTTGGTACCGTGATAAGAAGGAAGGCGAGGGCACGATGTATTATTACAATGGCGACACGTATACGGGGTATTGGTATGACGACGAACGTAACGGAAGAGGTACCTACACCTTTGCGAGTGGTGTGACCTATGTGGGTGAGTGGAAAGATGATAAGAAACACGGTTATGGCATCTATGATTGGGGAGATGGTACGCGCTACGAAGGCACCTGGAATAATGATGCACGTTCAGGAAAGGGCACTTATATCTATGCCGATGGAAGTAAGTTTATCGGTTCTTGGGTGGAAGGTTTGATGCATGGAAAGGGTACCTATATCTCCTCGAATGGTGATACCTACGAAGGTGATTATGTGCGTGGTAAGCGTACGGGGCAAGGAGTTACCAAGTTTGCTTCAGGAGATCGCTATGTAGGCAATTATAACGAAGGTCAACAACATGGACAAGGTACATATACTTGGAAAAGCAAAGCAATGTATCAAGGTGAGTGGAAGCACAATAAATGTGACGGATTTGGCACCTATCATTGGCCTAACGGAGACGAATATGTCGGAGAATGGCAAGACAATTTGATGCATGGAGAAGGTAAAATCACGTATGCCGACGGTTCAACGTTCCAAGGGACTTTTGTAGACGGTCGTAAGCATGGTGAGGCGATAGAAATTGATGCGTCAGGAAAGCGTCTCGAGTGCATTTATGAGGAAGGTGAACGCCATGGCGCATTTACGGAATACGATGCTAACGGACAACTCATCGCTAAGGGCACTTATAACATGGGGAAACGCCAGATTCAAAAATAGAAGCGTGAGCGTTTGAATTTAGAGAAATCGCGCGAGTGTTTGAATTTAGAGAAATCGCGCGAGTGTTTGAATTTAGAGAAATCGCGTGAGTGCATAAATTTAGAAAAATAGAGCATAAAAGTAGCGCATTGCGTGTAAATCTCTCTCAACTCTCAACCCTCAACTCTCAACTCTCAACTCTCAACTCTCAACGTTCAACGTTTCTCCCCTCTCAACTCTCAAAATCTAAAAACCTAGTAACCTTAAATATTATGGCAACTAAAAAGAAACCAGCTGCAAAGAAGCAGCCGTTACTCAAACTCGTCAAGAACGACCCCTGGCTCGAACCTTTCAACGAAGCCATTCAAGGACGTTACGACCATGTGATGTACAAGTTGAACGAACTTACTGGTGGTAAGGGAAGTCTTTCTGATTTTGCCGGTGGCCACCTTTATTTCGGTCTCCACCGCACCGCGCGCCAATGGGTGCTTCGTGAGTGGGCGCCTAATGCTACGAAGATTTTCGTCATTGGTGAGTTCAACAATTGGCAGGAAGATGAAGCTTACGAAATGAAGCGCATTGCCAAAACTGGTAATTGGGAAATCAAACTTCCCGCGAAGGCCATGAAGCACGGCGACCTTTACAAGCTCAAAGTGTATTGGGAAGGTGGTTGTGGCGAACGCATTCCGGCATGGGTGCGCCGCGTAGTGCAGGATGATGAAACAAAGATTTTCTCGGCACAGGTGTGGGCACCTAAGGAAGAATACCAGTGGAAGAAGACGAAGTTCAAACCCCAACGCGATCCGCTCCTCATTTATGAATGCCACATCGGTATGGGTCAGGATGCAGAGCGCGTAGGTACGTACGAAGAGTTCCGCCTCAATGTGCTTCCTCGCATCATCAAGGAGGGTTACAATTGCCTCCAGATTATGGCAATTCAGGAGCATCCCTACTACGGAAGTTTCGGATATCACGTGAGTTCGTTCTTTGCCGCTAGTAGCCGATTTGGTACCCCCGAAGAACTCAAGCAACTCATCGATGAGGCGCACCAAAACGGCATTGCCGTAATCATGGACCTCGTACAGAGTCATGCCGTGAAGAACGAAGTTGAAGGTCTTGGCAATCTTGCCGGCGATCCCAACCAGTTCTTCTATCCTGGCGACCGTCGTGAGCATCCCGCATGGGATAGTCTCTGCTTCGACTATGGCAAGAACGAAGTCATCCACTTCCTCCTCTCTAATTGTAAGTACTGGTTGGAAGAATTCCACTTCGACGGCTTCCGTTTCGATGGTGTAACTTCTATGCTCTATTATAGCCACGGACTTGGCGAAGCCTTTTGCGGATATGGCGACTACTTCAATGGCAATCAGGACGGCAACGCAATCTGCTACCTCACGCTCGCCAACATGCTCATCCACGAAGTCAACCCCAATGCCATCACCATTGCCGAAGAAGTGAGCGGTATGCCCGGACTCGCGGCTCCCGTCAAGGACGGCGGTTATGGTTTCGACTATCGCATGGCGATGAACGTGCCCGACTATTGGATTAAGATTATTAAGGAAAAGAAGGACGAAGATTGGCATCCCTCAGGCATCTTCTGGGAACTCACCAACCGCCGTGCCGACGAAAAGTGCATCTCTTACGCTGAAAGCCACGACCAGGCGCTTGTAGGTGATAAGACTCTCATCTTCCGCCTTGTAGATGCCGACATGTACTGGCATTTCAAGAAGGGCGACGAAAACTTCATGGCACATCGCGGCATCGCGCTCCACAAGATGATTCGCCTCGTTACGGCTTCTACCATCAATGGTGGTTACCTCAACTTTATGGGTAATGAGTTTGGTCATCCCGAATGGATTGACTTCCCACGCGAGGGCAATGGATGGAGCCATAAGTAT
>CALCHM010000081.1 GCA_937901345.1 uncultured Prevotella sp. | reverse complement strand
TATTATATATGTATTCGCTAAAGTCGGGGGCAAAAGTACAACTTTATTTTGAAGTAAGCGCATATTTAGGATTTTTTACCACTATCGACTTTGATTCTTAGAGAAATGCGTAATTTTGCGACCGCCCTCAAAACCTCAGAACTTCAGAACTTCAGAACTTCAGAACTTCAGAACTTCAGAACATCAGAACATCAGAACCTCAAAACATCTTAACCTCATAACCGAAACTATTTTATGTCCACTCACATCCGAATTATCACTACCGAAGGTACTATCACCGTGCGCCTTTACGACGAAACACCCCTTCACCGCGACAATTTCATCAAACTCGTTAAAGAAGGCACACTCAATGGCACACTTTTCCACCGCGTCATTAAGGACTTCATGATTCAAGGTGGCGACCCTGACAGCATCGGTGCACCTGCAGGAAAAATGTTGGGCACAGGCGGACCTGGATATACCATTCCCGCAGAAATCAAATTTCCCGAACTCTTCCATAAACGTGGCGCCTTGAGTGCAGCACGCTTGGGAGATGATATGAATCCCGAGCGCGAAAGCAGCGGAAGTCAATTCTACATCGTGTGGGGAAAAGTGTATAAAGAGTCCGAACTGAAGCAACTCGAAAAGCAGATGGCCATGCAACAGCAACAGGCTGTGTTCAACGCTATTACTGCTGAGCATCGTGAGGCTATCATGAACCTCCGCCGCAATCGTGACCGTGACGGTCTGCTTGCACTTCAGGAAGAACTCATCGCCCTCAGCAAGCAGCGTTGTAAGGAAATGGGCAATCCTGAATTTACGCCGCAACAACGCGAAACGTACACAACGCTCGGTGGAACTCCCTTCCTCGATGGACAATATACCGTTTTTGGCGAAGTAACAGAAGGTCTCGACGTCGTTGAGCGCATCCAAGCATGCGAAACCCTCCGTGGAGACCGCCCCAAGCAGGACGTAAGCATGACCTTCGAAATCATTACGGAATAAACTCGGTCAAGGTGTGTAGCTTTACGCACTGCCCCTCTAGAAAGGTTCTTGCAGCAAAAAAACAGCAACACCTCAACCCCACACTTTGCTCATGAGGCTGTGTCAAGATGCGAATTTTGACACAGCCTCTAAAGTTGTGTAAGAGTGAGTAAAATGCAAGGCGCTGAAATTGAGGATGAA
>CALCHM010000080.1 GCA_937901345.1 uncultured Prevotella sp. | reverse complement strand
TTGATAAAAAAGAAAGTGACATTGATTGGTTGACAAACGATAGACCTTATGGTATAATGCAACCTATAATGAAAACAAAAAGTATTATTGGTATTTGAAATATATTTATTGTTGTTATTAAAATGTATAATGTTAAATTAGAAAAAGTTATGATATAATAAATAACACAAATGGAAAAATTAAGTTATGCTTTGGGTATGATTATCGGTCATAATCTCAAAGGTATGAACATTGAAGGACTTAACACTCAAGAGTTTTCTGCAGGTGTAGCAGCTGTACTCGCTGGCGAAAAGACTACGCTCACCGACATTGAAGCACAGACACTCGTACAGAAGTACATGCAGGAAAAGGAAGCAGAAGCAAGCAAGGCCGCTCGCGCTGAAGGCGAAGCGTTCTTGGCAGAAAACGCAAAGAAGGATGACGTTGTGGTGCTCCCCAGTGGTTTGCAGTACACTGTTCTCACAGAAGGTGCAGGCAAGAAACCTTCTGCAACAGATCAAGTAAAGTGTCACTATGAAGGTCGCTTAATCTCAGGTGAAGTGTTTGACAGCAGTTACCGTCGTGGTGAACCCGCAGTATTCCCTCTTAATGGTGTAATCGCAGGTTGGACAGAAGGCGTACAACTCATGGGCGAAGGTGCAAAGTTCCGCTTCTTCATTCCCTACCACCTCGCTTATGGCGAACGCGGTGCAGGTCAGAGCATTCCTCCTTATGCAGCACTCATCTTTGATGTAGAATTAATTGAAGTACTTTAATCGTTTTAAGGATGCATAGGTTGACAGAGCGTGTCGCTTTAAGGTTGTTTCGCTCCTTGCTGACGCTTTCAAAACCTCATACTTGAATTTTCTCAACTTAAAAATATCTCAAATTACAACCAATATGAAAAAGATTTTTCTCGTTGCTGCCGTAGCAGCAAGTGCACTCTTCACTGCGTGCAACAAGTCTGGCGACGTTACTATCAAGACAGACGTAGACACAATTGCTTATGAATTAGGTATGGCTGCTTCTCCCGCCGACATGCTCCCCGGTTACCTCGTACGTATGGGTAGCGATTCAACTTTCGTTGCTGAATACCTCAAGGGTTTCAAGGAAGGTATGAACGCTTCTGTTGACGCTAAGAGCATTGCTTATGAAATGGGTAAGCAACACGGTTTCTCAACAAAGAGTCAGACCATCGCAAATGTTTCAAAGCAAGTATTTGGCGAAGAGTCTAAGGAAGTGTTGAATGCAGACCTCTTTATGGCTGGTTTTATGGATGTTATCGAAAACAACGTAAAGCTCTACCACGATTCTATCCAGGTAACACAGCAATTGGCGCAATATGAACTTCAGAGCAAGATTCAGGCTATGATTGAAAAGCGCGAAGCTGTAGAATATGCTGCAAACAAGCAGGCAGGCGAAGAATTCCTCGCTGCTAAGGCTAAGGAAGAAGGCGTAGTTGCTTTGTCTAACGGCATTCTCTACAAGGTTGTAAAGGAAGGCAACAAGAACGGTAAGAAGCCCGCGCTCACAGATAAGATTAAGGTGGCATACAAGGGTATGACTATTGACGGTGAAGAATTCGATAGCAACGAAGGCGTTGAATTCCCCCTCGCTGCAATGATTGAAGGTTGGAAGATTGCTATTCCCGAAATGACAGAAGGTAGCAAGTGGGAACTCTATATTCCTCAGGAACTCGCTTACGGCAAGCACGGTTCTATGCCCAACATCAAGCCTTACTCAGCGCTCGTGTTCGAAGTGGAACTCTTTAGTGTAATTGCACCCGAAGCTAAGAAGTAAGCTTATTCCTAATTAAGGCAAGCAGATAAGCAGGAAGCATTGCCCTCCGCTTATCTGCTTGTTTTCGTTTCTGAAAACAAAGTTTGATTCCATACAAGATTTTCCCAATGAAAAAAATACTCCTTCTTATCCTTGCCCTTGGTGTATTTGCAGGCATGGATGCTCAAAAAACGAAGAAAAAGAGTAAGCCCCAAAAGGCAAAGACTTATGTAAACACGCTTTCACCTGTCCCAGCCGACAGCGCAAGTTATGCGATCGGTGTGCTTCAGGCTGCATCACTCAAGCAGTATCTTATGCAAACCGAAGGGGTTGATTCTGCTTACGTTGAAGTGGCGCTTTCAGCACTCACATCTAATTTGAGAGCGGAAGAAACAGACCGTCTCATCGCTTTTGCTGCAGGGTTGAAGATTGCTAAGATGAACGAGGATATGAAGACACGCCTCAACCAGCAACTTACGGGTAAAGCAGATACGACTTACCTTAATGTAACAATGATGAATCAGGCACTCGTTGATGCTAACACAGGAAAGTCAACAATGCTTACCCCCGACCAAGCAATGGCGCTTATGGAACGCCAAGAGAAGTACGTGGCAGAAGGATTACGCCTTGAAAACCAGAAATGGTTGGATGAAAACGCACAAAAGGAAGGTGTGGTGACTACAGAAAGCGGTTTGCAATACAAGGTGTTGGTGCAGGGCACTGGTGTAAAGGCAACAAAGGAAAATACGGTAGAAGTGCATTACGAAGGAACGTTGATTGACGGAACCGTGTTTGACAGCAGTTACAAGCGCAATCAAACAGCCTCATTCAAACCCACTCAAGTTATTAAGGGATGGACAGAAGCGCTCCAAATGATGCCAGAAGGTTCGACATGGGAACTCTATATCCCCTACAACCTTGCTTATGGCGAACGTGGCAATCAAAACATTCCTCCCTATGCAACACTCATCTTCAAGGTGCAAGTCATTGCTGTGAAATAGTGAAACGAATTGAGAAGATTTAAACATTTAATGAAGCGGGTATGTCCATGGGATATATCCGCTTCATTTTTTTAAGGAATCTGTAACAAAAAACAACACACGAAATCAATGATTCGTAATGACCACTGACTTCGTGTGTATCGTAAGTGTGTATATGAAACGATGAAGAGAGAGTAGGTTATTTACTCATTACCCTTCGCTACAATACCCAATGTTTTTAGAATGATGACAATATCTCCCGAAAGAGAGGCGGTCTTAAGGTAGTGGAGGTCCATGGAGAGGCGTTCAAGCATCTTTTCCATGGTGTCTGTATAACCGTTGTAAATTGTAGCATCTGAAGTAATCCCTGGGCGCATCTGATAAAGGAACTGATAGCGCACGTCGTGCTTCATTATTTGATCAATGAAATATTGACGCTCTGGTCGGTATCCGACAAACGACATATCTCCCTTTAACACATTCCACAACTGGGGAAGTTCATCAAGATGATGTTTACGTAAGACTTTTCCGATGGATGTTAAACGAGAATCTTCCTTCTGTGCCAATATGGGAGTGCCATTTTCTGCGTCTAAACGCATCGTGCGGAACTTGTAAATTTGGAATGGTGTGCCATTTCTACCAATACGTTCCTGTGAGAAAATGGGTTTGCCATCACGCTGTAGCACCAATATCACAAAAATGAGTAGTAGCAGCGGACTAGAAATAACCAACCCCAACAACGCAAACACAAAATCAAACAAACGCTTCAAGGCAAGTTGCCATGAAGCCATACGCACCGGAATAAACTCGGTATCGTTACGTCTGTTGTGTGTCTTTGAAATCATATTTAGAAGAAGCTTAACCAGCCTCTATATGCTGAAGGATTTAGGAGTGAGATGCGGGAAAACCCCTGCAACTACGTTTATAACGGAGAATTTTACATTTTATTGCAAAGTTAACAAAAAGTTATATGCTAAAAAGTTCAAAATGCGAATTCTTGCAAAATGTCAGTAGAAACATGTTTTTTGAGTGGCAAACGCGTTCAACTAGTTTTTTTGTGTATATTTGCACCCGCAAGAAGCGGACACAAGTACATTTTTAGTCATTATGTGCAAAAAAGTCTAATTCTTGTGTCGTCTATTCGGGCCAGACTGGATTTGACAGCGGGTAGATGGTAAGAGTAAGCATGCAGTGCGGGCGTGGGCGGGCACTATAATCTCGGCTCTCAAAAATTTAATTGGCGAAAACAACTACGCTCTCGCTGCTTAATCGAAGTACAGTAGATTAGCTTTATTTCGACACAAGGTGTTGAAACGAGACATCTCCCTGTTGCCCATGTCCTGAGGCGTTCAGATTCGGAGGTGCAGAAATATCAGGAATAGCTTAAGGTAGCCTCGTACCAAGAGTGAAACTTTTAGAGGATAAGGTTATAGTTGGTGGCTCTGGTCTTGCTATAATTCGAAAATCTAAGCAGAGATAAGCATGTAGAAAGCTTTTGGTGTCCCTGTTTGGACGAGGGTTCAATCCCCTCCTGGTCCACAAACGAAATCAGATGTATCACTTGAAATAAAGTTCAAAGGGATACATCTGATTTTATCTTTTTGTATAGGTGTTTCTGCCAAATAAGTATATCTAGACTCTCTGAGGCGCAAGCATTTTCAAGCAGTCAGAAATGCTGGCGACTGAGGTGTGCGCATTTTCTGTTTCATGCGTGTATGTTTATAACTGCTGCGGATAGATGAGCATCAAACTGCGGGTTGAGAAATAGCGTTCAATTTGGTCTTCCAAATGATCCATATAATTGTGGCGTGAGAGGGTTCCCTTACGTCCGACAACGAAGATGACCATATCGTCTGCTCCCGTGTTGTTGGCTACAGAAATGAAATCATGCCATTCGCGGAACTCGTGGTGTTTGGTAGGCATTTTGTATTTTCCAGCATCCCAAACGTCTTGCAACTTCGCTAGTGTGCCCTTTCCACCGTATGTTTCGATGCGACACGATACCTGTGTGGCGAGTTGTGCCACGCGTTCTGCCCACAGTTTAAATCCGGGTTCAAACTCTGCTTTTCGCGGAACCACGAGTTGAATGCAGTTGACGGTATTGATGGGTATGTTAGCACGGTAAATCATGACTTGTTTGTGGATAGAGTAGAGCAAGTCGTTGGTCATCTTACCGAGATAAGTTTCTGTGAGTCGTGTTTTCTCGTGTAAACCAATGAGCAAGTCTGTACACTCATTTTCCATCATCGTATAATAAATCCCCGTGACAATATTCACTGACCATCTTGAGCGCGTTTGTAGTTTTACGTGAGCTGCGGCAGCTATGCGTGTGGCAAAATCCAGGTGTTTGAGTCCTTCTTGTCGCTTTTGTTCGTCATTGTCAAGCACGATGTGGAGTGCAGCAAGTTGTGTTTGCGTACGACTCAAACGCAACATGAGTGCCGCATTGACAAGAGGTGCAACCGTGTCAGGGTTAGAAATGGCGATGAGGATTTTATCGCGTTCGTTAGCGCTTGCCTCTGCTTCTTCTTTACCCGAAAGCAGCAATCCGCGACAGGTGCGGTCCGTCACGATTGACGACACGATGCAGGTGACAACAATAAGAATCATGGCGCCATTAAGCACATTCTCTCCCAGCAAGCGGGAACCATCGGGAAGAATGATGCCATAACCTACAAGCACGATGGCCAATGTTGCTGCAGCGCGCGAATTCGTTAAACCATAAATCAGGTTGCGGTCGCCTCTTCTCATGCCAAATATCTTCTGGGTAGCATAGGCTGCAAGCCATTTCGTGAAGAGCGCGCAAGTAACCATGACTGCAGAAATCTTGAGCGTATCAATGCGCGTAAGGGCTTCCAAATTGATGAGCATGCCTACTCCTATCAAGAAATACGGGATGAAGATGGCATTTCCGACAAATTCAATGTGCGACATGAGCGGAGATGCGGGAGGTATTTGGCGGTTGAGCACAATCCCAACGAGAAAGGCACCAAGGATTCCCTCAATACCCACAATCTCCATTAATCCCGCACCCAAAAAGACGAGGGCTAGCACAAAGACGTATTGTACAACGCTTTCGTCATAACGACGGAAGAACCACTTACAAATCTTGGGGAAGGTATAAATCATAATCAAACCGATTACAACAACCTCTACCACAAGACGCACCCAAAACCACCCCGTAGCCTCTTCCTTAAACATTCCGCCCACAACGGCCAACACCAACAGGGTGAGCACGTCGGCAAGAATCGTACCTCCAACGGCTACGCCTACACTGTTATGGCGCGAAAGACCATAGCGCATCACGATGGGGTAGGATATCAATGTATGAGAGGCATACATTGCTCCCATGAGGATACACGCAGGAATGGTGAAATGAAGTAGGGTGTAGTTGGCTGCAAACCCAATGGTGATGGGAAATATGAAACTCAGCACCCCCAACGTTATGGCCTTAACCTTTGACTTTTGAACGTCTTGCACGTTCATTTCTAGGGAGGCCAAGAACATGATGTAGTACATCCCCACTTTACCGAACAGTTCGAAACTGCTGTCGCGGTCGAGCACATGAAATCCGTAAGGTCCGATAAGTATGCCCGCCAAGATCATTCCTACAATTGAAGGCACGCGCAAACGCTCAAGCACCATGGGTGCAATGAGTATGATGCTCAACACTACGAAGAAAATCCACGTAGGGTCAGTTATGGGAAGACTATGAGGCATAGGTAAAATGAGGGAATGGATAAAACTAAAAACAACAACGTGCCCACTAATCAGAGTCGTTCCGTCGCTGCTCTCCTGCCCTTGACTTTCATGGGTTTGGGAGCGATGGAAGGGATCTAAGAAGTCCGCAAACTCTGTTTAATCCGTACGTGTTGCCAATTCTGCTGAACATACACAGGGTGTTGTTGCAGATTTTCTCTGCAAAGAAACAAAAAACTTTGCTATTTGTCTTCCCCTATCTATCAGAAAATTATAATTTTGCGTGCAAAACTGATAAATTTATAGGTTCTTGTACGCAAAGTTTGTGCAACACCTAGAATATAACTCTGCAATGAAAGTAGCTATCGTAGGCGCTAGTGGTGCCGTAGGTCAAGAATTTCTTCGCGTATTGACCGAACGCGAATTTCCAATTGATGAATTGGTGCTCTTTGGTTCAGCACGTTCTGCTGGTACAAAATATACCTTCCGTGGTAAGGAATACGAAGTTCAACTCCTTAAGCATGGCGATGACTTTAAGGATGTGGATATTGCCTTTACCTCAGCTGGTGCTGGTGTTTCTAAGGAGTATGCTGAAGACATTACACGCTATGGTGCCGTAATGATCGACAACTCTTCGGCTTTCCGCATGGATACCGATGTACCCCTCGTTGTTCCCGAATGTAATGCTGCAGATGCGCTCAACCGTCCTCGTGGCATTATCGCAAACCCCAACTGCACTACCATCATGATGGTGGTTGCGCTTCAGGCGTTTGAAAATATCAGCCATATCAAGCGTGTACACGTGTCAAGTTATCAGGCGGCATCAGGCGCTGGTCAGGCTGCAATGGACGAACTCCACGAACAGTATCGCCAGGTGTTGGCTAACGAACCCGTAACTGTTGAGAAGTTTGCATACCAGTTGGCTTACAATGTCATTCCTCAGATTGACGTCTTCACAGACAATGGTTATACTAAGGAGGAAATGAAGATGTATAACGAAACGAAGAAGATTATGCACTCTGACATCGAGGTGTCGGCAATGTGTGTACGCGTTCCTGCACTTCGTGCGCACTCTGAAAGCATCTGGATTGAAACCGAACAACCCATCTCTGTAGAACAAGCGCGTCAAGCAATTGAAACTGGTGAAGGACTCGTGCTCATGGATAATCCTGCAAATAAGGAATACCCCATGCCGCTCTTCCTTGCTGGCAAGGAACCCGTTTATGTAGGTCGCATCCGTAAGGACCTTGCGAACCCCAATGGTCTCACATTCTGGTTGGTGAGCGACCAGATTAAGAAGGGTGCTGCGCTCAATGCCGTTCAGATTGCAGAATGGTTGATTAAGAATAACGGTTTGAAGAAGTAAAAAAATCTTTTTCATCCCTTCCCATTGAAAGTCAGGGTGTGTCAAAACGCAAATGTTGACACACCCTGATGTTGTTATCATATAAAAAAGGTGCTAACGAATAATATACACCTATATCAAAAAGAACAAACGTAAGGTTTTGCGATGTTCCTTCCTATAAAGAGAAAGGTGGTCTCCCGACTCGGGACACGACCTCGCAGACTGAAAAAGTCCGCTCCC
>CALCHM010000079.1 GCA_937901345.1 uncultured Prevotella sp. | reverse complement strand
TTTTTGAATTTATCAAGGCCGTGGTTTCGGTTTTTAAGAAGCCACAGTTCTTCAAATCGTTCAACGATATCTTCAATCGAATTAATTATTTCATCAATATCAATTCCATCGTTTTCCGCCGCCTGTTTATCTACACGAAGTGCAAAAGCTTTTGAAAAAACAAAAATAAATCCTGGTTATATAAAATCGTATTTATCTGGAATAAGGGAGAATGGTGGTCAATATACGCATGCTGCTTGTTGGGTTATAATGGCAGAAGCAATGTTGGGATTTGGTGATAAAGCACTTGAAATTGCTCAAATTATTAATCCTATAGAACATTCTAAAACGCGTGAAGATGCTAAAAAATTTAAACTTGAACCTTATATTATAGAAGCTGACTTATATGCTAATAAAGATATGTTAGGGCAAGGAGGATGGAATTGGTATACTGGATCAAGTGGGTGGTACTATAGAGTTGTTTTAGAAAATATTTTAGGTTTTAAAATAGAAAATGGATATTTAAAAATAGAACCGTGTATTCCAAAAGATTGGAAAGAATATGAAATTGCATATAAATATAAAAGCAGTATGTATAAAATAAAAGTTTTTAATCATTATGCAGTCTCGCAAAGCAAGGATAGCTGCCGTACTGGAATACTTGGGCAGCGTTATGGACGACACGGAGACGGAGTTGGATTACACCACACCGTTTGAATTGCTGATTGCCGTCATGCTCAGTGCACAGTGTACGGATAAGCGCATCAATCAAGTGACGCCCGCTCTTTTTGCCGCCTACCCCACTCCCGAAGCCTTGGCGGCAGCGACTCCGGAAGAGGTATTCCAGTACATTCGTTCGGTAAGTTACCCCAACAACAAGGCGAAACATCTGGTGGGGATGGCAAAGAGGTTGGTGGCAGAATTTCAGTCGGAAGTACCCACGACATTAGAAGAACTGACAACGCTTCCTGGCGTAGGCAGAAAAACGGCAAATGTCATTCAGGCGGTAGCTTTTGGGAAAGCTGCTTTGGCAGTAGATACACACGTCTTTCGTGTGAGTCATCGCCTCAACCTGGTACCTTCAACCGCCACAACACCTTATGCTGTAGAAAAAGCCTTGCGTCGTTATATCCCTGACGCAACCGTAGCAGCCTCACATTACTGGCTGCTCCTCCACGGACGTTATACCTGCACTGCTCGCAATCCGAAATGCAACAACTGCGGATTGGCGCATTTGTGCACGTGGAAGGGAAGGATGAACGGGGAACGTTGAACGATTAACGTTTAATGATGAACGTTGAACGTTGAACGTTGAACGATTAACGAGGAACGTTGAGGGGGGATTATAGGGAGGTTTAGAATAAGAAGAAGATTTTTTAATCATAAGGGAATCTCCCTTACTGCCATTTTTGTCAGTAAGGGGGATTTTTTCATGACAAAAATGGCAGTAAATGTTAAAAAATCTGGATAATTCGTGACTGGCATGGTTTTCGCAATACTATAGGGCGAGGAGAGGTGATTTATTGGGCAGGCAGAGACTATAGAGACTATAAAGGGTATAGATACTATAGGAACTATAAAGACTATAGATTTTAGCAAAACGACCTCAGAACATCTTAACCTCAGAACAAAACCTCTCCTCTCCCCGTTAAACGTTAAACGTTAAACTCTCAACGTTCCCCGTTCCTCAGAACTTCAGAACTCCAAAACCTATCAACCTAAAACCATTAACAAATGAACTTCCAGAATTTTACAATCAAAGCGCAGGAAGCGTTGCAACAAGCAGTGACGCTGGCGCAGCATAATGGTCAGCAAGTGGTAACACCCACGCACTTGCTTCACGGTGTGCTTCACGTGGGTGAAAACGTTACGCAGTTCTTGCTCGGCAAGACGGGTGTAAACACCCAACAGTTGTTACGCATTGTGGATAGCGAACTGCGCAGTATGCCTCGCGTACAAGGTGGCGGAGAACCCTATCTTGACCGAGAAGCGTCAATAACACTTCAAGAGGCGCAGGATATTGCGAAATCCGAAGGCGACTCCTACGTGGGTCTCGAAGCGTTACTCCTCGCCCTACTGAAGAGCAAGGCAACAGCAGGACGCATGTTGAAAGATGCAGGACTTACAGAAACATCCCTAAAGGCTGCGATTGCGGAATTGCGTAAGGGCAAGAAGGTGGATTCTCCATCCAGTGAAGATACCTATCAAGCACTGGAAAAATATGCCCGCAACCTCGTTGAAGAAGCACGCAACGGGAAACTCGATCCTGTAATCGGGCGCGATGATGAAATCCGTCGTGTGCTCCAAATCCTGAGTCGCCGCACGAAGAACAATCCTATTCTCATTGGTGAACCAGGTACGGGTAAAACCGCTATCGTTGAAGGCATCGCCGAACGCATTGTGCGCGGTGACGTTCCCGAGAATTTGAAGAACAAGCACCTCTATTCGCTTGATATGGGAGCGCTCGTTGCAGGTGCGAAATACAAGGGCGAATTTGAGGAACGCCTGAAGAGTGTTGTCAATGAAGTGACCGCCGCTGAGGGCAATATCATCCTCTTTATCGATGAAATCCACACACTTGTCGGTGCTGGAAAGAGCGAAGGTGCGATGGATGCGGCAAACATTCTCAAACCCGCCTTGGCACGCGGAGAACTCCGCAGTATCGGTGCTACAACTCTCGAGGAGTATCAAAAATATTTTGAGAAAGACAAGGCGCTCGAACGTCGTTTCCAAACAGTCTTGGTTGAAGAGCCCACTCCCGAAGATGCCATTTCCATTCTCCGTGGTCTCAAGGAACGCTATGAAAACCACCACCGCGTGCGCATTCAAGACGATGCCTTAATTGCTGCCGTACAACTCTCTCACCGCTACATCGCCGACCGTTTCCTTCCCGACAAGGCCATTGACCTCATGGATGAAGCAGCAGCGAAACTCCGCATGGAGCGCGACTCACAACCCGAAGAATTGGACGAAGCACAACGTCGCCTGCGCCAACTCGAGATTGAACGCGAAGCCATCAAGCGAGAAGGAGACGACAAGAAGTTGGAATCCCTAAATGCTGAAATCGCCACACTTGAGGAACAGGTTAAAGACCTGCGTGCCAAGTGGGAAGGTGAGCGCGGTGTGATTGCAGAAATTCAAAAGTTGAAGCAGGAAAAGGAACAACTCAACTTCACCGCTGAACGTCTTGAACGCGAGGGTGATTATGGTAAGGTGGCAGAAATACGCTACAGTGCCCTTCCTGCTCTCGACCAACGTTTGGAACAACTCACGAGCGACCTTAAGGCACGTCAAGGTGCTGAAGCCATGGTAAAAGAAGTGGTTACAGCAGACGACATTGCAGACATCGTCAGTCGTTGGACAGGCATCCCCGTAACGCGTATGCTGCAGAGTGAGCGCGAACGTTTGTTGCACCTCGATGCCGAACTCCACCGTCGTGTTATTGGACAGGAAGAGGCCGTTACGGCCGTAGCAAATGCCGTACTGCGTAGTCGTGCGGGACTTCAAGACCCGAAGCGTCCCATTGGTTCGTTCATTTTCCTCGGTACAACGGGGGTTGGTAAAACAGAAGTAGCACGAGCACTTGCCGAACTCCTCTTCAACGACGAACAGATGATGACACGCATCGACATGAGCGAGTATCAGGAGAAGCACAGTGTGAGTCGTCTCGTTGGAGCACCTCCGGGATACGTCGGTTATGATGAAGGAGGACAACTCACTGAGGCCGTGCGCCGCAAACCCTACTCTGTTGTGCTGTTCGACGAAATTGAAAAGGCACATCCTGACGTGTTTAACATACTCCTACAGGTGCTTGACGACGGACGCCTCACCGACAACAAGGGACGCACCGTGAACTTCAAGAACACCATTATCATTATGACCTCAAACCTTGGCAGTGCGCATATTCAGGCACGATTTGACGCTGCGCGCGAAGCGGGAACATCCAATGATGACTTCTTTGCAAATGAGGGAGAGACCCTAAAGGAAGAGGTTATGGGAATGCTCAAACAAACCATCCGTCCTGAATTCTTGAACCGTGTTGACGACATCATCTTGTTCCACCCCTTGAGCGAGGCTGACATTAAGGAGATTGTGCGTATCCAGGTGGACCAGATTCGTCACCGTTTGGCAGAACAGCAAGTTGCACTCACGCTCACCGATCAAGCCCTCACGCTGATTGCTCAGGAAGGTTACGACCCGCACTTCGGTGCGCGTCCCGTGAAGCGTGCCCTGCAACGCCTGTTGCTCAACCGACTCAGTCACGACATCTTGGCAGGAACAGTAACAAAGGACTTGCCTATCAAGGTGGACGCTAATGGTGATGAATTGTTCATCTCGAATGGATAGTATCCCTATTTCATCGTAAATACCCTTGTTCCGCGCGGAAAAGAGACATTGTCATACGCAATGCTTTCTTTCCGCGCGGAAAATGTTAGATTAGTGAGAAGAGAGGAGTTGCCATGCGGAGCGTTTACTTGTCTCCACGGATCACGAGGATCACGAGGAAAATCTGTGTTGATTATTTTTTGTCAACGTGATTTCACAGATGAAACAGATTCCCTGCGGGGTGCAAAAATAGATGTTCTGATGTTCTGATGAAACAGTTTCCCTGCTGGCATTCCCACTTGACTGGTACGGACGTACGGAGCGTGCACTGCTGTCCCAAAGAAATATTAACCTTTTGATACCGGTTCTAATAAACAAAGACAATTGAGTAAATACGTAAGGAATTTGAGGCATATTGTGACAAAATGAAAGTTTGTATGAAATTTGCACAAAACTCCATTCTAAAATCCTCCGTAAACTTTTTTCTTTATAAGTTGTTGATATTTTAGTAAATACGAGATAGTTTGCAAAAATCTTTGGGACAGCAGTGCACGCACCGTACGTCCGTACCAGTCAATCGAATCCGCTGTATGTATTTGATGAAAACGTAACAGTAAACGCTACGCTGCATAGTTATGAAAATGGTGTCTGCACAGTGTGTGGTGATGAAGAAACTGCGGATATTGACGGGATTATGTGCAATGTTCATCAGCGAAATGCGACAATCTACCTCCGAGGTCGCCGTGTGAGCAATGCCGGCAAGGGCTTGTACATTGTGAACGGCAAGAAGGTGATAATGAAGTAGTCTGATAACTAGCTTATGTAACGATAGGATTTATTCGTAACTATAAATAAAGAAACCGTTTTAGAAACGCGCCCCGAAAGGTGTGGGGAATGGACGTTTCTAAAACGGTTTCTTTTATGTTTTGTTTATGCGGCGCGGTATTAGTAACTGCGGGCTACTACTACGCGTGCTACTGCGGGTTTGCCGCTCACCATATCTACGCCGAGGTCTGATTGGTCGTAACCGTAGGGGACGCAGCGGATGGTTGCTTGTGTGTCGGCCTTGATTTGTGCTTCGGTTTCTTCTGTTCCGTCCCAGGGGCAGAGGTAGAAACCGCCTTCTTTCACCTTTGACTTAAACTCTTCGTAGTCGTTGCAGACGTGTACGTTTTCGTCAAGGCGCTTCTTGGCCTTGTCGTAGATGTTTTGCTGCATTTCGCCGAGGAGTTGCTTGATGTATTCTTCAATGCCTTCGAAGGGGAGTGTTTGCTTTTCGAGCGTGTCGCGGCGCATGAGTTCTACGGTGCCGTTTTGGAGGTCGCGGCCACCCATTACGATGCGCACGGGTACACCCTTGAGTTCGTAGTCGGCAAACTTAAATCCGGGGCGCTTGTTGTCGGCATTGTCGTACTTGACGCGGATGCCCATTGCCTGAAGGCGCTGTGCGAGTCCGCCGAGTTTTTCGTCGAAAGCGGGGAGTTCGTCGCCCTTGTAGATGGGCACGAGTACTACCTGGATGGGGGCAAGTGCGGGAGGAAGTACAAGACCATTGTCGTCGGAGTGGGTCATAATA
>CALCHM010000078.1 GCA_937901345.1 uncultured Prevotella sp. | reverse complement strand
TACTCTATATATTTTTTGAACACTAATAACTCGAATCGCACGAATAACAAAAAAAATGGACGCACGCACCGTACGTCCGTACCAGTCAAGTGAATTTCACTCCGCAAGGCCACTCCTCACTAAACACAGTCCGTACCAGTCAAGTGAAATTCCACACTGCGTCCTCAATCATGCGAGAATATAGCAATTACTCTCAAGTGTTTTCACAGATCTCCTCCCCGTAAGTTGGACTCTTCCTAACTTAGTGGAGATTTTGAGAAACTTTCTCTCGTTTAGATTTCCAATTGGAAACAACTTGGAATAGTAAATTTGGGTAAACTCCCGTATTATTCCATTTACTTCTCTATAAGCAGTTTGTATTGTCCCTTACCTTTGCTGTATTTACCATATTCAATGGCGCGATGAGGGCAAATGTGGTAGCAAGCGAGGCAATTGGCACAGTTATTTCCCCAAACTGGTCGTTTGTTGGAGAAGTTGATATTGTGGAGTGGACAGATTCGTTTGCATTTTCCACATCCCGTACATTTCTCAGTGGTGTGAAATAAACGTACACCTGCAAAATAACGGTAGAAGAGGGGACGCAGGATGTAACTCTTTGTCCATGGGAAGGGACCAGGTTTCACTACCGTTGTGTGTACACGCTTCTGAATCTTTTCAGCAATAGTGGGGAGTAATTTCAGCGATTCTTGCACTTTGCGTAGTTCCACTTCATCGGAATTAACATCAAAACCAGGAAGACCAATGTAAGAGTCGGGCATAATCAGCGAGTATGCTGCTGCTAAGTCGCGACCTGATTGTTGCAACAGTTTAGCAACGATGTTGTGGGTCTTGCCAATGTCATCACCACAGGTACATATCATATATATGTAAGGTGTATCGTGTTGAATCAGTTGTGGCAACTGTGTGGTGAGAAATGTCTCCATGATGCGGGGCGCACTCCATGCGTGGACAGGAAATACCAAACCAATGCATGCGTCTGATGTGGGCGAAAGATGTGGGTCCGTAATGGAAATTAGGGCATCATGGGTGAGGGTAGCCATGTGTTTTGCAATGTATCTGCTATTACCCGTTCCTGAGAAATAATAAATCATACGAGGATGGCGGAATGGAAAGTGAAACAATCTTTGAATACTTCTTTATAGTCACAAATAGGACCTTTGAAAATACCAAATACCGTGCTACCGCTGCCGCTCATGGCTGCATAAATGGCGCCCATGTCGTACAGCGTTTCTTTAATTGCAGCAATACGAGGATGTGTGCGGAACACACTGCGTTCAAAGTCGTTGACAATCGTAGATCGCCATGTTTCTATGGGTGCTTGAATTGCAGTGAGGAGATCGTGTTCAGGAGTTTGAGGAACAACCCCTGCGTATGCCTCTTTGGTAGAAACGAAATCGTCAGGTTTCACTAAAAGAAGGTGATACCCCTTGAGCGAAAGGTTAATGGGTGAAAGTTGGTCGCCGATACCTGTTGCATAAGCCGGTTGTTCACGTACGAAGAACGCACAATCGGCACCATAAGGCGCAATGCGACGCTCCATTTCGGTGTTACTAAAACCGAGTTCAAATAGTTCATTCAGCATTTTGAGCATGTAGGCAGCATCACTACTACCTCCACCAAGACCAGCACCAGTAGGAATGCGCTTATACAGATGAATGTCAAGAGGAGGTAAATCAAACTCCTGCTTCAAATCATTATATACCCGAATGATAAGATTACTTTCAGGATTGCCCTCAATCTTATTGCCAGAAAGTAAAAGGCGATAGGGAGCGTCTTTCTCTCCAAGACGTTGAAGTTCGAGGTTGTCATGAAGCGGAATAGGATAGAAAACTGTGGCTAAGTCGTGATAACCATCCTCACGTTTGCGAAGGATATTCAGACCGATATTTATCTTACAATTGGGAAATTGAAGCATAACAGATATTTTTAAGTAATTGGTAAATGCAAAACATACATGCATAAAGCAGAATTTGCTAGTGCAAAATTATATAAAATTGTATATCAGAGATAGAAAAATAAGACGCAAAATAGGGTATCTCAAAAAATAATGTTAATTTTGCGACCGCAAATATTATAAACATTCCATAAACAAAAACTAAAATGAATATTACTTTTGAGAAGACAGGTAATGTAACAGGTGTACTTACTCTTAATATTGAGAAGGCTGATTACGAAGCGAATGTAAAGAAGGGACTTCAGAATGCACAGAAGAAGGTGCAGATGCCCGGTTTCCGTCCTGGTCACGTTCCCGCAGGTATGGTGAAGAAGATGTACGGCACTCAGATTAAGGCAGAAGAAGTACAGAAGTTGATTGGTGAAAAACTCTACGCTTACATTCAGGAAAACAATCTTGACGTTCTTGGTGAACCCATCGCTCATGACGATCAAGTTGATATTGAAAAGGACGATAACTTCGTACTTCACTTTGATCTCGGTCTTTCACCTGAAATGAACATCGAACTTTCTTCTAACGATACTGTTGATTACTATGATATCAACGTAACAGCAGAAATGGTGGACGCTCAGGTAAAGCGCATGGCACAGCAGGCGGGTCACCCCGAAAATGTGCAGTCTTATGAAGAACGCGACATCCTTCGCGGTATCCTCGCACAGCTCGACGAAAACGGTCAACCCGTAGAAGGTGGTATCGTTATTGAAAGTGCAAGCCTTATGCCTACTTACTTCAAGAACGACGAACAGAAGGCGCTCTTCAATGGTGCTAAGGTGAATGATATCCTCGTTATCAATCCCTCAAAGGCATACGAAGGCAACGACGCTGAAGTAGCTTCACTCTTGAAGGTTAAGAAGGAAGAAGTGGCACAATACACAGGTAACTTCAGCTTCCAGGTAAATGAAATTAGTCGTTTCGTTCCCGCTGAAATCAATCAGGAATTCTTCAACGCTGTATTTGGCGAAGGCGAAGTAGAAGGTGAAGAAGCATTCCGTGCAAAGGTTCAAGAAGGTATCCAGGCACAACACGTGTTGGATTCTGACTACAAGTTCCTCCTCGATCTCCGTGCTTACTGTGAAGCAAAGGTTGGCGAAGTAGAATTCCCCACTGAAGTGCTCAAGAAGGTAATGCTCAACAATAATAAGGAAAAGGGCGAAGCTTATGTGGAAGAACATTTCGAAGCTTCAATCAATGAACTCAAGTGGCACCTCATCAAGGAAAAGTTGGTGAAGGCTAACGAAATCAAGTTGGAACAGACTGACGTTAAGGCTGCAGCAGTAGAAGCTGCACGCATGCAGTTTGCGCAGTATGGTATGAACAACGTTCCCGTTGAATACCTCGAAAACTATGCTGAAGAAATGCTTAAGAACAAGCAGCAGGCTCAGCAACTTATTGAACGTAGCATTGAAACAAAGCTCGTTGCTGCTTTGAAGAATGTGCTTAACCTCAACCACAAGGCTGTTTCTGCAGAAGAATTTGCTAAGTTGTTTGAAAACTAATCTTTTAGTTAAAAGTTTATAAGCAAAATAGACAAGATAGTTTTTAAGTACACCTTGGTGTCAACTATCTTGTCTATTTTTTCGCTTTTATTGAATTACTATGGATGATCGCGTGAAACTGTTCGTTTTCATCTTTCGTCCCATCTTTACACATTTCAATTTTTATACTAACCAATGATGAACGACTTTTACAAGTATGCTACCAAGCACGTAGGTATTAACTCAATGGTGCTTGACGACGTGATGAAGGTGCAAAATCAGTACCTCAATCCCTATATCCTTGAAGAACGTCAACTTAATGTTACTCAGATGGACGTCTTCTCTCGCTTGATGATGGATCGCATCATCTTCCTTGGCACAGCGATTGACGATTATACCGCAAATACTCTTCAGGCACAATTGCTCTACCTTGACTCTTGCGATCCTGGTAAGGATATTTCTATCTATATCAATTCACCTGGTGGTTCTGTATATGCTGGTTTGGGCATTTATGACACGATGCAGTTTATTTCTTCTGACGTAGCAACGATTTGTACAGGAATGGCAGCTTCTATGGCAGCTGTACTTCTTGTGAGCGGTCAGGAAGGTAAGCGCTCCGCGTTGACCCACTCTCGCGTGATGATTCACCAACCTCTTGGTGGTGCACAAGGTCAGGCGAGTGACATTGAAATCACTGCACGTGAAATATTGAAACTCAAGAAAGAATTGTATACCATCATCGCAGACCATTCTCACACTGATTTTGATAAGGTATGGCAGGATTCTGACCGTGATTATTGGATGACTGCTGCTGAGGCTAAGGAGTATGGTATGATTGATAAGGTGTTGCTTAGAAAGTAAATCCTCCTATGAAAAAACAAAAGCGACAATGTGACTTCTGTGGTCGTCCAGAGTCGGAGGTGGGTTTGCTCATCCAGGGGCTGAATGGTGCCATCTGTAATGATTGCATTCGCATGGCTACGGAAATTCTGGATGGGGTTCCAGGTCGAGGAGCGAAGCGAAATGCTCCTGCTAAGGAATTAAAAAAACTTCCGAAACCTGCAGAAATCAAGGAGTATCTCGATCAGTATGTCATTGGTCAGGATGATGCCAAGCGTTATCTTGCTGTGTCTGTCTACAATCACTACAAGCGAATCAACCAAAATGTAGTTGATGACGGTGTGGAAATTGAAAAGTCCAACATCATCATGGTGGGTTCTACGGGTACGGGTAAGACGCTTCTTGCACGCACAATTGCCAAACTCCTTGACGTGCCCTTCACGATTGTTGATGCCACGGTGTTCACCGAAGCTGGATATGTTGGCGAAGACGTAGAAAGTATTCTTTCGCGTCTGCTCCAAGTTTCTGATTACAACGTTGCAGAAGCAGAGCGTGGCATTATCTTTATTGACGAAATCGACAAGATTGCACGCAAGAGCGACAATCCCAGTATTACGCGCGATGTGAGTGGCGAAGGGGTACAGCAGGCGATGCTCAAACTCCTTGAAGGTTCTATCGTCAACGTACCACCAAAGGGCGGACGTAAGCATCCCGATCAAGACTATGTGAAGGTGGATACCCGTAACATTCTCTTTATTTGTGGTGGTGCCTTCGACGGTATTGAGAAGAAGATTGCCCAGCGCATGAATACACATACTGTTGGGTTTGATTCTGTTCAGAATGTGCGTAAGTTAGACCCTTCAAACCTCATGCAGTACATCCGTCCTGCGGATTTGAAGAGTTTCGGATTGATTCCTGAAGTTATCGGTCGTCTGCCGGTGCTCACGTATCTGAATCCTTTGGATATGGAGGCTTTGCGCAATATTCTTACGCAACCGAAGAACTCTATTGTGAAGCAGTATGACAAACTCTTTGAGATGGATGGTGTGAAACTCGAAATCCAACCTGAAGTGTTTGACTATGTGGTTGACAAGGCCTTGGAATACAAACTCGGTGCTCGTGGACTTCGTTCGATCTTCGAAAGCATCATGATTGATGCGATGTACGAAGCTCCATCCAGTCGAAAGAAGACCTATACCATTACGCTCGACTTTGCAAAACAGCAAGTGGAGAAGAATTTGAAGTAAGGGTGACTTGAAGCGTTTCTCATCATTGGTGATGAGAGAAATATGCAGGAGTTACTAAATAAAAGCAAAATAGGGTGTGTCAAGATTTTGGCACACCCTATTTGTTGCTATTGAGGAGAAAGGAACGTTGAACGATGAACGTTGAGAGTTGAACGATGAATGTTGAACGTTGAGAGTTTAGGGTTGAGAGAGGGTGTTTTGTTCTGAAGTTCTGAGGAACGTTGAACGTTGAGGGTTGAGAGTTGAGAGTTGAGAGTTGAGAGGAGTGAGTATGCGGAGTGGATTCAATTGACAGGTACGGACGTACGGTGCGTGCGTCCATTTTTTTGTTATTCGTGCGATTCGAGTTATTAGTGTTCAAAAAATATATAGAGTA
>CALCHM010000077.1 GCA_937901345.1 uncultured Prevotella sp. | reverse complement strand
CCCACCCAGGGCGCCGTTCCCTTCGGTCACTTGCCCTGGGCTTGGTGCTGCTGCCCCGTTGGGGCGTGTCTTTGCAAATAATGATTAGATGCGCACACACTACGTTGTGCTCGGTTTTCGCACGCAAAGACGCTAAGGGGCGCAAAGAGGTTGGGGAGTAGATGGAGCATTTACGTTTGTAGAAAGGTTAGGGACCGGAGTAGATGGAGCATTTTCATTTGTAGAAAGGTTGAGGACTGGAGTGGATGAAGCATTTTCATTTGTAGAAAGGTTAGGGACTGAGGTAGATAAGTCTTTCTAGTTTCAAGAAAGGTCATTGTACCGGGTAGATAAGTCTTCCAGATTTCTGGAAAGGTCATTGTACCGGGGTAGATAAGTCTTCCAGGTTTCTGGAAAGGTCATTGTACCAGGGTAGATGATTTTATTATCGTAAAAATGCATTTTCTATTTGGAAATCGACTCTCACGCAGGGTGAAAATGCTTTTTCTTTTTTCGCCACCATTTTCACTCAGGGTAAAAATGCATTTTCCATTTGGAAATCGACTCTCACTCAGGGTAAAAATGCATTTTCTTTTTTCGCCATCATTTTCACGCAGGGTAAAAATGCATTTTCCATTTGGAAATTGACACTCACGCAGGGTGAAAATGCATTTTCTTTTTTCGCTACCATTTTCACGTTTTCACAACAATGAACTCCGAAAGCACATGCTAATTATTCGTTGACTTCACGCTAAGGCGCAAAGATTCGCAAAGTTTTTTCCGCATGGCAATCTCTCAACTCTCAACCTTCCTCGTTCATCAGAACTTCAGAACCTCAGAACTTCAGAACAAGACACCCTCTCTCAACCCTAAACTCTCATCATTCAACGTTCAACCCTCAACGTTCATCGTTCCTCGTTCCTCGTTCCTCGTTCAGTGATTTTAATATTTTTTTGCCACCCAAAGTTACCAAACTTATGTATTTTCACAAATATTTACTAACTTTGCTCCGAATGTCTTAAAAACAATTAAATAATTACTCATTAACTAAATCAATTTAAGAAATGAAACGATTTCTTTTATCCAAAAGCATGTTGTGCCTTTTCCTATTAGGATTGGTGTGCAATGTGGCGTGGGCGGACATCACGCAACAGTGGACGGATAGTCCTGTTGCCCCCTGGGGGACAACGGATGTGCCTTCTGCCAATTATCCGGCAGGGGTGGCTACCATTCTCACGAATGCGCATGGTGGTAAAGGTACCGTGCGATTGGCTGAAACGGCAGTAACTGCGCCAAGCAATGGTACTGCTACAGTTATGTTCGTGTTTTCTAGTGGCAGCCACAAGTTGAACATCCTTGGTGTTGACCTTATCAATGCCAGTGGTGCAGTTGTTGCTTCAGATTATCACCATGGTACTACAGGTGGTAGCCACAGTGACAACACGTACACATTATCTAATGTAGTTGCAGGTGACTACACTTTGCGTTATTTCGTATGTAACGCAGGTAAGGATGGTGACCAAGTTAATCAGACCAATGGTAACATAACAGTTACTGGTTTGGACGTTTATGTTGAAAAGAAAACGTATACCATCAACATTGAAGGTGGTCAGACCATCAAGATTGGCGAGAACACCTACAGCAATGGTGAGACTTACACAACTGAAGGTTCTTTAAAGAAGGGCGACATCACTGTGGTTGCTCCCGACGGACAGTTTGCTGCTGTGTCTATCGACGATGTGAAGGGCACTGTGAATGTGTATTTCGCAACGATTCCTAACCAGACAGTGAGTGCTTCTTACACGAATGCCGTAGTCTATCCCTTGCAGCAGACTGCTGTAGGCACTGCGCAGTCAGCAGAGTCTAACGGTGTTTATACGCTTAGCAACAACGTGTTGGCTGCTTCATTCGCAAAGATGGGCGGTGCGCTCTACTTTGCAGGTTCTAAGGCTATGGATCTTTTGCCTGGCACAGAACCCTTCACTGTTGCTTTTGGTAACGGCGACAATGTTCCTGCATCAGCCATGACACTCAAGAGTGTGGCGTTGCAGAATCTTGAAGCGAAGAATAACGCTGTCGGCGGTGCTGAACACTATGCTGGTAAGGCTATTGTAGCCAACTATGAGTACACCTACAAGGGTAGTAAGTTGACGATCGTTTGGCGCGCTGTGCTCCGCGATGGTTCTCACTACCTCCGCACAGAAATGGAACTTACAGGCGTAAATGATGTGGATATGTTCAACATCATCCCCATGATTTACAATGTAGATACTCAGGCAGCAGGCTCTACTCCCGCTGTGGTAGGTAACACGCGTGGTGCTGTGCTCATGAGCAACAAGATTTTTGCTGGTCTTGAAACGCCTACAGCTTACAACACAGTGGGTGATGCTACAGGTGAAGAAGACAAGTGGAACCTCACTACCACTATCGATCCCGTGACTGTTGAAGCTAACGCTTGGGTACAGATGACTGAGGCTGAGGCAAACCAGGCTAAGCGTGTCGAGGAGGCTACGGGGGCTACATATCCCAACCTCTATGCTTTCAAGAAGGAGGGCGTTGAGTTGGTAGCGGGCCAAAAGGTAGAGGTGACATTGACCTACAAGCAGGGAAGCAATAAGCTCTATATCGGTGGTATAGACCTCTTGGCTTCGAATGGTGACATTGCTGCCATGGACTATCATGTAGGCTATACTGGCAGTTCGCACGACAAGAATACCTACACCTTCATCGTTCCCAACACAGGCACCTATGCCATCCGTGCTATCGTGCACAACAAGAGTGAAGCGATCAACGCCAAGAGCGAGCTCACTGCTAAGATCTACACTCCCAAGGAAGGTGTGGTAATCAATACCGACATCGTAGGCATCCAGGGTCGTTGGAGTCGTAACACAACGCTTGCTGCTGGTGAAACATGGAAGGTGGGTGCTGTAGTTGGTCTTATTGCACAAGATGGTACACAAGCGAATGCGGACATCCATTCTACACAGAAGCGTCGTTCGTTCCTCGCTTATTCAGAACGTGAACGCGCTGTGCCCTGGCGTGCCATGTCTATGTACCTCGCATGGTACGAGTTGCAGATCAACCGTAACAACGCTGACCCTGGTCGCGAGCATCTCGACAACACCAAGGCAGAAGACGTGCTCGACGTGTTGGCTCACTGGAAGAGCGACCTCTATGACCGCTATGGCATAGCACCCGAGGTATTCATCATCGACGACGGATGGGACAAGTATGGTGAGTGGACCTTCCACGAGAGCTTCCCCAACGAGATGCGCGACATATCTGTAAAAGCCAAGGAAATGGGCGCAGGCATCGGTGCATGGCTCGGCCCGGTAGGTGGCTATGGAGCGAGCGGTAATCATCGTCGTGCCTATTGGAATGGTAAAGGTGGCATGCAGCTCTCTAACCCCGACTACTATGCAGCCTTCAAAAAAGCAGCCCACAACCTTGTAAAGAACCAGGGTGATAACTACGTATTCTTCAAGTTCGACGGTATCTCTGGTCAGTTCTCTTCTGTAGGTCCCGATGCTGGCGACACTGGTAACGAGAATGCTGAGGGTATCATCCGCCTCGAACAGTACGTGCGTGAAGAACTCCGCGAAGACATCTTCTTCAACACCTCTGTAGGTACTTGGGCTTCACCCTTCTGGTATCAGATTACCGACGCTACATGGCGTCAGGAAAACGACCACGACCGTGCAGGTAACAACAGCACCAAGCGTGAAAACTGGATTACCTACCGCGACCGTCTCGTATATCAGAACTATGTGCAAAATTCACCCATCTGCCCCATCAACACCTTGATGACCCACGGATTCATCCTCACCAAGTTTGGTCCTCCCGCAAGCGACGAGCGAGACTACCTTACCGTACGTAACGAGCTACGCGCAGCGTTCCTCTGCGGCTCAGGTATGGTAGAGGTCTACAACGACTACGACCTCATGAACAGCATCAACGGTGGTGCTCTCTGGGCCGATCTCTCCGAGTGTATCGCATGGCAGAAACGCAATGCGGATGTCCTTCCCGATGCTCACTGGGTAGGTGGTAATCCTTGGGACGGCAGCAACTGCAATATCTATGGTTGGGCTGCTTGGAACGGCACGAAGTCTTCTCTTGCACTTCGTAATGGTTCTAACAACGAGCAGTCTTACACCTTCACATTGCGTCAGGCACTCAACATTCCTCAGAATGTAAGTGGTAGCATCATCTTGCGCAGTGCGTTTGGTGATCAGGCAGCTCTTCAGGGTCTCACTGAAGGTAAGGCTTATGGTATCGACGAGTCTATCACAGTTACCCTCCCTGGTAGCAGTGTATACGGTTTTGAAGGTATCAACAGTGGTAGCCAGAAGAACGTAAGCAGCATCACCCTCACAGCAGAAAATGAAGCAAATGAAGTTACGGTAGACAAGACTTTGGTACTCAAGGCAGCAGTAAACGCCGACGCTACCTTCCCCGCTCTGATATGGACATCTTCTGACGAAGAAGTAGCAACTGTAGTAGGTGGTCTCGTATTGCCCAAGAAGGTGGGTACAGTAACCATTACTGCTACTGCTAAGGACGGTTCAAACAAGGTGGCAAGCTATACGTTGACTGTTGCTCCCAAGCCTGTTGATATGAATGCTCCTATCGTGACAGACTTGGTACAGCTCAGCAACGAGAAGGTTTATACGCTTCAAAGTACGCGCGCATTCTTGTTCTACCATCCTGATTTCAACAAGATTTGTTCAAGCACAGGTACTCAAGTTGGTTCAGTAACCCTTGACAAGACCAACCCCAACCACCAGTTCCGCATTGAAAAGAAGGGTGACAACTACTACCTCTTCAGCGTAGGTGCAGAGAAGTATGTGGCTAAGGATGGTACTTATACCGCTACTGCTACAGATGCGCTTACCTTTAGCGATGTGAGCGCTACTCGTCCTAACTACCCTTGGCAGTTGGCGCTTGGCGGTAACGGCATGAACTCACAGGGTGAAGGTCAGACGGCTGAAGGTATTAAGTTGAACGATTATACGACAACTGACGATGGTAACTGCTACAAGATTGAAGTTGGTGTACCTAAGTCATACGAATATACAGTTCGCATCTTGGGAACAGAAGGTGCAACAGTAACCTATGCTGGTGAAGAGTACGAAAATGGTGGTACTTTTGAAACAAAGGCTACATTGAAAGTCTCTGACTTCACAGCATCAGAGGTTGATAAGATGTTCACTATAATTAATATTGATAGTAATAACATCTATGTCAGCTATATTGATGAAAGCACGCAGTTCTACACTATCCGTGGTGGTCACGGTGGTTATTTGAGTTTGGGTGATGGTTACACCGATGGTGGTAACTTGTTGCTCACCAAGACTGATGCCCCCAAGGACAACAAGGCACTTTGGATGTTCGAGGAACAGACTGAAGGCGGTTATAAGATTTACAACTACGCGACTGGTCTTTCTAAGGTAATCGGTATGACTGGTTCTGAAGCTGATGCACGCGCAACAATGGTTGCTCTCGATGCCACAACGCATGCAACTACCTTTGAAGGAACATTCAACTTCGATGGTACAGCAAGTTATATCAAGAGCAAAGGCACCAATAATTGGTGGAATAAGCGTGGCAACTTCTTGGCTTATTGGAATACACCTTCTGTAACTGGCGACCAAGGTAGTCAGTTCTACCTCGAAGAAGCTGAGTATACAAACTTCCCTGATGAGTATATCCACGAGATTTCTAACATTACGGGCATCAATGCCTTCACACCCAAGAACCCCAATACATTGTGGTACAAGACATCTGCAGAAGCAAGTGGCGTAGGTTATCCTTGGATGGAGTACGCATTGCCTCTCGGTAATGGTGAACTCGGATGTATGGTATTCGGTGGTGTGGCTCACGAAGAACTCCAATTCAATGAAAAGACGCTTTGGAGTGGTCCTGCGAATACTGTTGGCGCAGGTGGCGGTAACCGTACCTTCATGAACTTCGGTTCGCTCATCATCGCCAATAACGATGCTAGCATCTACACCGAAGGCGTTACGGATTATGTACGCTACCTTGACATTGAAGAAGGTATCGCTGGCGTTGAATTTAAGAACGCGAACGGCACAAAGCAAACACGCAAGTACTTCAGCTCAGCTCCCGACCAAGTCATCGCTGGTCAATACAAGAGCGAAGGTGAAGATAAGTTGAACCTCACATTCACCCTTGAACCTGGTAGCGGTATCAATGCCAGTCAAGTGACTTATGAAGGTAATACTGCTTCATTCTCAGGTAAGATGACCGTTGAGTATGCCGCACGCTTGCACGTGGTAGTTGACGACAATGCTACAGTAACGACAACTAAGTACGGCATCAAGGTTGCTAATGCTTCAGAAGTAACCTTCTACCTTAAGGGAGGCACTAACTTCGATGGCGACATGAAGAGCTCAAGTTACTTCACTTCCGAAACTGCTGCAGATGTGAACACACGCATTCAGGAAGATATTGAGAAGGCTGAAACCAAGGGCTTCAGTGCTATTGAAACTGACCACGTGGCAAACTTCAAGGAAATCACGGGTCGCATGACGCTTAACCTCGGTCTTACTACTCCTACGGTAGACACGAAGACATTGATTGACAACTATTACCCCAATAACACTGCAGGTAACAGCACAAGCAACGACCACCTCTTCTTGGAACAACTTTACTTCCACTATGGTCGTTACCTCGCTATCAGCTCTAACCGTAAGGATATTGCTGCTCCCAATAACTTGCAGGGTATTTGGAACGACCGTGGCACAGATTCTCCCTGGAACTCTGATATTCATACGAACATCAACATCCAGATGAACTACTGGCCTACGGA
>CALCHM010000076.1 GCA_937901345.1 uncultured Prevotella sp. | reverse complement strand
ATTTATCCTTTCAACCCATAGTATTACATTAGCATCGAAGATAAAGTTGGCGAATTTGATTGTATTGAAAGGAAATGATGCATTCCCTATGTCTTCAGAATATACGAAAATGAAGCCAGCCGACTACAATTTTTTAGAAAGATTCCTCGATGCAACAAAAGCCAACTTATTCTTTGCCAGGGGGGTAATCATGGTGGAAGGTGATGCGGAAAATCTGCTAATACCTGCTATAGCCCAATTGATTGGGAGGAATCTTTATCAGTATGGTGTATCTGTTGTGAACGTGGGAAGTACCGCATATAAGAGGTATGTCAATATATTCAAACGTAAAGATGGAAAATTATTTGGAATGCCTATAGCTGTTATTTCTGATCTTGATATCAGAGCTCTTGAATACTACAAAGACAATAGTAATGATCGAAAAACACCAAAATATTGGTTGAGAGATGATCTAAGGTCTGAGTTAGAGAAAATTTCGACCGAAGTAGATTATGATGCTATGTCAACTGTCTTCGGAAGTATATCAGCCTTTGAGGAAGAAGTCAGGTTGTATAAGAAAGATGCCTTCAGACCTATTATTAAAACCATAAATTGCATGAAGGCTATTCTAACAGAAGATAAAAGAGTGGTCTTAGATGAAGTTATATTAGCTCGGATTCGAGAAGAGAAGAGAACGCGATTAGAAAATGTCATCAATACAGATGAAATCAAAATATTCCTTCCACAAGAATGGACACTGGAATATGAGATTGCAGGAAGTGGATTGTATAGGTTATTGGCTACAGCAATAAAAGCAGCCAAAATGGAAACGGATCAACCTAAAGCTGAAATAGATAATGATGCCTTGAACAAATTATGGAAAGAGGTGACAGATGTTTATCCGGATAGACATAGACTAACTAAAGAAGAGACATACAATATTTTTAAACCTTTGAATGATGGAACCGTAAGTAAAGCCATCACTGCGCAGTATTTAGCAGGAATGCTTGCAGGAGAGCTCGCTCCAGTAAGTGATGGAACTGTAAATCTAGATGAAGTGAAGTTTGTCGTTGAGAATGATGACAAACTGAAGTATCTTGTGGAGGCCATTAAATATGTTACGGAATAAATCTAAAAAGAAAGATTATGCCATTTGCTACTGATGAAGAAATAACAATAGCTCACGATATTCTGTTGAAAGATAAGAAACCTTTTGATTCTAACAAGGTAAATATTATCAAAGAAGATAGCAGTTGCTATATTCAGGCTTGTCCTGGAAGTGGTAAGACAACGACATTGCTGGCAAAATTGATTATTATTGCCAATAAAATGCCATTCGAGAGGCGTTTGAACGCCCTTCGAATGGCATAAATTTTATAGATGAGGTTCAAGCACGTGCGGGTTACGCCTGCTTGTAGTCGTCCATCGTTTCGGGAGTGAGGTTCATCACCCAAGTGTAGTGTTTCATCACTTCTGCTTCAACGTAGTTCGCATACACGCGAGCGCTCTTGGCGAACATTTCGGGGCAGCGTGTAGCGTTTTGTGTGAGCAAGTGGAGCATGATGATGCTTGCAGCCATTTCGTAGAGGTGGCGCGCACAGAGGTCGTGGAACTCAGCGTTTGCAGCGTCCTTCACGTGTGCTGTTGCCGCTTCAAACTTGTCTGCCATTGCCTTGGCACGCTCGATGAGCGATGCAAATTCGGGAGCTGCGGGCACTGCTTCGTAGTCGCGCATGAGGGCGAGGTAAGCACCGTTTGTCACGTAGCGGATGGCTGCAACAACCTGGAGTTGCGTAGTGCCTTCGTAGATGCTGGTGATGCGTGCATCGCGATAAATCTGCTGACAGAAGTATTCCATCATGAAGCCCGAACCGCCGTGTACCTGGATGCAGTCGTAGGCATTCTGGTTGCAGTATTCGGAGTTCATACCCTTAGCAAGAGGCGTGAGCGAATCGGCAAGTTTTGAGTACTTCTTGAGTTCCTGGCGTTCTTCGGCTTCGAGTTTGCGTTCGCGTGCAATGTCTTCGAGTGCTTTGTAGATATCCACGTAGCGCGAAGTCTGATAGAGGAGAGCACGACCAGCGTCGAGTTTCGCCTTCATGAGCGAAAGCATGTCGCTCACGGCGGGGAAGTTGATGATTTCTTTGCCAAACTGCTTGCGGTCGCGAGCATAAGCGAGGGCTTCGTTGTAAGCTGCCTGTGAGAGACCAACGCTCTGCGCTGCAATACCGAGGCGCGCACCGTTCATGAGCGCCATCACGTATTTGATGAGCCCGAGTTTGCGGTCGCCGCAGAGTTCTGCCTTGGCATTCTTATAAACGAGTTCGCATGTGGGCGACCCGTGGATGCCCAACTTGTTTTCAATGCGGCGCACGTCAACACCACCGTCGTTCTTGTCGTAGATGAACATGGAGAGACCGCGACCGTCGGTTGTGCCTTCTTCCGAGCGTGCGAGCACCAAGTGGAGTTGTGCGTCGCCATTCGTGATGAAGCGCTTACAACCGTTGAGGCGCCAGCAACCTTCGGCTTCGTCGTACGTTGCTTTGAGCATCACGCTTTGGAGATCGGAACCTGCATCGGGTTCGGTGAGGTCCATGGACATCGTTTCGCCCTGACAGATGCGGGGGATGAAACGGCTGTGCTGGTCTTCGTTGCCAAATTCGTAGAGCGTTTCAATACAGTCTTGAAGACTCCAAATGTTGCTGAAACCTGCATCGGCAGCAGCCACGATTTCGGCACACATCGTGTAGGGCGTGATGGGGAAGTTGAGACCACCGAAGCGGCGGGGCATTGTCATCCCGTTCATCCCTGCGCCAACCATGGCGTTGAGGTTGTCGTAAGTGCCAGCGGCATAGCGCACTCTGCCGTTTTCGCAGTGAGGACCTTCGGCGTCAACACCTTCAGAGTTGGGCTTAATCACGTTTGCCGTAATGTCGCCCACGATGTCGAGCACCTTGTCGTAAGAGTCCATCGCGTCGGGATAGTCAAGAGGAGCTTCGTCAAACGTTTCCTTATCGCGGAAGTTGCGCTCCTTGAGTTCAACGATTCGCTCCATGAGCGGATGGTTGAGTTCGAACTGAAGTTCTTTTATATCGCTATAATAGTTAGCCATAACTTTTGGAAATTTATTTTAGAGTACAGAGTACAGAGTACAGAGCACAGAGTACAACGACCATGCGGAACTTATAGAAGTTTATCTCGCAAACTATCTTGTTTACTCGTACCTATAAACTCGTCTAATACAACCATTATCCCTTATAATACTTAATCATCTTGGGTAACACTTCTTCCACCGAACCGTTAATTACGTAGTCGGCAATCTGGTTGATAGGAGCGTTAGGATCGGTGTTGATAGAAATAATGATGCCGCTCTCCTTCATCCCTGCCACGTGCTGAATGGCACCTGAGATACCGCAGGCAATATACACCTTGGGGCGAACGGTTACACCAGTCTGACCAATCTGCATGTTGTGCTCACAGAAACCAGCGTCGATAGCTGCACGACTCGCACCCACTTCGGCATGGATTTCCTTTGCGAGGGCATAGAGCAAGTCGAAGTTTTCCTTCGAACCCACGCCATAACCTCCGGCAATCACGATGGGAGCACCCTTGAGGTTAGAACTTGCTTTTTCAACCTGGCGGTCGATGACCTTCACCACATAATCCGTTTCGGGTACAAACTTTGCCACATCCTCAATGATGACTTCGCCGGGATAGTTGGCATCAAGCACTTCTGCCTTCATCACGCCGCTACGCACAGTAGCCATCTGCGGACGGTTTTCGGGGTTAATGATAGTCGCCACGATGTTACCACCGAAAGCGGGGCGAATCTGGTAGAGCAACTGGTCGTAAACCTTACCCGCACGCTTGTCTTCGTGACTGCCAATTTCGAGTGCCGTACAGTCGGCAGTGAGTCCTGAATGGAGCGCTGAAGAAACGCGAGGTCCAAGGTCGCGCCCGATAACTGTCGCGCCCATCAAGCAAATCTGGGGTTGTTCTTGCTTGAAGAGGTTGATTAAGATGGAAGAGTGAGGCAACGAGGTGTAGGGGAAAAGTCCGGGAGCATCAAAGATGTGGAGTTTGTCCACACCGTAGGGCAAGATTTGCGCTTCTACCTTTCCCGTGATGCCACTACCTGCCGCCACGGCTTCTAACTTCACGCCCAAGGTGTCCGCCAATTTGCGACCCTTAGAGAGTAATTCCTGACTTACTTCGGCAACCTGCGTGCCTTCAAGTTCGCAGTAAACATAAACGCTGTTCATAGTCTTTGTTTGCCTTAGTAAATTATCCAATAGTGTGATTTGCCAAGAGTTCTGCCATCAGTCCCTTGATGTCTTCGTCCGAACCGGTGAGCACCTTGCTTTCCTTCGCCTTGAAGACAATGTTCTCAATGCTCTTCACCTTTGTGGGCGAACCCGAAAGTCCGCATTGTGCGAGGTCGGCATTCACGTCGGCACAAGAGATTTGTCCGAGTGTGAGCCAGGGTTTCTTGTCGTATTCTTCAGCATACGCAAGACCTTCAGCAGGCTTTTCGAGCGGTGCCAAGCAGCGCTTGTACTTCATCACGAGTTTCGCATTGCGGGGGCGACAGGGCGCAGCGCTTCCGTTCACCGTGAGCACAAGGGGAAGCGGCGCCTGAACGGTTTCCACGCCGCCGTCAATATGGCGCTTTGCGGTAAGCAATCCGTCTTCGAGTGCGAGGATTTCTTCTACATAAGTAATCTGATTCAAACCGAGTTTTTCAGCCACCTGCGGACCCACCTGAGCCGTGTCGCCGTCAATTGCCTGGCGACCACCGATGACGAGGTCCACATCGCCAATGTGGCGGATGGCAGTAGAAAGGGCATAACTCGTTGCGAGCGTATCAGCACCTGCAAAAGCACGGTCGGTGAGCAAGAAACCACCATCCGCACCGCGGTACATCGACTCACGAATCACTTCCGCCGCACGCGGAGGTCCCATCGTTACAATGGTCACCGTAGTGCCAGGGAATTTATCTTTCAAACGCAAAGCCTGCTCAAGGGCATTTAAGTCCTCAGGATTGTAAATTGCAGGCAACGCAGCGCGGTTGATAGTTCCTTCAGCAGTCATCGCATCAGGACCCACATTGCGCGTGTCGGGAACTTGCTTGGCAAGTACAACAATTTTAAGACCCATAACTTTTATATATTGTTTTATGTAAGTACTTTCTAACAGAAACTTTGGTAGTTACAGCGGTCAAAAGTAAGAGATTTTAACGATTCCACCAAATTATGCCCGTAGAAATTGGTTTGCCTCATTTCAACCTCAAATAGCGTCTTGAAAAAAAAGTTGCCTCCAAAATTGAATTTTTGCCCCTTTGTTACTATATTATATATGTAATTTAAAAATCCGGCGTATGACTGAGAATGAAAGACGTTTTGTCGATATGATTGTGAATCTCGAAAAGCACGTGGCTGAGGCACGTCAATATATGAAGACCAATTTTGAGGTGGACTCCCATTACGATGCCGACAGCATGACGCTGCACCTATATGTGACGAATGTGAACAACGCCCTGCAACTGCTTGCTGCAAGGGAGTATTTGGAGCGGGAATATCCGATGCTGTATTGCATGCTGTATTCCTCTCATGTTACTGGTGAAAACGAATAATCTAAAAAGATACCTATTGCTTATGAAAAAGTTGTTTTTTGACATGGACGGAGTGTTGGTGAATTTTCAAAGCGGCATCGACAAGTTGCCTGAAGCGACGCAGCGCGAGTATGAGGGGCGCCTGGATGAGGTTCCCGGAATCTTCTCGCTGATGGACCCCATGCCGGGTGCCATTGAAGCGGTACACCAATTGCGCGAACACTACGATGTTTACATCCTTTCAACCGCGCCTTGGGGCAACATTACCGCATGGAGTGACAAAATTGTGTGGCTCACGCAACATTTTGGCGACCTCTTTAAGAAGCGTGTGATACTGACCCACTGCAAACATCTGGTTGCTGGCGACTACCTCATTGACGACAGAGCGAAAAACGGTGCCAGCGAGTTCTCGGGCGAGTGGGTGCAATTCGGTACGGAGCGTTATCCCGATTGGGAAGCAGTGACGCGCTACCTCATCTCTAAAGCGAAAAACTCCTAACCTCCGCAATGATGCCAATCGATATGACTCCCTCACCTTCCGATAAGTTGGTGTTGCTCGACGGACGTGAACTCACCGTCTATCCGCGCCAGAGGACGGCACCTTCCGTCACCGACAGCATGAACCTCCCGCTCGACGACATTCTTCAGAACGAGCAGGAGCAGCAACGACGCTTCATCGAGAATGCCTTCTTCCTCTATGCGCACCGCGAACAGATACTCTCAGACAGTAGGATGTTTCTCTGCCCCATTGCCATAAAAAATGGACTTGCCTACACGGGGACATCGGGATTCCGAGGTGCCACGTTAGGCGTTTACCTCGAGTGGTGGACACACTGCAAGGGCGCCTTGCGAACGGGCGATGACTGCGTAAGGAGTTTGATTTACAAACTGGCAGGAAGTCCGTTGAGCGGAGCGAACCGTTGTGTCGCCATACGCGAAGACGGCACGAGTGAGTGCATTACGCTGCGCCCCTTCAGCGACTACTGGCGTCCCTTTATGCACATCAACCAGCGCTACTCCGAAGTCCAAAACTTATACGAGGCCTATACGCTGGAACAGGTGTTAGACACGATGCGGGGAGGGAGCCAGTGAATGGAGTGACTGTTGTCTTATGCCCACAATATTGAAAGGCAACAAGCGATAGCATACTTGCTACTTACATTTTGGCAATAATATAGAAGTTTACCCTCTACTACAGACCCCTCCGCCCTTTGGG
>CALCHM010000075.1 GCA_937901345.1 uncultured Prevotella sp. | reverse complement strand
ATGACAATAAATGCCAATAAATGACACCTCGGTTTCCGCGTGTTGTATCTTTGCAAATGAAAACGGACGGAGAGGCGCCCTCCGCTCGTTTGGATGCCTCGAAGGGGGTGGGGAATCAATGATTTGCTGGATTCTTGGATTCAGGTTATTTGCTGGACTCCCCTTTTAATTACAACCTTAACTCTTAGAAAACTATGGAAAACAAGCAATCTATCTGGAGCAAGGTGCTCCAAATCCTCATCACCGTACTCACCGCTATCGCCACAACCTTTGGCGTTCAGTCGTGTCTTTAGGGGGCTCTGAGAAACTCCGAGACCTCCGAGAATCTCCCCCCGCATTACCCTGTCAATAGTTTTTTTCAATACCAGCATAGATTTAATCTGTTTGCACAATTAAAAATCCCTGCATATCTTTGCATCATCAAAAGAGATAAACAGATTGTTAAACAAAACAGAAGAAGATAAAGGAGTCCTAATACCAACCCGAACTCTCTAATTCTCAAAAAAAAAATTTAAATCTATGGAAGTAAAAAACACAGTTCTCACAACATTGAAAAATGCAGGCGACCCCCTCAACGCAGGTAAGATTGCCGAACTCTCTGGACTTGACCGTAAGGATGTGGACAAAGCGATGAAGCAACTCAAGGAAGAGGGCGCCATCGTATCACCCGTGCGTTGCAAGTGGACCGTGGCGTAAAGCGATTCGTATGATTCGTATCACTAATCTCATACGTATACATTAAGGGCTGCACCGAAAAGATTAAATTTGGCGCAGCCCTTGGTATGTCTCTTTTGGGGGGCAATAATATAGGAGTTGACCCAAGAACTTTAACAGCCCCCCTCCGCAACTAAAGTTGCTCGTCCCCCTAACTTCGGGGGACATTTTGAGTTAGTCTCCTCGTTCAAGTTTCCAATTGAAAATAACAAGCGATGGAATGTATCCCAAAATCCTCCCCGAAGTTAGGGGAGGTGCCCAAAGGGCGGAGGGGTCTGTAGTAGAGGGTAAACTTCCTATATTATTGCCATTTTTATTCGAGATGAGAGTGGTTTCTTTGTGCCTCTTGTTTTGCTTTGGGAAACAAATTGCGTGAATCGCAAATGATTCAAAAACATTCCCGAGACAACTTGTAAAAATCGTGAAAATGATTGCGAAAAACGGAAAAAGCATTTTCACCTTGCGAGGGTGCCGATTTCCAAATAGAAAATGCATTTTCACCCTACATAAAAATGGTTGCGAAAAAAGAAAAAGCATTTTTACCTTACGAGAGTGCCAATTTCCAAATAGAAAATGCATTTTCACCCTACGTAAAAATGGTTGCGAAAAAAGAAAATGCATTTTTACCTTGCGAAAGGACCGATTTCCAAATAGAAAATGCATTTTCACGATAATTAGAACCATTTTCACCGGTACAATGACCTTTTCTGAAACCAGGGAACCTCATCTACGTCCCAGAAACGCCCCTTTGCGTAGCTGCAAGAGGGTGTTTTTTGTGTTACATACCAACAGTCGTGTCACGTTTACCAATAAGGGAGTAGGTCACTAAATTATCTGAACCAAGCGGTTTGCGGTAGGATTTCCTAAAATTATTAAAGGGCGGTGTATGCCAAAACGTGAAAAAGCATTAACTTTGGGGCGTTTTAAAACCAACACAAAAGGCGTGGAAGGTCGCAAATGCCTTTCACGATGTTTTATTTTAGAGAACTTAGCGAACAAAATGAAAAGATTTTTCTTCTATCTTCTTACATTCCTTCCCCTCGTGGTATTTGGGCAAGACGCTCCGAAACGCGAATTTCGCGGAGCATGGATTCAGATTATCAATGGGCAATTTCAAGGAATGAGTCGCCACCAAATGCAAGCCAACTTAACCAACCAGTTAAACACGTTGGCAGCTTGCGGAATCAACACCATTATGTTTCAAGTTCGTGGCGAAGCCGATGCGCTTTATGAGAGTCCTTACGAACCTTGGTCACGTTTCTTGACAGGCAAACAAGGGCAGACACCTTCGCCATATTGGGACCCCTTGGCATGGATGGTGGAAGAGTGTCACAAACGCAACATGGAACTCCACGCTTGGATTAACCCCTTCCGCGCAAAGACAAAGGGCACGACGGAATTGGCGGTAACACACCCTTATGTGCAAAATCCAGAGCGTTTCTTCAGTTATGGCGACCTCTTGATTTTCGACCCCGGTTTGCCAGAAAATCATGACTACATCTGCATGATTGCTGAAGACATTGTGAAGCGTTACGACATCGACGGACTCCATATTGACGACTATTTCTACCCTTATCCCGAAGCAGGGCGCCAAATTCCAGATGATGTCACTTTTACCTTGTATAGCAATGGTTTTAAAGATCGCAACGATTGGCGCCGCTACAACGTAAATTGCTTTATTGAAAAGCTCTCGAAAACTATTCACCGTACGAAACCCTGGGTGAAGTTTGGCGTAAGTCCTTTCGGCATCTACCACAACGCTAAGGAGGGTAGCAAACTTATTGGCAGTAAGACCAACGGTTTGCAGAATTATGACGACCTCTATGCCGACATCATCTATTGGATCAACCAAGGATGGGTAGATTATAACGTACCCCAGATTTATTGGGAAATTGGGCATAAGGCGGCCGACTATGATGAACTCATCAGTTGGTGGTCGCGCTATGCAGGAAACCGACCCTTAGTTATCGGGCAAGATGTAGAACGCACCGTTAAGGCAGCCGACTTGAAGCGTCCGGAACAAAACCAAATGGCAGAAAAGTTCCGCCTGCAGCGCGAATTGCCCAACGTCGTAGGTTCTTGTCTGTGGTATAGCGCAGCCGTTGTACGCAATGAAGGTGGGTATGCGTCACAATTGGCCTACAACTATCATGCCACTCCCGCCCTTCAACCCCTCATGCCATTCCTGGACGACAAGGCACCCAAGAAGGTAAAGAAACTGAAGGACATGTGGATGCCTGATGGTTACTACCTCTTCTGGACCGCACCTTCGGCAAAACAAGAATTGGACAAGGCACATTCTTACGTCATCTATCGCTTTGGCAAGAAGGAAAAGATTGATCTTAACAATCCGAAGAAGATTGTAGCGATAACGAACAAGACCATGTACCGACTCCCCTATCAAGACGGCACTACAAAATACACCTACGTCGTGACCGCCCTCGACCGACTTCAGAATGAGAGCAAGGCGGTGAAGTGTAAGGTGAAATTATAGGAACTGAATTGTCTAGAAGTTCTAGATACTCTAGATGCTCTAGATATTCTAGATGTTTTAGATTACAATCACAAAAACAAAAACTGATTATGAAAGTACTTAAATTTGGCGGTTCCTCAGTAGGTTCTGTCACTGGATTACACAACATAAAGAGCATTGCTGAAAATGCTGACCAACCTTTGATTATCGTAGTTTCAGCGCTTGGAGGTATTACGGACAAACTTATCGCCCTTGGTAAGCGTGCGGCAACGGGTGACATTGCCTATATGGGCGATCTCGATGCCATCATTCGCCGTCACTTAGACCTTGTAAAGGCGGAAATTGAAGAAGAGAAGCAGGCCGAACTGATGAAGCACATGGAATCGCTCTTCCACGACTTGCGCAGCATTCTTCACGGTGTTTGTCTCATCCAAGACTTGACAGAAAAGACGGCAGATGCCATCGTCGCATTTGGCGAACGCCTCTCGTCGCTCATCGTTGCCACATTTATCAACGATGCCAAACACTACGACAGTCGCACCCTCTTTAAGACCAATCGCCAAGGCGTAAAACACTTGATTGATTACGACTTGACGAACAAAAATATTCTTGACACCTTCACCGGTCACCAAGGCATTGCCGTTATGGGTGGTTTCATCGCTACGGATGCCACGACGGGTGCTACAACCAACCTCGGTCGCGGAGGTTCGGACTTTACAGCAGCCATTCTTGCTGCAGCTCTCAACGCTGAAGCCCTCGAAATTTGGACGGACGTAGACGGGTTTATGACCGCCGACCCTCGCGTGATTCCTACAGCTTATACCATTAAAGAATTGACCTATGGTGAAGCGATGGAACTCTGCAACTTCGGTGCAAAAGTGGTGTATCCGCCCACAATCTATCCAGTCTGTGTAAAGAACATTCCCATTTACATCAAGAATACGCTCAACCCCACAGCGAAGGGCAGTGTGATTCACGCCAAGGCGGAAAGCAGCAAGAGTCCCATCCGTGGTATTTCATCAGTAAACGAAATGTCACTCGTCACGGTGAGCGGTTTGTCAATGGTAGGGGTTGTAGGTGTGAACCGTCGTATCTTTGCCACACTCGCTAAGGGCGGCATCAGCGTCTTCATGGTAGCACAGACGTCTTCAGAAACGAGCACTTCGCTTTGTGTCACCACACAGGATGCCGAAAAGGCGTGTCAGTTGCTCGACAAGGAATTTGAAAAGGAAATTCAAGACGGAGCCATGCACCACACGAGCAAGCAAGACGGATTGGCTACCGTTGCCGTAGTTGGCGAACGCATGAAGCAACATTCCGGCACAGCGGGCAAACTCTTCACCGTGTTGGGCAAGAATGGTATCAGCATCTGTGCCATGTCGCAAGGCGCATTGGAGATGAACATTTCCTTCGTGGTAGAAAAGCATCAGTTGCGCAAGGCGCTCAACGTGCTCCACGACAGTTTCTTTCTTAGCCAGCACGAGGAGTTGAATGTCTTTTTGTGTGGCACGGGTACTGTTGGCGGCAGTCTGCTCCAGCAATTGGCAGCACAACGCCAGATGCTCATGGAAGAACGCGGACTGAAAGTGAATCTCGTAGGTGTTTGTGGGCGCACAAAGGCAGCATTCTCTCGCGAAGGCATTGACCCCGCACGCTACAAAGAAATCCTTGCCGAAAGCGGAAAGGAAGGTGGCGTAGAACGTATGGTTGACGAAATTTTGGAGATGAACATCTTCAACTCCGTATTTGTGGACTGCACAGCAAGCGAAGAAGTTGCAGCACAATACGGACGCTTGCTCAGTGCGAACGTTTCGGTAGTGGCGGCAAACAAGGTGGCGGCATCGTCTAACTACGACAACTACGAACACTTGAAGCATTTGGCCCGCGAACGCGGTGTGAAATACCTCTTTGAAACAAACGTAGGTGCTGGACTCCCCATCATCAACACGATAAATGACCTCCGTGCTTCGGGCGACAAGATTTTGCGTATCGAAGCCGTATTGAGCGGTACGCTGAACTTTGTTTTCAACACACTTTCTGAAGACATCCCCCTCAGCAAGGCCGTACAACTTGCGAAAGAAGCGGGGTATAGCGAACCCGACCCCCGTATTGACCTCTCGGGCAAGGACGTGATTCGTAAAATCACCATCTTGGCACGCGAAAGTGGTTATCGCGTAGATGCGGATGAGATTGAAAAGAACCTCTTCATCCCCGCATCGCTCTTTGACGGCACGATCGACGAATTCTGGGCAGGTCTTCCCGCCCTCGATGCCCAATTTGAGGCAGAACGTAAGCGCCTTGTGAGCGAAAACAAGCGTTGGCGCTTCGTAGCAGAATGGGCAGACGGAAAGGGTAAGGTTAGTTTGCGCGAAATTCCCCTTGGCCACCCCTTCTACGACCTTGAGGGTTCTAACAATATCATCTTGCTCAACACCGAACGCTACCGCGAATATCCCATGCTCATCCAGGGTTACGGTGCAGGTGCGGCAGTGACGGCAGCAGGTGTATTTGCCGATGTATTGCGCGTGTCGAATATTTAATAAAATGAGAAAGGAGAAAGGAGAAAGGAGAAGTGTGCTGGCGCATAACTCTCCGCATGGTCAACGCATTTCTCCTTTCTTATTTCTTATTTTTCATTTCCTATGAAGACCCTTTCTCTCCGCGTGCTTCCCGCAGTGGCTGCACAAGAGGCGGAACTCCGAAAATATCTTGCACGCGAACTGGCGGTGAATCCCAAAAGTGTGACTGCCGTCAAGGTGCGCAAACGTAGCATCGATGCACGCCAACGTACCATTTACGTGAATCTCACCGTAGATGTTTACGTTAACGAAGAACCACCCACCTTGGATTTTGCCCCCATAGACTATCCTAACGTGGAAGGTGCTGCGCCCGTAATTATTGTGGGAGCAGGACCTGGCGGACTTTTTGCTGCACTTCGCCTAATTGAATTGGGCAAGCGTCCCATTGTCTTAGAACGCGGTAAAGACGTTCACGAACGCCGTAAAGACATTGCGCGCATCAGTCGCGAGCACATTGTGGACAGCGAAAGCAACTACTCCTTTGGCGAAGGCGGTGCGGGAGCCTATTCAGACGGAAAACTCTTCACCCGCTCGAAAAAGCGTGGAAATGTAGAGAAGATTCTCCGCGTCTTTTGCCAACATGGCGCTTCGACAGACATTCTTGTGGATGCCCATCCACATATTGGCACCGACCGCCTTCCGCGTATCATCGAAAATATGCGTGAGCAAATTCGCCGAAGCGGTGGCGAGGTGCACTTCAACACTCGCGTAGACCGACTGTTGGTGCAAGGTGGGGAAAAGGTGGTTGGCGTAGCAACAGCCGACGGACGCAGTTTTCAGGGGCCTGTAATTCTAGCAACCGGACACTCCGCACGCGACGTTTATCGCTATCTACACGCTTCAGGCATAGAACTCGAGGCGAAAGGCATTGCCGTAGGAGTGCGTTTGGAACACCCTTCCCACCTCATCGACCAATTGCAGTATCACAATCGCGAAGGTCGCGGAAAATATCTCCCTGCTGCGGAATACAGTTATGTGGCGCAATGTGGCGGTCGTGGAGTGTATAGTTTCTGCATGTGTCCTGGTGGTGTGGTCGTTCCAGCGGCAAGTGGACCCGAGCAATTAGTGGTCAACGGCATGAGTCCCTCCACGCGCAACACGGCTTGGAGCAATTCGGGCATGGTAGTAGAAACACGCTTAGAAGACCTCGATGGCGAACTCCATCCCTTTATGCAAGAAGCCTTTCAAGACGACGCCTTTGCTACCCAGCGCAAGGATTTTAAGGATGCTGAAAATCCGTTGCGCATGATGTATTTCCAAGAAGCGCTTGAACGCGCCTGCTGGATTCAAGGCAATCGTCGTCAAACAGCCCCCGCACAGCGCATGCACGATTTTGTAAATCGCAAACTATCGGCAGATTTGCCTGCCACAAGTTACTCGCCAGGACTCATTGCGTCTCCGTTGCATTTCTGGATGCCTAAGTTTGTCACCACCCGTTTGGCTGAGGGATTTCAGATCTTCGGACAGCGCAGTCGCGGATTCTTGACCAACGAAGCGCAACTCATTGCTACCGAAACACGCACCTCAGCACCCGTACGCATACCTCGTAATGGCGAAACCCTAGCACACATCCGCCTTGAAGGTCTTTATCCCTGTGGCGAAGGTGCTGGATATGCAGGTGGCATTGTCAGCGCGGCAGTCGATGGCGAACGCTGTGCAGAAGCGGCAAGCGGATGCACAACTTGCCGGTAACTTGCTCACTGATGGAGTGACCAAGTAAGTCTGACCTTAAAATAAAGGGCAATAATATAGGATTTAACCCAATACCACAGCCCCCTCCGCCCTTTGGGCACTTGACCTCGCTAACTCGGTCTTCCTCCTCCTCGTA
>CALCHM010000074.1 GCA_937901345.1 uncultured Prevotella sp. | reverse complement strand
CGCGCAGACCCACCCCGTGGCTGAAACCGTAGTGAAAACCTACTACATGCAGGTGAACGTGAAAGGCGTGGAGTACGTGCGTTCTGCCGTTGCCCTCATCACCGGAATGTCGGGGGCAAAACGCCTCTACAGTGATGAAATGTTGACCGATGACCCCGTAAGCATCTACTTCGGGTTGAGCAATGGGTTAGACAAGATGCGTACTGACAACGAATCGCGCGTGGCTTATGCCTCGTTCAACACCTTCGGAAAGTTGCCCGAGGTTGAAGGGTATATTGAAATCTCCTTTGAATTCAAAACCATCGACAACTCGGTGCAGACCGAAACCTTCCGTGTTACCGACCTCTTTGATACACCCATGGTGAAGGACCATCAGTGGATCATCATCGACAAGGTGATTGAAATCGAACCGCCTGAAGGAGTAGAGGGTGGCGGACTCTCGCCCGGGGTAGGCGAATGGGAACAGATTGAAGGTAGCATCACCATTTAAACTGCCCTTCTTCCATTCTTACCGCGCAATCCTTTCCTGCGTATTACTCCCGTTTGCAATGAAACCACCCCCGTTCGTGGGAAACCATTTTCGAAAATTCTGAAACCTAGCAAAATCTGCAGGAACAGATTTTGAAAACGTATGGCGCTATGCAGGTCTGCATAGGTCATTACGAAATGGGATGGCGCCGTGCTGGTCAGCAGGAACAGATTTTGAAAACGTTTGGCGCTATGCAGTCTGCATAGGTCATTACGAAATGGGATGGCGCTATGCAGATCACCTCCATTGCTGGAAATGTCCTGTTGGAACCACAAATGAGACCGACTATCTCCATGGAAACCTAAACGAGGGAGACTAACTTAAAATGTCCCCATAAGTTAGGGGGACGAGCGACGAAGGAGCGGAGGGGGGCTGTGAGGTGCTGGAGTTGCTCTCAATGGATTTTGCGAAGTCAAGGGTTTAATAGGGTCAAACGTTCTACAGACCCCTCCGCCCGTTGGGCACCTCCCCTAACTTAGTGGAGGATTTTTGGTTACCTCCATTCGCTTGTTGTCTCCATGGAAACCTAAACGAGGGAGACTAACTTAAAATGTCCACCTAAGTTAGGGGAACGAGCGACGAAGGAGCGGAGGGGGTCTGTGAGGTGTTGCAGTTACCTGTTATCATGCGAACAGTTACTCTTAAAGTTCATGGGTTAACCGCTATATTATTGCAATATTTAATATTCTCCGCCTCATTTTTGGGGCGACAAATAACGAAACAACTTACAAACAATTTTTTTTTTAACCACTTTTCTAAAATCAAACAGTTATGAAAAAGTTTATGCTTTTGGCAACTGCTGTAGGTTTGACACTTACAAGTTGCGTGAATGACGAAGAGTCTGCAATGATGGGCAGTCGTTCGGTGATTACATTCGATGCTCCTGTGATGAAGACATCACGTGCCAACGTTTTGGGTGAAATCACTGGTGTAAAGTATCCTACGGGAGAATCTTTCACAGTGTTCAGTAAGATTTACCAAGGCAATTATGCTGGCTGGACAACTTCAATGCAAGACTTCTTTGCTTCAGCAGGTGATATCGCGAAGCACGAAGGCGGTACTTATTGGTCAACAAGTACAGTGTACTACTGGCCTGATGCTGGTTACAACTTGGCATTTTCGGCTTACTCTCCTGCTATTTTTGGAGACGCTTGTACAAATGCAGGTACAAAGGTTGAACGCAAGGAAGAAGGTATTGTAATTACAGACTTCGTTTCAGAAGAATCCTCAGACCAGCAGTATGACTTGATGTATTCTCACACAGTTTATGACCGTAACAAGTCAAACAATGCTGCGTCGGCTGTGTCTTTGCAGTTTGAACATGCTTTGAGTTCAATCGTGTTCTCTTCACAGAAGTCTGATGAAGCTGCACAATATCAAATCACAGACTTGAAGGTAACTGGTACTTTCTATACACAGGGTGACTTTACCCAAGGTATCACACCTGCTACTTCAGGAGGTGCATATTCTGAAAACGAAAATCCCGATTGGCATTTGGACGCAACTTCATCAGTTAACTATGAACCTACGTTTACTGCGTTCAACGTTCCCGCAGCATCTCCAGAAATCTTCACACAGGGAACTTCTGCAATCCTTGCTATTCCACAACTCGTTCCTGATAATGCTAAAGTAACTGTAACTTATACGAAGACTTCTAACGGTACAACAACAGAACACACGGTAGATATTTTATTGAAGGACTTTAAGAAGGCAACTACTGAAGGTGTTGCAGTAGCTGAAGGTATTGATGAATGGGAAAGAGGTAAGCGTTATGTTTATCGTATTGCCTTCGGTGAAAACCAGCGCATCTACTTCGAACCTGCTGTAACAGACTGGGTACAGCAACCCACTTTGATTTACACTATCAAGTAATCTATTTTTTCAAACATTTAAAATGGCAAAATTCAGTCACATATTTTTGTTGCTGATATTGACATCTCTATCAATCGGTTGCGCTCAGGAGGCAGAAACGCTGCTTCCTGAGCCGCTTCCGGTTTCTAAAATGCCGATTCAATGGAGCGTGAATCCCGAAGCACCAGCACGTGCGTTGGTAGATAATGCCGCCATGCAACAAGCATGCACTCCGCTCGCGAACGGCACACACGAAAGTATCGGATTGTGGGGCCAATATACCGCTGCTGCAACTGCTACACCTGGCATTGTCGTAGAATTCAATGCCACTCCGCTGACGTTTGCCCCCCGAACCGAAGACACCAATCCCTTTAACGATTGGAACTATCCGGGCGACGTGAAGTATTGGGAGACTGCTGCCGTCTACGATTTTCGCGCATGTTTCCCACAAAAGTTGATGACCACGCTCATGACACAGATGGATGCCACCATCTTCCAGGGCGGACCTATCAACACCTCCGTGTTGCAGGAAGACATCCTCGTTGCCGCAACACAAGTAAACACCGCAACAAGCAATTTGGGACGACCCGTACACTTGAACTTGCAACACATCTTTTCCGCAATTAAGTTTAAGGTGAAAGCCGTTGCAGGGTTTGTACCTCCTACAGGCGAAGCTCTGACGTCATGCTGGTTGCAAAACCAAACGAGCGCAACTGACCTGTTCTCTCCTTCAGGTTACTTGGTTCACTCGGGAAATGTCAATCCCGAAATACGTTGGTATCCGTATGAAGCGTCAACAGCGCCCATGTACGAATGGCAACATCAAGGAGTTTCGTTCAATCAGGAAAACACACTCTACACTCCCAACAACGGGATGAAGGGTTCAGCATATACAAACAACGACGGGTGGCTCTTGGTCGTGCCACAACAGGTGAAGGATGGCACCCTGCGCTTCAACTACACCTTGAAGCAGTCGGGCAGTGAAGTCTTCTCCGTGCAAATTCCTGCCATCACTTACGAACCCGGAAAGCAATACACCTATATGCTCGAGATTAAAGGTTCGTCGGCAGAGGTCACACTCACCATTACCCCCTGGAACTATTTGGAGTCAAGTTACGACGTCGTGATGTAGTCAAAGTCTGTGCAAAAAAAACAAAGGCAACGATATAGGAGTTACTTGCGTGACCTTTGGTTGACCCGCGTGCTCAATAGACGCTGAAAGCGTCTCCGCTTAATAACCGTGGGTGGGAGCAAAGCGAGTACCCGCGGGACTGAATACGTGATAATCGCACCCTGGATGGGTGCCCGAGCAATAGAATATGCAAGGCGTTGGGGCACTCCTCCAGAGTGCGTCCACTTGGACTCATCAGCCGGGGGTACGCCAAGGCGAACGCCCCGGTTATTGAGCGGTGACGCCTTCAGCGTCATAAAAGGCACAAGACTTAAAATGGGTCAACTCCTATATCATAGCAAAAAACAAAAGTTTTCGGTCTGCCCAGCGGCTTGCCAATGCAAAAACAAAAGTTTTCGACCTCGCCACGCCGTAGTCAGCGCACAAACAAAAGTTTTCGACCTCGCTACGCAGTAATCAAGACAAAAAAAAGATGTATTCAGCTACTCGTAGAGAGGAATAAGAGGAAAAGAAAGATTGGAGAGAGAGGATTTTATACCGGATGGACTACTCACTACTCTCTACTCACTAATTCAGAGGCGTCGTTCTCTTAAAAATTACTTCCCATGTTAGGATTAATCATACGAAACATATGTTTGTGGTGTGGCATGTTGCTCATGGCAGCATGTCATACTGATGATTTGGGCAGTGAGGTCTCGCCCCAAGGTGCGGCATCGCTACGTGTTGTGGTGAAGGGACAATCGCTGGCACACCCCACTGTGCGTGGTGTGGAAGATTTAGACGACAACGGCACAGTGAGCGAAGAAGAGCGTATCCTTGACGGACAACGCATGTATCGCTTGTTGGTGTGTCTTACAGAGAGTGGAAGCGTGGTGTCGTCCGTAACGCTTGAGGAAAACGATTCGCGATTCCTCAATGATAATACTGAGGCTGTAGTGACCTTTGATAATTTGGACTATAGTAAAACCTACGAACTCTATGCCGTGGCCAACTTTGGCAACTATGGGACATTGACTGGGGCGCTGGAAAATATAACTTCAGCCAATGTGTTGTCGCCTCCACAATTGAATGCATCGAGTGACAATATCTGTAATGTAACTTCGGTTTATCCCCTCTCATTGAAGCAGCAGGTGAAACTGAATCCTGGTGAAAACACTGTTAGCGGTGAGTTGAAGCGCACCTATGCCCGACTCCGTATCAATGTGCGCAACCAGAGTTCAGAAAGCGATTTGATCGTGACGGACTTGAGTTTCCCCACGCGCTTTACGTGCAAGTCGGTAAGTCTGTTTGCCGAAGGAGGTGCGGCAGCAGTGTCGCCCGTGACAACTTCAGAGGGAGCCATCACACCTTATGTCCCCAATAAGCAAATACCGAAGATTGCCGACGACGGAAGTGTGAGCGAATCCACTATTTTCGATACCTACCTCCTTGAAAGCGATGGCGGCACCTACAATTATTCCCTAGGGCTGAAATACACGGGTGGAGAAGTAGAAAAATACGTGGTTGAAAACAAAGCGATTACGAAGTTGGCAGACATTAAGGATGGCGAGATGTATGTCATGTTCAACTCCAATTCGGGCAGGTATCTCTATGCCAATGGCAATAGTGTGGGGGCTGGCAGTAGTTTTCTCACCAACAATGAACTGAACCACAATTATGTATGGAAGTTTACAAAGACCAACGCCTACTATAATTACTATCGTATCGAATCAATGGGGGCGACGGGATATTTTATGCAGAGTTCGAATGTAAGTTCGTCTCGAGTGCCCTTGGTGGTAAATCCTAGTTCTTCAGATTATTTTACGGCATCCGAAAGCGGCAATAATTTGCGCTTCCGTTCTACGAGGAGCCAATATTTCCTTTCGGTGAATGGTTACTCTGTAGTTGGGCACAATTCATCAAGTAATCAGAATCGTCGAAATTTTACGCTTTACAGAGTGGTGAAACAAACCGAAGCAGGGAGCGTTTCGCGCACGGTCACTGTGCCTATTAATATCGTTAACCCAACCACTGGTATTGCCTCTCCCTTGACAACCATACGTCGAAATGATTTTATTGAAATGAGAGTGAACGTCTCTTACAATATCGACAAGGGAACGATAGACTTTGAAGTGATGGATTGGGATAAAGTAAACGGTGACGTAACCTTTGACTAAACAATGACAGGTAAATATATTTTCAACAACATCAAACGACTCATCCATGCATGTATGCTCGTGTGGATGGTGTGCGTAGTGGGTTGTGCTGATGATGAATTGGCACAACAGGCATTTGTGGGAAACACCGTCAAGGCAACGCTCCATTTTGGCACAACAAGTAACGACACAATCGCGATAAAGACGCGCAATACCTACGAATATCATTACGAGAGTATGGTGCGCAATGTCTATGTCTTTATCTTTGCCAATGGTGATAAGGTTTACGGACGTTATTTCGGAACAGAGGCACTCGGAAATACTGATGCTGAAGAGTATTGGACCGTAAGTAACGTAGGTCCCAATAATACGCCCAGTAAAACTACGGGTACGCTTCACATGACTGTTCCCACGGTGTCGGCTGAGGCAGAAATCGTGTTGATTGCCAATATCGACCTTGACTTCTTGAACCTTTCAGAAGAACGTTTGGGCTTGGTGCGCAGCAGGGCTGACCTTCAGGGATTAATCGTTTCGCTCAATCAGGAAATCCCCGACCGTAATGCAGGGTTCTTCATGATGACGGGTAGTCAGGATGGCGTTTCTATCAGCAACGATGGGGACATAAGTTTGCCAAACGGAAGTATACAACTGCGCCGCCTTGATGCAAAGGTGGAGGTAAACGTAAGGGTGAATCCCAATGAGGTAACCAACAGACAAAAGGTGGAAGAGTTTGTTCCAGAGTCTTGGCAGGTGGTGAACCTCCCCAAGAGTTCGTTGCTCATTCCTGCAACAACACCGCTCAATTTGCAAGAAGATGTGTACTTCGATATCAGTCCGAACAACTTTGAAACCACAGAGAACGAGACGGTAAATGGTTCCGCAACGGGCGGGGTTCTACATGGATTCTCATTCTACATGCTGGAAAATAAGCGTTCGGCAAATATCAAGAAAAGTGTCGGTGGAAATTACCACAACCGAGACCGCAGAATAAAGAATGCGGATGGAACTTACAATACCGGCAACGGAATGTGGGAATATGCACCCGAATTGGCAACATATATGATCATTAAGGGAGAACTCAAGATGCTCGTAGATCCCGGATTGACTTCTGAACAACACTTGATTGCTGACGTAACGTACTACGTGCACCTCGGAGATTTCGCCTCCAATAAGGATAATTATGATATCACATTAGTTGGATTTGATTTAGATGGAACATGGTATTTATTAGATGGAGAAAAAGAAGACTTTACTAAAGAAAACT
>CALCHM010000073.1 GCA_937901345.1 uncultured Prevotella sp. | reverse complement strand
AATCGAAAATATGGTCATATTCCGCAAAAAACCGCGGTGCTCGCCCTCCCAACGGTCATTTTCCCGTCGTCCACCGCAGTGCTCGCCTTCAAAATGGCCATTTTCCCGTCGCCCACCGCGGTGCTACCCTTCAAAATGGTCATTTTCACGGTTGCCACCTCGGTGCTACCCTTGAAAAAGTTCTTTTTGCCACATGCGCAACCACTTGAACACATCAAAAACACCCTGCGATCATCCCCACAGCGCTCAGATGCTGTGCTGCTTGCATTTGTCGTTCTTCATCTTGTTAAAATAGCACGCAGAATGTTCTTCCGTACCCCTCTTTTTTGTATATTTGCACGGTTGAAAATCAACACAATCACAAGTAAAACCATACAAACAAATACATCTCCACTAATTATGGACAAATCAAAAATGAAAGCATTATTCCGCTGGACAGCAGTAGGAATTATCGGCATCGGACTAGGTGTTATGGCCTACAACGCCTTCGTACCGAAAGAAAATGAAGATTTAAAGGCTGCACCAGCGGGAGCACCCCGCAAACAAGCGCTTCAAGTGCGCACGCAAATTATGGAACCGCGCAAGTTGACGGACGCAATGACTATTTCAGGTTCGTTGCTGCCCAACGAAGAAGTAAACCTTTCGTTTGAATCATCGGGAAAAATCACCGACATCTATTTCAACGAAGGTGCACGCGTGCATAAGGGACAACTCCTTGCCAAACTCAACGATGCGACACTCCAGGCCAACTTACGCCGCTTGCAGGCGCAACAGCAGTTGACCGAAGACCGCTTGCGCCGTCAGCGCATCTTGCTCGAAAAGGAAGCCGTGAGTAAGGAGGCATTCCAGGAAGCCGAAGCTGCTTTGCTCTCGCTCCGTGCTGAGATAGAACAGGTGCAGGCACAAATTGCACAAACAGAACTGCGTGCCCCCTTTGACGGCACCATCGGTTTGCGCAAGGTCAGTGTGGGTAAATACGTGAGTCCTTCAGAAGCCATTGCAGCACTCACGGCTACGGACGTATTGAAGATTGAATTTGCCGTGCCCGAACGTTATGCGGGCAATTTGCATGCGGGCGACACGCTCAGCTTTATCGTTGAAGGCGACCTTGAAAAGCGCCTCGCAAAGATTTACGCTACGGATTCTCGTGTGAACACCGACACCCGAACTTACACCGTGCGTGCGCTGTACAACAATGCCAACCACGCACTCATGTCTGGTCGTTACGTGCAAGTAACGCTCACCACGCAACACTTCAACAACACCCTCGCTGTTCCCTCGGAAGCAATTATCTCAGAAATGGGTATCGACAAGGTGTTCTGCTACCGCAGTGGCACGGCGCAACCCGTAGAAATCAAAAAGGGCCTCCGCACAGACAAGGAAGTGCAAATCATCTCAGGTCTTGAAGTGGGCGACACCGTCATCACCAGCGGTACGATGCAACTTCGCATGGGTATGAAGGTGGAAATAGCGAATTAAAATTTAGAGTACAGAGTACAGATAACAGAGTACAATTGTCAACCATTTTTAAAGTATTGCTTCCATCCAAAATTAAGAGTACTTTCACGCTGCACAGAGTTGTACTCTGTACTTTGTTAGTTGTACTCTACTTCAAAATTTTCAAACATGAATATCTCCGAACTTAGCATACGCCGCCCTGTGCTTGCCACGGTGCTCACGCTCATCATCCTGCTCTTTGGTGTCGTGGGTTATCTCACTTTGGGGGTGCGCGAATTCCCTTCTGTGGACAATCCGATAATTTCCGTCACCTGTTCTTATCCTGGTGCGAATGCGGAAGTTATCGAAAATCAAATCACAGAACCCCTTGAGCAGAACATCAACGGTATCCCCGGTATCCGCTCGTTGACCAGTGTCAGCCAGCAGGGTATGAGTCGCATCACCGTAGAGTTTGAACTTACCGTCGATCTTGAAACAGCGGCGAATGACGTACGCGATAAGGTGTCGCGTGCGCAGCGCAAATTGCCCAACGACTGTGACCCTCCCACCATCTCTAAAGCCGACGCCGACGCTTCGCCCATCCTCATGGTGGCGCTTCAAAGCGACAAGCGCTCGCTCCTAGAACTCTCAGAAATTGCCGACCTCACCGTGAAGGAACAACTCCAAACAATTCACGAAGTCAGCAGCGTAGAAATCTGGGGTGAAAAGCGCTACTGCATGCGCCTATGGTTGGATCCCGTAAAGATGGCGGGTTACTCCATCACGCCGATGGACATCAAGAGTGCCCTCGATCGCGAAAACGTGGAACTCCCCTCGGGTTCAATTGAGGGTGACAAGATGGAACTTGAAATTCGTACCCTCGGGCAGATGCACACCACGGAGGAATTTAACAACCTCGTGATTAAGGAAGATGCAGGTCGCTTGGTACGCTTCTCGGACGTAGGAACTGCCGAAATTGGTCCGCGTGACTTGAAGAGTTACATGAAGATGAACGGTGTGCCCATGGTGAGTGTGGTAGTCATTCCCCAACCTGGTGCCAACCATATTAATATTGCCGACAATGTGTACGAACGCATGGAGCAAATGAAGAAGGACCTTCCCGAAGACGTTCACTTCGAATATGGTTTTGACAACACGCGCTTCATCCGTGCCTCTATCTCGGAAGTGGAAACGACGATTTACGAAGCCTTCATCCTCGTAATCCTCATCATCTTCCTCTTCTTGCGCGACTGGCGCGTGACGTTGATTCCCTGTTTGGTGATTCCCGTATCGCTCATCGGTACATTCTTCATCATGTACCTCTGCGGATTCTCCATAAACGTGCTTTCAATGTTGGCAGTCGTGCTTGCCGTAGGTCTTGTGGTGGACGATGCCATTGTCATGACGGAGAACATCTACAACCGTATTGAAAAAGGCATGCGCCCCTTTGAGGCTGGTATTGACGGTGCCAAGGAAATCTTCTTCGCCATTATCTCTACGTCAATCACCCTGCTTGCAGTATTCTTCCCCATCGTGTTTATGGAAGGAACTACGGGTCGCTTGTTCCGCGAGTTTAGTTTCGTTATTGCGGGTGCGGTCATCATCAGTACGTTCGTAGCACTGACACTCACCCCGATGCTAGCCACGAAACTCTTGAAGCGTCGTGAGCAACACAACTGGTTGTATCGCAAGACAGAACCTTTCTTCGAGGGGCTCAACAATATCTATCTGCGCACGCTCAACTCCTTCCTCTACCGCCGCTACCTTGCCGTGGCAATTATGGCGGGCGCCTTCGGTACAGCGATTTACCTGTGGAACACGACGCCTTCGGAAATGGCACCGCTTGAAGACCGCTCTTCGCTCACCGTGCGCACCAGCGGACCTGAAGGGGTGACTTACGAATTTATGCGCGACTACACGGAAGACGTGCGCGCCCTCGTTGACAGCATTGTCCCCGATGCGAAGTTTGTGACCGCTCGCGTTTCCAGCGGTGGCGGTAACCTCCAGATTACACTCAAGGACCTTGGCGATCGCGACTACACGCAGATGGAGGTGGCAGACAAACTATCACGCGCCGTTCGTAGTAAGACCGACGCCCGCGCCTTTGTGCAACAGCAAAGTACGTTTGGCGGACGCCGCAGTCGCATGCCTATTCAGTACGTGTTGCAGGCGCAAAGCATTGAGAAGTTGGAAGAAGTGTTGCCCAAGTTCATGGCAAAGGTGAGCGAAAATCCCGCCTTCCAAATGGCAGACGTGGACTTGAAGTTCTCCAAACCCGAATTGCAACTCAGCGTAAACCGTGAGAAGGCCAACATGCTGGGCGTAAACACGAAGGACGTGGCACAAACCCTACAATACGGGTTGAGCGGTCAGCGCATGGGTTACCTTTACATGAACGGTAAGCAATACGACATCGTGGGCGAAATCAACCGCCAGCAGCGTAACACGCCCGAAGCGCTCCGTGCCATTTACATGCGTAATGGAGCGGGAAAGATGATTCAGATGGAAAACCTTGTAGACCTCAAAGAAAGCATTGCGCCTCCGAAACTCTACCGCTACAACCGCTTTGCCTCGGCAACGGTTTCGGCAGCACTTTCTGAAGGTTACACCATCGGTCAGGGACTTGACGAAATGGACAAGATTGCCGCAGAAGTATTGGACGACACCTTCCGCACAGCACTCTCGGGCGACTCTAAGGAGTACCGCGAAAGCAGTTCGTCACTCCTCTTCGCCTTCGGGTTGGCCATCTTGCTGATTTACCTCATTTTGGCGGCACAGTTTGAAAGTTTCCGCGATCCCTTCATCATCATGCTCACCGTGCCTTTGGCGGTATTCGGAGCGCTGGTGTTCATGTATTTCAGGGAACAAACGATGAATATCTTCTCACAAATTGGTATCATCATGCTCATTGGGTTGGTGGCGAAAAACGGTATCCTTATCGTGGAGTTTGCCAACCAAAAGTTGGAAGCAGGCGAGGCCATCCACGAAGCCATCCGCAGTGCTTGCGTACAGCGTCTGCGTCCCATCTTGATGACGGCAGCCTCTACGATTCTCGGACTTCTCCCCCTTGTTTACGCTAGCGGAGAAGGTTCGGCAGGGCGCGTAGCTATGGGTACTGCCGTTGTTGGCGGTATGCTCATCTCAACGTTCCTCACGATGTACGTAGTACCTGCAATTTACTTGTTTGTGAAGAAAAAAAATTAAAAGGGCATCAGGGACCTCAGAATATCTAGAATATCTAGAACATCTAGAATCTCTAGAGCATCTAGAATCTCCCCCCACCCCACCTCATAACCTCAACTAAAATTTATGCTTACCCTCGCCTTTGCGGCACTCGCCGCTACTGCGCAACCCCCAACGGACAGTCTGACCGTAACTTTGCATCAATGCATTAATCGCGGGTTGAAAAACAATTACGAAATACAAATTGTGCGCCTTGACGAGCAGGTTGCTGAAAACAATGTGACCCTGGCTAATGCGGGAGCACTACCCACCGTCAACGCTACGGCGGGTTACACGGGCAACCTCTCTTCGACGGAAACCAAACAAGGAGGCAACACCAACCGCAACACCAACCAACTGGCACACACCATGCGTGCACAGGTTGCGGCAGACTGGACCCTCTTCGACGGTTTCAAAATTCAGACCAACTACAAACGCTTGAAGGAACTCCAACGCAAGAGCGAAGTGCAAACGCGCGTTGCCATTGAAGACTTTGTGGCTGAAAGCGCAACGGCATACTTCAACGTGGTACGCCAACGCCTACGCATGAAGAACTTGCGCGAATCCCTCGAACTCTCGCGCGAACGCCTTCGCATCGTTAGTGAGCGTTACAAACTCGGCAGTGCTTCGCGCCTCGACCTTCGCAGTGCGGAGGTGGACTTCAACGCTGATAGTGCACAGGTGCTCTCACAACACGAAGCCCTCATCACGTCCTACGTTGACCTTCAAGAACTCATGGGTGCCGCAGCGCAATATCGCGACGGCTATGGTTTTTACATCATCAATCCCACAGACACGGCGATAAAACTCATTAAAACCATCAGCGTTGACACCTTGGAGCAAGCCATGCTACGCTCGAATGCACGCCTCATTGCTGCTGCCTCAACCGAACGCCTTTCGGAGTTGGACTACAAGGCAGTGCAAAGTCGCGACTATCCCTACGTGAAGTTGGCAGCCAACTATGGTTACACCTACAACAACCAACCTCAAACGCCCTCGATGCAGCGCCACGAATGGGGAGGACAGTTGGGAGTGACCGTAGGCATGAAAATCTTTGACGGACAGCGCAAACGCGAACGCCAGAATGCACTTATCGCCATAGAACAAGCGCGATTGGCAACGGCAGACCTGGAACTCACCCTTCGCGCACAGTTGGAACGACTCTGGAAGTCGTACATCAACAACTACCAACTCCTCGGATTGGCACAAGAAAACCTCCGAGCTGCCGAAGAACAATACGAAGCGGCACAAGAGCGCTTCATGCTCGGCGACCTCTCAGGTATCGAAATGCGACAGGCTGAACAAAACCTACTCAGCGCCCGCGAACGCCTGCTCGACGCTCAGTATAGCACAAAGATTTGCGAAATATCGCTTCTCCAAATCAGCGGACAAGTGATGCAACACTTCTTGGGTTAATAACTCCATAAACATTCTATTTTAGGGTTGATTCCTCAGGAGTCAACCCTATTTGTTTCTAGGATGCTAAGGATATGAGAGCGAGTAAAAAAGAGGCGTATAGGTCATTTTGCAGACTATTAACAAGCATGTGTTGTCAATAGGTCAAATTGCAGGCTGAAATCAGTCAACTAGCAACGTTGATTGCGTATGTGAGTTTTAATACATGCATCTCGCAAAAACAAAAAAAGTTTTAGAGGGAAGTTCTCTCCCTTCAAAAGGATCCCCCTGTGCAACTTGCACGAGCATTTTCGGAAGACCGATTCGCCTCTTGCAATTGCAAGAGCATTTTCCAAGGTGGAATTTGCCTCTTGCAACCTGCAAGAGCATTTTCCAAGGTGGAATTTTCCTCTTGCAACCTGCAAGAGCATTTTCCAAGGTGGATTTTTTCTCTTGCAACCTGCAAGAGCATTTTCCAAGGTGGATTTTTCCTCTTGCAACCTGCAAGAGCATTTCGGAGGGGTCCAAATCCCCTGTGCAACTTGGACCTATAGGTCAAAAAAGAAACGGCACCTGAATTCAGATACCGTTTCTTAGAATGCAACTAGAGTTTCGTTAGAATACTATAAGGTTCGTATTCGAAGCGTTTATGCCTCCTTTGATGCATCAGCATTCTCTGTTGGTGCTGTGGTTTCAGCCTCAACGAGTTCAGACTCAGTCTTTGCCTCGCGCTCGGCCATCATTTGAGCCTTCCGGCGGAAGTAAGATACACGCATGAGCGTGAGCAACTCTACAACACCATAAAGAATCGCGGCATAACCAATGAACAGGAAAGGAAGCGAGGCTGTCTCCATGGGATACACCAAAATGTAGATGCCCACAACAAAAATGGTAGCGGGGAAAAGGTAATACACCCAACTGCTCGTCATCCCCTCACGACGCATCAACACGAGTTGCGTAATCTGAATACCTCCGCCCAACAGGAGCAACGCTGCCAACAGGTAGAGAAGTATGCTGATAAAAAACTCAGGGATGAGCAGTAACACAACTCCCAACAATACGCTACCGCCGCCCGCAATGAGGGGAAGAACAGGCATCCCTTCATTCCCCTCACGCTTTGCCATGCCACTGAATGCCGTAACCAATCCGGGGATGATAAACAATACACCAAGCGCCTGCACAATATAACGAAGCGCTACGTCGGCATAACCTACTAAGGCCACACCAATGCCCAACACGATGAGGGCACGGAGAAAGGAATTTCTGAACATAGAACTTGAAAAAATCAGAAAGGAGGAAGAGGAAAGGAGAAAGGAAAAAGGAGAAAGACCTTCTGGGTTGAATTTCTCATTGGTATAACAATCCGCACGGTTTTTCTCCTTTCTCATTTATTTAGGCAATGATATAGCAGTTGACCCCAATTAGAATCTTGTACTTTAAATGACGCTG
>CALCHM010000072.1 GCA_937901345.1 uncultured Prevotella sp. | reverse complement strand
ACCCCCTCCGATGTCACAAGAATCTCGGTCGGAACCGTGAGAAACGCAAAAAACGTTGCTAAAGTTAGTGGGTGGTGAAACCTCCACCACACGTTTGCAAAATTACGGAAATTGCTGAAACAGACAAGGTTTGGGGGTGATTAATTTGCTGTTCCTGGGTGAAGGTCGCGATAGTCCTCGTAGCGGTAATTGCGGAGCGCTTCGAGCGTGCCGTCCGTGCGCAGCAGCGCCAGCGAGGAAGGAGGTGGAAGGGATAGGATGTAGGCTACATGAGTTTACCCTACACTACCCTCGAGGGAGACGCTGAGGAGTTTTTGCGCTTCTACGGCAAATTCCATGGGGAGTTTGTTGATCACTTCCTTGGCATAGCCATTCACAATGAGGTCTACGGCGCCCTCGATGGGGATGCCGCGTTGCTGGCAGTAGAAGAGTTGGTCTTCTGATATTTTTGAGGTCGTAGCCTCGTGCTCTACCGTTGCGTTATTGTTATGCACGTCAATATAGGGGAAGGTGTGCGCGCCGCTTGTGCTGCTCAGCAAAAGTGAGTCGCACGACGAATAGTTGCGCGCGCCGTCGGCCTTACTGCCCACTTTGACGAGTCCGCGATAAGAGTTTTGACTCTTTCCGGCAGAGATGCCCTTTGAGATGATGCGCGAGCGGGTGTTCTTGCCGATGTGAATCATCTTCGTGCCCGTGTCGGCCTCCTGATAGTTGTTGGTCACCGCCACGCTGTAAAACTCTGCCTGCGAATTGTCTCCCGAGAGCACGCATGAGGGATATTTCCAGGTAATGGCCGAACCCGTTTCTACCTGTGTCCATGAGAGTTTGGCATTTGCGCCACGCAAGTGGCCGCGCTTGGTCACGAGATTGTAAACACCGCCTTTACCTTCGGCATCGCCGGGATACCAGTTTTGCACGGTGGAATACTTCACTTCGGCGTCCTGTTCAACCACGATTTCTACGATTGCGGCATGGAGTTGATTCTCATCGCGTTGTGGTGCGGTGCAGCCTTCAAGATAGGAAACGTAGGCGCCTTCGTCACAAACGATGAGCGTGCGTTCGAACTGCCCCGTGCCTTGCGCGTTGATGCGGAAGTAGGTGGAGAGTTCCATAGGGCAACGTACGCCCTGGGGAATGTAGACGAACGACCCGTCGGAGAAGACGGCACTGTTGAGCGCAGCAAAGAAGTTGTCGCGATAAGGCACTACCGTGCCGAGATACTTACGCACGAGGTCGGGATTTTCCCTAACAGCCTCGCTGATAGAGCAGAAGATGATACCCTTCTCCTGCAGTTTTTCCTTAAAGGTGGTCTTTACCGACACGGAGTCCATCACGGCATCTACGGCAACGCCCGCGAGCATCATGCGCTCCTCCAAGGGGATGCCCAACTTGTCGAAGGTCTTCATGAGTTCGGGGTCGATTTCCTTCTTGCCCTCTCCCTTCTGCTTCTTTGTGGGGTCGGCATAATAGGAAAGGTCTTGATAATCGATTTGTGGCAGATTGACGTGTGCCCAATCGGGTTGTTCCAGCGTCTGCCAGTATCGGAAGGCCTTCAGGCGGTATTCTAAGAGCCACTCGGGTTCTTCCTTCTTTGCGGAAATGAGGCGAATGACATCCTCATTCAGCCCCTTGTCTATGATTTCCGTTTCAACGTTTGTTGTGAAACCGTACTCATATTTCTTATCAGCCACGTCACTGACGAATTGATTTTGTTTACGTTTGTCGCTCATAGGTTATTGTTCTACCTGAATGGGGATGCTTCGTTCAATAAATACTGTGTCAACAAATTCCTGAACCTTGGGGACATACTCTGGCGCCTTATCCATAAGGAAAATCGTAACGGACTGCACGGGCGCCGCCATTACCGAGCCCTCTGTGCGCTCGTTGTTCAGGATACGCAACTCTGCCATCACGTTGAGCACACAACTCAGGAGCACCACAAATTTGACGACACTAACAACACCACCCAACAGACGGTTGATGAAACTGATGGACGTTTTATCGATGGCCTTGGTCAACAGGTTGGCTAAAAATCCGAAGACAATTGGAACTACAATCCATAACAGTAAGAATGCCACAATGCTTGTAAACATATTGACTTCTGAACCGTCCACCTTGAGGTATTCTCCAAATTGCTCATAACACGTTAGAGCCACCAGAAGTCCCAAGAAGAAACCAACTGCTGACGCAATTTCCTTAATAAATCCATTGAGAAATCCGCGAACCAAAGCGAACCCAATGATTACATATATGAATATATCCAGATACATAGTTTTTATGTTGTATAATGAATCCTTTTTCTTCCCACTCACGAAATGCGACGAACAATTGCTGGGCAACCGTGGCGTGAAGAAGAAAAAAAGAGGGTGAATCCTCAAGGCGATATAGCCCGTAAAGAATCACCCTCTGTTTCGTTATTTCAACTTCTGCTTGATTTCAACTTCCTGGAAGGTTTCGATGATGTCGCCTTCCTTAATGTCGTTACAACCCTGGAGACTGATACCACACTCGAAGTTTGTAGTCACTTCCTTCACGTCATCCTTGAAGCGCTTAAGCGCAGCAATGTTTCCCGTAAAGATTACGATACCATCGCGAATCAAGCGCGCCTTGTC
>CALCHM010000071.1 GCA_937901345.1 uncultured Prevotella sp. | reverse complement strand
GAGCGGTGACGCCTTCAGCGTCATTTAAAGTACAAAATTCTAATTGGGGTCAACTCCTATATTGTTACCTTTCAAAAATAATGAGCAGGGTGTGTCAAAATGAAAGTCTTGACACACCCTGCACTAGGGATATGGAAAAAACTGACGTTAATCGTCTTCTTCCAAGAGGTATTCATTAATGAGTTCGAGCAGCGCATCGCCATAGCGCTCAACGACAGCTTTACCCACGCCAGGCAATTTCTTGAGTTCGGCTGTGGTTCGCGGTTGCACATTTGTCATCGCTATCAGCGCACGTTGTGAGAACACAACGTAGGCAGGCATTGCGAGTTCGCGCGCCTTCTCAGCACGCCAGGTTCGAAGTAGGTTGAACAGGCGTGGATGCAGGATATCCTGAGGCACATCGGTCAGTTTTTCTTCTTTCTCCGCCTTCTTCTTGGGTGTCTTACTTGCTTTCGTGCTCGTACTAGAATCATCCTTGTCTGCAATGTCGAGCAGGATGTCTGCCTTGCGGCGCAAGTAGGCGGTGAGCGAGAAGGGAGCGCTCTGAACGTAGTTAAGCAACTGCGTCTTTACGCGGAGTGCTTCGCGAAGTGTCTCAATTGAGGTCTCGGCACGCTCCTTCACGCGCTTGCTATCTGTAGGCAAGGACAAATCGCTCGTTTGCTTGATAAGGGGCAAGAGTTTGTCGAGGAAGTAGGTCGTTGCAGCACTGATGCGCTCTTGCAATTTGTGCGATTCGGTGGGATGCTCCTCCGTTTGAATGAGGAATTCCACCTGTGTACAGAACTTCTTCGCAACGGTCTCAATGCCGTTTCTCAAGTCGGGTTCTAATGCCTTAAAGCGCGCAATGAGTTCTGGGTAAAGTTTTGAAAAATGCTCTTCCATGACGCGCACCACGTCGGCATAGGCATACATGACGGACGTAAAGTTATAGAGTTCTTCAAGCGTGGCGTAAAGGAAGTTGCGCTGTGCCTCTTGAATTTGATTTTCTGTAGGTTCGCGCTCTGCCATTTGCTGGGTGTAGTTGCGCACTTGATAGTCAGTGATGATGGCATGTGCAGGAATGGGGTCGCTAAGCACGAGTCCCTCAAACGTCTTGCAACGACTCAGCGCCACATAAGTTTGACCTGCGGCAAAGGCTTGGCGTGCATTGATGATGGCGCGCTCAAAGGTGAGGCCCTGACTCTTGTGGATGGTTATGGCCCATGCCAGTCGGAGGGGGAGTTGCGTGAAGGTGCCGATTACTTTTTCAGAAATCTCTTTCGTGTCTTCATCGAGCACGTACTTGCAGTTTTGCCACGCTTCGGAGGTTACTTTAATTTCCGTTTCGGCATCCGTGGGGACAATGGTTATGCCGTTGTCGTCAATGCCCGTAATGGTGCCAATCATGCCGTTATAGAAGCGCTTTTCGCGATCGTTTTTCACGAACATCACCTGCGCGCCTCGCTTCAGCACAAGCACCTTGTCCGTGGGAAACGACATTTCGGGAAATTCGCCCTCAATCTTGGCTTCGAAGTAGTGTTCTTTAGTCGTTAGTGCCGCCAGTTCGCTCTGATTGATGGCATCAGCCTGGCGGTTGTGTGAGGTGAGGCGAATGTAACCTTCTTCCTTAGGCGGGTTGAAGTTGGGGATGTAGCGCGTGTTGAGGTGTGCAAGGGTTTGCGTGTCAATGCGATTTTCGCGTACCTTGTTGAGCAATTCAAGGAAGGTAGGGTCGCTTTGGCGATACACCTTTTTGAGTTCAATGGTGTAGTAATTCAATTGTTGCAGCGCCTTGCTGCTAAAGAAGTAGGGCGTTTCATAGTGCGCCTTCAGCAAATCCCACTCCTCAGTTTTCACCACGGGTGCCAACTGCTGGAGGTCGCCAATGAGCAGGAGTTGCACGCCACCGAAGGGTTTGTAGCGATGGCGGTAACGCCGCAAGACACTGTCAACGGCATCAAGCACATCGGCGCGCACCATGCTCACTTCATCAATCACCAACACGTCAATGCTTCGTATGAGGCGAATCTTTTGTTTGGAGAAGGTGAAGCGACGCTGATTGTTGTTGAACGTCGTTTCGGGAATATAAGGCGCAAATGGCAATTGAAACATGGAGTGGAGCGTAACGCCCTGCGCATTGATGGCCGCAATTCCCGTTGAGGCGCAAACAACGACGCGCTTGGGCAGTTGCATACGAAGTTGGCGGAGAAAGGTTGTTTTTCCCGTCCCCGCCTTACCCGTGAGAAAGAGACTCACGTTAGTGTTTGCTATGGTTTGCCACGCTTTTTGGAGTTCAATGTTTTGCATGATGCGTTTTTAGTTTTCCGTAGTCGGTTACCCGTTCCATGTGTGTTTGGTTACTCGTTTCCCTTAGGTTTCAATTGTGCCACCACTGCGGCAAGCGCTTTCTGCCAATCCGTGTCGAGCGAGAAGGGAGTGAGTTCAGTGCCCTCTTGGATAAAGGCGTAGATGGTTTCTTCGTCCGTGTCGTTAAAGAGGGGATTCGAAACGGTGGCATCCACGTAAATCATGGCACGCTTGGCGCGCTCTTCAGCGCTTAGGTTGATGCTATTAACCAAATCTTCTTGATACAGCGTTAAGAACTCAGACAGGTAATATGCCTGCAGGTCAAGAAAGCGATCGGTCACTTCGGGCATCGTTTCAAATGCCTTTGTATAGAGATAGGTGAGTTGACTGATTTTAAATTGTGCAATCTTCGCTTTCGCCAGTGGGGTGGCAGGATTTTCAAGCGTGTTCTTCGCACTTTCATAGACGAGTTTGTAAATTTCTTGTGCGCTACCACAGAGGGAGCATGCCGCAAAGATTAGTGAAAGAAGGTATGTTTTCATATAACGAAGGTTGTTTGTGAAACGTTGATATCGGAAATCCGCACAGCAGTTGTACTCTGTACTCTGCACTCAGTTTTACTTATGAATGCGGTCCGCGTTTTGCTTTACGAAATCTGCCCACGAATGCGCTCCTTTTGCTGAAGGTTGTGGGCGTGAGGTTTGCAAGTAGTGGCAATAGGCCACGGCAAGTGCATCGGTGGCATCGAGAAATCCCACGGGGTCTTCCTTAATGTTGAGCATGCGCTTAATCATTGCCGCCACTTGCTCCTTGCTTGCTTGTCCGTTGCCCGTAATCGACATTTTGATTTTCATTGGTGCATATTCCTGAATGGGGATTTGTCTGCTGATGGCGGCAGCTATGGCTACGCCCTGCGCACGTCCCAATTTGAGCATGCTCTGCACATTCTTGCCAAAGAAGGGAGCCTCAATGGCCAACTCGTCGGGGTGGAAGGCGTCAATGATTCCCATTACGCGCTCGTAGATGCGACCTAATTTCAAGTAACCGTCTGCACATTTGCGCATGTCGATAACCCCCATGGCCATCATTTCCACCTTTTTGCCCGTGATGCGCACTAATCCATACCCCAGCAAGTTTGTGCCAGGGTCAATGCCCAAAATGATTTTTTCCTTGGGCGAAGAAACGGAAGGTTGAGGTGCTGTTTTCATAGATTACGTTGGCGCAAAATTACAAAAAGAATAGGCACAGGGTTTCAAACGGAGAATATTTTTCGCTTCGGTCATTCGTATTAACAGATTAAATCTTACATTTGCAAGCGACTACACTTCTAACAAATAAAAACAATGAAAAGATTTTTCGCTTCACTTTTAGTGCTGTTTTGCATGGGTTGTGTGAATGCCCTTGCTCAAGCAGAGATTAAATTTGACAAGACTTCTCATAACTTTGGTTCCTTCTATGAGAGTGAAATTCAGAAGACGGTGTTTAAGTTTACCAATACGGGCAACGAACCTTTGGTGATTCATCAAGCCATCACGTCATGTGGTTGTACAGTGGCAAAGTACACGCAAACACCCGTTGCTCCAGGTAAAACGGGAGAAGTAGAAATCGTTTATAACGGTAAGGGCAAACTCTTTGGGCATTTCCGTAAGTCTATAACGATACGCTCGAACGCAAAGACTCGTATTTTTCGTATTTCTATTGAGGGAACAATGAACGAGGGTGAACCGAAGAAGGAATAATCAATTCCCCCCCGCTATGCACAGACCTTCTTCCGGTTTCTCTAAAACATCTAATCAAGAACCCATTCATTAGCACACATTACTTATGATGAAACATAACCACCTCGTTATTATGGCAGGCGGCATTGGGAGCAGATTTTGGCCCATGAGCAGTCCTGAAAAACCCAAGCAATTTCTCGACGTTTTAGGTTGTGGTAAGACGTTACTTCAGTTAACAGTTGAGCGCTTTGAAGGCATTATTTCTGCCGAGAACGTTTGGATTGTAACATCTGCCGACTACGAGACGCTCGTTAAGGAGCAGTTGCCACAGGTGCCCGCAAATAATATTTTGTTGGAACCTTGCCGTCGCAATACGGCGCCTTGTATTTGTTACGCTAGTTGGCGCATCAAGAAGCGCGACCCGCGTGCGAATGTCGTGGTGGCACCCTCTGACCATACTATTGCCGACGTTCCCGCTTTCCGTCAGGCGATTAGCGATTGTCTGGAATTTGCGGCTGAAACGGATGCGATTATTACTCTAGGCATCAAACCCACACGTCCCGAAACGGGATATGGTTACATCAAGGGTGATTTGAGTTTCGCTTCTTCAAGACGTAAGAATATCTATCGCGTAGATGGATTCAAGGAAAAACCCACGCTTGAAGTGGCGCAGGAATACATCAAGCAGAGCGGATATCTCTGGAATGCTGGAATATTTGTTTGGAGCGTTAGCACGATAGTCAATGCCTTCCGTGTTTATCATCCCGAAATTTCACGCACATTCGAAAAACTCCTTCCTGTTTACGACACCGTTCAAGAGCAAGAATGCATTAACGAGGCGTTCCCAACTTGTGAAAACATCTCTGTTGACTATGCCATTATGGAGCGTGCGGAGGAAATCTTCGTTTATCCTGGCGATTTTGGTTGGAGCGACCTCGGATCTTGGGGTTCGTTGCGCGAACAAGTGGCGCAGGATAAGTATGGTAATGCTTGTATCGGCGAGAATATTGATACCTATGAAACCCACAATTGCATTATTCACACTACGGGTGAAAAGAAAGTGGTGGTTCAAGGACTTGACGGTTACATTGTCGTAGAAAAAGAGGGGGTACTCATGATTTGTAAACTCTCCGAGGAACAACGCATAAAATTATTCCACTAAACTTAAATGCAACAAGGAGAAAGGAGAAATACTCAGGCGCGTGAAACCTCGCATGGCTATTTCTCCTTTCTCCTTGTTTCTTTCTCCTATTTCTTCTCTATATGTTTTCTTCTCTCATCCCTTGGTATCAGGAAAATGGGCGCGATTTGCCTTGGCGCTCCACGACGGATCCTTATAAAATATGGTTGTCAGAGATAATCCTTCAACAAACTCGCGTAGAGCAGGGTTGGGATTATTATCTGCGTTTCATTGCTGCTTTTCCCACGGTTGAGGTGCTAGCAAAAGCCAGTGAGGACGAGGTGTTGCGCCTTTGGCAAGGACTTGGATATTACAGCAGAGCCAGAAATCTACATCATGCGGCACAACAAATTGTGAGCATGGGGGAGTTTCCTTCTACTTATTCAGAGATTCGTAAATTAAAGGGTGTTGGTGATTATACGGCGGCAGCAATCGCTTCGTTTGCTTACGGATTACCTCATGCCGTGGTGGACGGAAACGTTTATCGCGTGCTTTCGCGTTTCTTTACCATCGCTACACCCATAGACACCACTGAGGGTAAAAAGCATTTTGCTTCGTTAGCTCAAGAAATACTGCCCATCCAGCAGGCAGCACTTCACAATCAAGCAATGATGGATTTAGGCGCTACCGTCTGTATTCCACGCACTCCGCAATGTGAGGTTTGTCCTCTGGCGCATGCCTGCTTGTCATGTGCTGAGGGTAGGGCAGAGGAGTTTCCCGTAAAAGAGAAGCGCATGAAGGTGAGTCATCGCTACTTCACCTATCTGATTGTCACTGATGGAAATGAGATGTTGTTACACCGTCGTCCTGAAGGGGATATATGGCAAGGACTTTATGAACCCTTGCTCATTGAAACGCCAGAACCTCTCGCTGAGCAAGAACTGTTTACACATCCATTGGTTGCTCCCCTTTTAAATTCTCAGGTAACCCTATCGCAGATTGCTTCAAATATTGTGCATAAACTCAGTCATCAACATCTGCATACGGATGCCTATTTGTTACGCACAGAAAAACTCTCGCCAATTCTCATTGAAAAAGATACGCGCATTATTCCACTTGCAGAACTCGATAAATATGCATTGCCACGCCTCGTGACGCGCATTCTTGAGCAGGTGGATTTCCTGAGGTAAAAAAGAGGAACTTTCTCTTGCAGCAAGAACTTCCTGAAGGAGACTACAAGTTTCAAGCAATTGCAAGAGCGTTTCTCCTGCCCCTGAATTCTTGTTAAAGTATAAATGAAGCTATAGACGTGATATAAGTCCATAAAATTACGGCGCATTCAAACTTCGGTTTGAGTGCGCCGTAATCTTTGTGAATTGGATTAGTTTGCTGCTTCAGGAGCGGGAGTTTCCGCAGGAGTCGCAGGAGTTTCTACGTTAAGTGCAGGAGCAATAGCTTCAGGACCAGCAACAGGAGCGGGAACCTTGATCTCTGTTACAACTGCGTCTACACTCTGTTCTTCATGAGTGCAGAAATGAGACACGATGCTCAATACAACAAGCGCTGCGGCAAGTGTCCAAGTTGCATTTTCAACAAAATTTGTAGTCTTGTGTACACCCATGATGGAGTTGCCACCAGCCATGTTTGAAGTAAGACCGCCACCCTTTGACTCTTGAACGAGCACAATGAGAATAAGCAAAATAGCTGCGATTACAGCCAAGATTACGAGTACTGAATACATTGTTTTAGTTATTTAGTTTTATTATTTATAAGCTGAAGTTTGCGCAAGAAACGCAATTGGTCTGCAAAGTAACTACTTTTTTTCGGATAATTCAAATTTAACTTGGTAATAATTTCAATTGCTTTGTCATAATTACCCTGTTTGACATATATTTTTGCCAAAGTCTCGGTAAAAAATTCCTCCTCAGTCTCTAAAACTTCGTTTTCAGTGAGTTCTGGAGTATACTCGGGTTGTTCTTGTAGCACGATACGCTCACTGACTTGGTTAAGATATGTGTCAATACGCTCGTCCGCATGCGCCTCTTCGGGAGCAATGTCATCCATTGCGAGAAGGAATGATGCGTAATCCGTTGTGGCATCAGCGGTGGTGAGTTTACGATTGCGCTCTATGCCTGCTTCAACGGTTGTTGCGAGGAAGGAATCAATAAGACTCTGAGTACGATCGGTTGATTCCGTCGTTGGGGGTTCTTTCTGAACGGTGCTCGCTACAGCGCGAATCTTATAATTATTCCCCTCTACCATGTCGAAAAGCACCTTGCGATTGGGAATAAAAAGAGCAGCACGACGCAACTCATCTCCGAATGTCGCATCGTGAAGCAGAAAGAGATTTTGTAAGAAAAGCAAGCGTGCCACTTGATGGTAGGGTGCCATTGCTACATACTCATTCAATTTATGCAGCGTCTCTCTATTCAGTTGTTCGGGGTGTTCTATGAGATTCTTTAAGTCCACGTTTAAATCTTAAAGGAGAATACTAAGGGGGGAGATGGGGATTGTAACGACTATCGAGAAGGATTGTTGAACTTTTCGTTGTTCGACTTTTGCGTTACACCCCCGTAATAATGGTCTTTCCGTTCCCTTTGGGGTGAATAACGGGCTTGCAAATTGTTTTACCAATCAGCAACCGTTGCGTTAAATATTTGCTCAGCAATGTCGCGTGCCATTTCGTTTACAAGTTCTTCTTGTACTGCCGCAAGTTGCTGGTTAGCGTCGTATTGGGTTGTTGCAGAAAACTGCTTTTCCCACGCCGTGTTGGCTTTTTTGTTTTCAAATCGGATGTTGACGGTCATCTTCAATTGTACTTGAGATGAGTATCCGTCTGCAGAAACCGCCTTATTGTATTGCTCGTAACCAGTAATTTCTCCAGCAATGTGAAGGTCGCCATTGCGCTTCACAAATTCGAGTCGTGTTTGATTGGCGTAGAGATCTTGCAATTTGTTGTTAAAAATGGCCTCCATGGGTGCCCATCCGTAGGGAGCGCGATTGACGATGTTGTCAATCTGTAACGTTTTGATAACGTTGTAGTCAATAGACGTTCCTGTAAATTTATAACTTACCTTACACGCTGTGATTCCTAGCAAGATGAGTGAGATGATAACCACGCAGATGCTGTATTTATTCCAAGCCATAGTCTTTGATTTTTCTGTAAAGTGTACGCTCTGAGATATTTAAAATATCTGCAGCTTTCTTTCTATGGTAATTACATTCCTCAAGAGTTTGACGAATGATTTCTCGTTCCATTCGGTTGATTGGGTCTGAACCTGATGTGTTTTTGTCTCCCACTTCGTCCGCCCATTCTTCGGCATCGCAGAGCTCAACTCCTTCGGTGTCGAGATAATCTCCCTTTAGTGCAACAGATGTTTTTGTGGTTTGCGAATCGGTTTGTTTGGGCAAATATGTTGGCGGCATACTCAGCGACTTATAAGCATGCTTAAGTTCATCAATCTCTCGGCGAAGTTGGAGCAACATGTTAAGTATAAACGCTCGGTCCTTTTCATATTGATTTCCCGAGGAGTGTTCTTCATTTCTGACCACTTCAAGTTCTCCGCGATGCATCTCTGTGCGCAGATAACGGGTTAGTATGTCTGGTGTAATTGTGCGTTCTTCAGCCGTGATGCTCATATTTGTCACAATATTGCGCAACTCACGCACATTTCCAGGCCAAGAGTAAGCAAGAAGGAGTTGTTCGCTATCCGGAGTGAGTCGGATGGGAGGGATTTTGTGGGTTTCAAACATGTTCATGGAGAACATGCGGAAGAGCATGAGAATGTCTTCTCCACGATGACGTAAGGGGGGCACATCAATCGTTACGCAATTCAAACGAAAGTAAAGGTCTTGGCGGAAGCGTCCGTCTGCAACGGCTTTCTCAAGATTTACGTTTGTTGCGGCAACAATTCGTACGTTGGTCTTGCGTGGTTGACTTGCGCCCACCGGAATGTATTCTCCAGTTTCAAGCACACGCAAAAGTCTTGCTTGTGTCGCAGAAGGCAGTTCTCCAACTTCGTCCAT
>CALCHM010000070.1 GCA_937901345.1 uncultured Prevotella sp. | reverse complement strand
CCGCGACAATGCCTGCTCACGACTTGGTGATTCATGGCACGTATAGCAAGCAGCAATATCTGCTGACCTTTATCTTAGACGGCAAGGTGTTGCAGCAAGGGGATGTGGAGTATGGTGCGGTAATTACGACGCCTTCGGTTCCTGCAAAGGAAGGATACACGTTTGCGGGTTGGGAAAATCTTCCTGCAACGATGCCTGCTCACGATGTGACGGTCTATGGAACGTATGACAAGCAGGAATACTTGTTGACTTTCATTGCAGATGGCGAGGTGGTTCAGCAACGCTATGTGGAATATGGCGCGAAGATTGTGCCTCCTGCTGCTCCTGAAAAGGAAGGACATGCGTTTGACGGATGGAAAGACGTTCCTGAAACAATGCCTGCACGCGACTTGGAAATTCAGGGCACCTATCATAAACAAAGTTATCTCTTGATTTTTGTCGTGGATGATAAAGTGATTCAGCAGGATTATGTAGAATTTGGAACGGTAATTACGACTCCCGCAGCTCCCACGAAGAAAGGACACTCGTTTGTAGGTTGGGAAAACTTACCCACAACGATGCCTGCTCACGATGTGACCGTTAAGGGACTTTATGAAGTGAATACGTACGTGTTGCGCATCTATCTGAACGGTGCGCTGTATCAAACGATGGCGGTGGATTATGGCACCGTGCTGGACATCCCTGTTCCTACGGTTCCCGAGGATATGGAGTTCAAGGGTTGGACCACCGAAATTCCCGCGACGATGCCCGCGCACGATCTCGACATCTATGGCACTTATGATTATCCCACATCCATCGCGGCGCTTCAAGCCAATCAGCGCGTGACGATCTATACGCTCAATGGGTTGTTGATATGCAAAGACGCCCAGTGGCAGGCGGTGAAGGATAAGTTGGCCGCAGGTTGGTATATCGTGAATGGTAAGAAGACCTTTGTGAAGACAGAGTAGTAAGCATTGCGCCGATTGCGCTTGCTAGCGAATTCCCTATAACGAAACTAAAGGATGCGTCAAAATGAGTTGGCGCATCCTTTTTTTGGGCAATAATATAGAAGTTGACCCTCTTCTACAGACCCCTCCGCCCTTTGGGCACCTCCCCTAACTTTGGGGAGGATTTTTATATTATTGCTGTCCAGCAAACGCCTCTAACTCTATGAATATAAAGATGTTTGAATGGTATAAGCCCCACTGTTTGGATGATTCCCCTAAAAGGGGATAAAGCCATTAGCCCAGGGCAACGCCCTGGGTGTTGTTGCAGTTGAGACATACGCCCTGTAAGGGCAAAAGCATTGAGTTTCAGGTTCTAATAATTGCTTTTGCCCTTATAGGGCGCAAGTCCAAACATCCATAGACCCAGGGCGTTGCCCTGGGCTGGGTGCTTATTGGCCTTTCAGGCCGTTAGTCAGCAACCGTTGGTTCAGGTCGTTAGTCAGCAACCATTGGTTCAGTTCGTTGGTCAGCTACCTTTGGTTTAGGCCGTTACTTCTCAAAACTTTACCGGAAACCAATTATTTCATACATACGAACGAATGTCATAGAGACTGCACTCCGAAAAAACGGGGTCGGTCTCTTTTTTTAGGCAATAATATAGCAGTTATTTGCGTGACCTTGGGTTGCCCCAGATTTTTTACGCCCCCTCCGCGACAGAGTTGCTCGTCTCCTAACTTATGGGGGCAGTTCACCCCTCATGGTGTCATTTACTTATTTTACATCCGCTTCTAAGGGCAATCTAATACCCTACGAATCGTGTTCGAAGGGCGTTCGAAACGGGGGACTGTCTTGCAGAAGGGCATGGTAAAACAACGATGCATGTGCAGTCATTTGAATATTCAGGAAGCAAGAAAGTCTGCATAGACTGATTTGGAAAACTTGTAGGGCTATGCAGGACTGCATAGAGCGATTTGCAAAACGTATGGCGCTATGCTGAGCGCATAGACCGATTTGTAAATCATATGGCGCTATGCTGAGTGCATAGACCGATTTTGAAACCAGATGGCGTCTTGCAAGTCTGTGTGCTCTGATTTTGAAATCAGATGGCGCTATGCAGGTTTATCTGGAGTCAACAACTTTGCATTGGAGCACACGTTTGCGTCATCCGTGAGATGAGATTACCCAATCGGGAGCATCTGCGTCGCGAAATCTCCATTCCTAATGTCATCGAGCATTGCTGTTGGGAATGCCCCATCAACACAAAAACTCCCCGCCACATGCGCTGTGGATGGGGAGTTTCTTAATGCTCTCGAGCATCAACGCTTGGATTTGCGCGACGCTTGATGATTGCAATTAAAACAATCGCTTCTGGCCGTTAATGATATAAACGCCCTTGCTCGGTGTGGTTACGCGGCGTCCTTGCAGGTCATAAACGATGGTTTCCTTGTTGGGTATTGCGGCGGGAATCTTTACGATGTCCGTGGTGCCATCTCCGTTGTCAAAACGAATGCTAAGGCACTGCGCTGTGCTGGGAACGTTTAAGTACGCCTTGTGGTTGTACACCTTAAATCCTGCTTCCTTTTTGTAGAAACCTGCAGTTTCGTTCTTTACGGTAAGCACGTAGTTGGTAGAACCGTCCGTAGGACGCGTTACTTCGACAAACTCTGCTGTGCCCGCATAGCCTTGCAAGAGGTTTTCGCTAACGAGGGTTCCTGCAGTTTCAGCCTTTGTGAACGTGTAAGCACCTTTCGCACCGCGAATCACGCATCCTGTCTTTGCGGGAACAATGTCGTCGGTGAGAGCAGTCATTGTAATCGTGCCTTCTTCTCCTTCCATCTCGGGAAGTTGGGTCGCAACGTATGCCGTGATGCCTTCGGGAACGGTCATTGCCACGTTGGTGTAGAAGGTTCCGATTTCGTATGCTCCAATGGTACTGGTGATAAAGTCCAAAGTGCTGTATGCACCCTTTGTGATGGTTTCAATAGTGAGGGGCGCATATACCATGCAGTAACCCTTTGCTTGGTCGTCGCCATAGCAAGGTGCTTCCTCGAAGAAGAAGGCAATCTTGCCATCATCTTGCAATGCCATAGCGCTGTAAGCACTCTGCTGGGTGCTCACCTGAAGGCCCTGTGTCCAATCAGCAGCAATTTGTGCTGAGGTGTAATTCGCGTCAGTGATTTCCTTGTACCATATCGTTACATCGCGACGGTCGTAAAGTCCGCTACCACCCTTGGGCTGTGATTGCAAGAGTAACTTAACAGCATTTCCCTGAGCGTTTACTGCGTCAACAACGAAGGGTTCACCGTTACAAGTGTTGCTACCGCCGTTGCCACAACCATTCACATTGCTGTCCCAGTTACCTGCGTTCGTAGCCTTATCGGTGTATGTAAAGACATTGAACTGGCGACCACCACCGCGACGGACGCTCAACAAAATTTGTCCGCTGGGAAGGATTTCCACCTTGGGTTCGTCGTTGGTTGTAATATAATTCTGACTACCGCCGAGAATATCCCACGTAAGACCAAGGTCGTCGGTATAAATCACGTAGATGGCATTGCCCACGCCCTCTTTTTTGATGAGCATTGCGCCATAGATACGTGCCTTGCCCGTGCCGTTGTAGTTTGCATCAACCGCCAACTTACCACTACCGAAGAATGCCGTGTAACCATTCTTGATGGTAGCATCCTCACCGATAAACAAGGTTTCAGAAATATCCTGAGGTGCTGTCCAAGTCTCACCATTGTCCGCACTAAGGATACGCACGGTGCGGTTGTGTGCTGTAGCGGTACCGTTACCAAACATCACGTCACCTGCAGCACCCATTACGAGTACCTTTTCGCCTACTACGGCAATCGCTGCGTCGCCATAAGCACAGTCGTCAGTGCCGCGCACACAAGATCCTTTGGCAATAGTCTTTGTAGCACTCCAAGTCTTACCATTGTCATCGCTTGTGCGAATCACGAGGTCGATACCGGGATTCGCTGTGCCGAAGTTGTAACGACCTATATCATCGAGACTATAACGATAGTCGCTCACGGCAATAATGCGTCCCGTGCTTGTTGTCGCAATCGCAGGAATGCGGTAAGAGAAGGGATCATCGTCGTAGAAGAGCGTGACGTCGGCAGTTGTCGTAAACTTAGCCACGAGAGGAGTTGCTTCGGTGATAAGTGTCTTTTGTTCTTCTGTGAGCGTTACGCTCTTGCCTAAGTTCTGTTCTCCTAAGAAGAAACCTTGCAATTCAAAACCACGATAAGCACGTGCGAAGTCCACGCTTGTTACAGCCGCGTCATTGTACGTGTATTGCATGACACCAGAAGTTGTCAAGAACTTCTTGCCACCACCATTTACACGGATATTTCCCAAGTGCGTATTGGGATTATCCTCTGTCAATCCTTCAACTTCTGCCTTGATGTACAACTTTGCTTCCTTAAAAAGATCGATAGGCACGAACACAAAGTCGGTACAATAGCTTGTAGTTTTTTGATCATAGGTTATTGAAGACTGGTCGAAACTTCCATCTGCATTCTTAATGACAAAGTAGTTACTGCCTTGCGTGTGGAGCGTCACACCATGGTGGTGAGTACTTGTTGCGACCGTAAAGTTATGGGCATTGTCGCTCATACCTTTATGTGCGAAGTACTTTCCCGCTTTGTTCTTGAAGTTGTACTTGCCGTCTTCGGTCATTGCGGGAATCCAGATGTAGGCATCTTCTTTTTGCGAACCTGTTGCCGTAGCCAACGAACCATTATTATTATAGAAGAAGCGATTAACAAATTCGCCGTCCTTATAAGTGTCGGCATAGATGTACGACTCCACACCTATGATGGGCGAACCTTCATTGAGTCCCTTGTTCCAAGCGTATGCGTTGTTGAGTGCCGTAGCTGTTTCTACAGTAATTCCTGCACGGTAAGCACGCACGGCATCAAAGGTTTCAACCACCTTGCTGACGCTGGGAAGAATGTAGAACTCTGAGAACGTGAAGAACGTTTTGTTTGTATTCGTTGTGTTTACCGTAAAGCGATAGTGCTGGTAGGCAGTTTCGCTTGAAATTTCCTCGGAATAATAATCGGGGGCATTCGTGGGAATATTATTAACAACAGTTACCAGCGTCCATGTTGTAGCGTCGTTAGAACCTTCAATGGTAATCTTAGTGGGGCGGTCGTTGTCATTACGTTTTCTGGTGTAGAAACGGAAACTATTCACCGCCTTGCCGAGGTTTGCCTGCAAGTAATGTGCTACACCCTCGGGACTGGGATTATGACCCGAATAACCACTGTGGAAATACGTGCTGTGATTGCCATCGAGCAAACCAGGATAACCTTGACCGTCTGCAGGATTAGAGGGGTAGTTGCAGAGGTAATTATCGGGACTCTGCACCAAACCCAAGTAGCGCTGAAGACCGTAGATATTCATGTTGGCATGTGCCGTTACTGCGTTGTCAAGGATAACGTCCTCGGGCACCACGGGATATTCCAACTCAGCCACCTTTCCTGCGCTGAGCGCACTATCAAAGAACTGTACGGAGCGTACTTGTCCGCCAAACTTATCATATTGTGCATTCGTACTTACCACACCACCACCGATGTAAAGTTTCGCATTCGCGTTGCTGGAAAAGTTACTGAATGACTGCAGTTCGTAACCGCTTACGGGATAGTCAGCAGAACTCTTCAATGCACCATCCACATAGACAGCAAACTTCTTGTTGGTGCGATCAATCACATACACCACCTTGTACTTTGTGTTTCCTGTGAAACCGAAATCACGATAGGTAAATCTGTCGCCATCTGATGATGAAGGTAGATATACAGGGTTGCTTCCGTAAAGACCATATGCAACGTAAGGCGAGTTATTTTTAGTTGCGCTTGTCACAGCCTTTGTAGGGTCAGCAGCGCACACCAATGCTTGGCGACCGCTCATGGAAGCAGGCGTCATGACGTCTATTGCGATAGTGAGGTTTTCCTTGGCAAACACTTTTTGCGCCAAAGCTTCATCAATGGCATAAGGGTAGGATTGACTGCTCAAACCTTCTAACTTCACGAAGGGCTGAGGCGGAATCTGGTCGGTTACATCGATGAGGCGGTATTCGCAACCGTCGTCAGTCGTGTTGGTGCCGCTACCCCAGTTGAGGAGGTGGAGGTTACCGTCTTTCTGTTGGTTAAACTGAGCAGTACCGCTTACGACAATCACATTACCGGTATTTTCAGCTGGCTTGATAGACCAACCAGAAGTCGGTCTTGCACTTACACACTTCAAAGGACTTCCCGAAGTTGCAATATACGTACCATCCACCACATTGATAATATCATACGAACCATCACCACGACTTACAAACTTCCAAATAGAAGCCTTAGTAGTTGCTTCCGTAGGACCAGTGATGGCAGCATCTGCACCGTTACCTGTGGCATAGCGATTCGCACGGAGCGGTGTGTACATGCGGTAGTAGTTGCCACTCACGGGTTGGTTCATGTTCGCTTCGGTGAGCGAGGCAACGAAAGCGGTCCACGCTGTTTCCAACGCCGTTACTTGTTCCTTACGCTGTTCTGCTGTTATATTGGTGTCGGCATAAGAATCTTCTACTTCCTTCACCTTCGCATCAAGTGCCGCTGCAGCGCTTTCGGGCCACAAACCAATGCTTGTGCCAATGAGGTTGCCGCGGTCGCGCTTGATTTCGCTGATCTTTGCCGCTACGACTTCTGTAGCTTCGTCCATGCATTGGTTGGGCGAGTAAATCAAACCGTCTACAGCGTTGACACCTTCGAGGTCGGTGAAGACGCAGGTAAACATCCACTTCTTCAGGCGGTAACCCTTGTTGAAGTAGGGGAGTTTGAGGAACACCTTGTTCCAACCCTGCTTCAAAGTAACCTGAATGGGCTTACGACCGGGGAAGTTCTCGTTCTTCAACTCTACTTCCTTGCTGCTGACACTCACACCCGTGTTGTCCCAAGTAGGCGCAGCGATTTCCTCGCCGTTCACCCAAATCTTTGAACCGAAGTGGTCCCACTTACCAGCAGGAGCGGCAGCGTCTTGTTCCGAGCGGCTGTAGTTCTGGAATTCAATCTGGGCACCTACGGTCTGTGCTTCGGGAGAATAAACGTACGTCCAAGCATACGCCGTGTGGTTGTACTGCGGATTCTTGTAGTAAGCATCGATAATGCTATTGCCCCAAGTGTGTGCAAGGTAAATACCCGCACCTGTCGCAATGCCAGAGTAGTATGTTTGTCCGTCGTGTGTGAATGTTTCAGGAAGCAACTCTGTTGATGCTGTAACACCTGCCGCTTCAGGACCAAAGGTTGCCGTTTCTGAACCACCATTGGGGAAGGCATCCGTAATGCGCCAGCGCACATTCGTCTGCTTCACATAAGGAATAGGTTCATTCTTCAATGAATTGGCCTTGTGGAAGAGGAAGCGTGTTTCCCAGCTCTTAAATTCTTCGAATTCATCGCCCGAGTTGGGGAGCATCACACCGCCGTGACCGCCGTCCACCTTCAAGTTATTGGGTGTGTTGGTCATGTTGTCGATGTAGCGCTTACCGCCACCCATCCAGGTGCGTTCTGCAGTAGCGATGACATTTGCCCAAACGTTGTTCTGCGCCATGATAGCGACCTCGTCAGCCACCTTGCGGTCGTTCCAACAACCTGAAATCGCACCTGCTACTTCAGGTGTACCCTGTGCGTGGTAGTAGATGTTGCTCTTATAGATACCTACGAGGTCAGCAAATACGTCAAAGTGGTTCGTGTAGTTATAGCGGCAGTCGATGTTTGCCTTGCCAGTTGCCAAGTAACCGCGTGTACCCCACATTTGTGCCAAGGTGTGGTTCAGCGCATCCTGACCGATACCGTTGATGGGATTCCAAAGACCACCTTTTACGTTAGCATTCTTGCTTTCCGCATAGGCAAGCATTTCGTTGAGGTATGCTGCAGTTGTTGACACTTCGTCACCACCGATGTGGAGGTAGGGAACACCTTCAAACACAGCGACAACTTCATCAATCACTTTCTTGAGCACTGTTTTACCTTCCTCTGTCTGCATGCCAAAACCCATAGCGCGCTCAAAGGCTTCACTATGACCGGGCATGTCGATTTCGGGAATCACAATAACACCGTGCTTCTTTGCCACCGCCAGCAAACGCTTGCAGTCTTCCTGCGTGTAATACTGTCCGGGGAAGCGTGTCATGCTTGCCGAAGAGGTGAGTTCGGGATAAGCCTTCACCTCAAAGCGCCATGCCTGGTTTTCGGTCATGTGCCAGTGGAAGGTGTTGATCTTAAAGCGTGAGAAGAGTTCTACCTGCTTGATGAGTTCGTCGATAGAGATAAACGAACGACCCACGTCGTGCATGTAACCGCGCAACTTAAATGCGGGCCAGTCCTTCATGGTGAGGCATTCGAGTGCCTTCGCACCTTCGTAACCTTCAGCTAACTGCGTGAGCGTCTGTGCGGCACGAATTACGCCAGTGCCTGTCACTGCGGTGATGTTGATTTCATTGGCAGTAATCTCCAATGTGTAGGCTTCGTTTTCGTAGCCATGGAGTTCGTAGTCATAGGCACCGTCAATGCTGTCAACAAGCGTTACGTTGATTGCCTTTCCACCTTCTGCAAGAGTACACCCATTTTGGGTGAAAAACTCTTCAAGCAGGGCACAGGTTCCTACGCCTTCGGCATAATTAATGCTAACCGCTCCGTTTAAGGAG
>CALCHM010000069.1 GCA_937901345.1 uncultured Prevotella sp. | reverse complement strand
ACGCTCATCAAGCTTCGCAAGTCGCACCTCGGCAATTCAAGCAAGCTTGATTGCAATCGGTTGGGTGTCGGTTCTCATTTCTCCTTTTTCCCTTTTCCCTTTTCCTTTTTCCATTCTCCTTCCTCCTTTCTCCTTTCTTATGCTTCGTTCTCTTTTTAAAGACACTGCCATTTATGGGCTTTCTAGTATTATCGGGCGCTTCTTAAATTACTTACTTGTGCCCCTTTACACGCATCAGATTGCTGCTGCTTCTGGTGGGTATGGTGTGATTACGGAAGTCTATAGCTATGTGGCAGTATTGTTTGTGCTACTCACTTTTGGTATGGAGACCACCTTCTTCCGATTTGCAAATAAGGAAGGTGTGGATGTAAAGCGTGTATACAGCACGGTACTTCTTACGGTTGGTGGAGTTGGACTCTGCTTCGTGTCTCTCGTAACCTTTTTTCTCGATTCCATCGCTGGATTTATAGGATATGCCTCACATCCTGAATACATTTGGATGATGGCAACTTGTGTGGCAATAGATGCTTTTCAGAGTATTCCATTTGGTTACTTGCGTCTGCAGAAGAAGGCTGTGAAGTTTGCTGCACTCAAGTTGCTCTTTATCGCGCTCAACATATCAGCGAATTTGGCGTACTTTGTGGTGCTCCCCAATTGGTTTGATTATACCTTTGACGTGGGTTATGTATTCGGTATCAATTTGGTTTGCACATCCCTGATTACCCTCTTCTTCTATAAGGAGTTGACAGGTTTTCGCTATGTGTTAGATCGTCAAATGTTGCACCCCATGTTGAGTTATGGCATGCCGATCTTGATATTAGGAATTGCAGGTATCTTGAACCAAACAGCCGACAAAATGATTTTCCCGCATCTCATAGAAGGTGCTGCTGGTCGCGAACAATTAGGTATTTACGGGGCATGTGTGAAAATCGCTATGATAATGGCGATGATCACTCAGGCGTTCCGATATGCGTATGAACCCATTGTGTTTGCAAAAGGTGGTGCACAAGACATGGGGAAAGCCATGAAGTTCTTCCTCATCTTCACGCTTCTTGCTTTCTTAATGGTGGTTGGTTATACTGACATCCTGAAATTTATCATTGCTCCCGACTATTGGGCAGGACTTCGAGTTGTGCCCATAGTCATGATTGCAGAAATTATGATGGGTGTGGCTTTTAACCTAAGTTTTTGGTATAAACTCATTGATAAAACCATGTGGGGTTTGTGGATTTCCTTAGCAGGTTGTGTGACGCTGGTTGCCATCAACATCGTGTTTATTCCTACCTATGGTTATATGGCATGCGCTTGGGCAGGAGTTGCGGGTTATGGTGTTTCTATGTTGCTTAGTTATTTTTTAGGCCAGAAATACAATCCCACCAAGTATCCCCTTAAAGAAATTGGAATCTACGTGGGAATGACAGCTTTGTTCTATGTGGTAATGACCTATTCCGCTGAATTCATCGCAGATTTATGGTTGCGCTTATTGGTGAATACGGTGATTATAGGCGCTTATGCCGCACATGTGGTATATCATGAATTTCTGAAGAAAAGACGCCCAAGATAGTTGCAATTAAAAAAGTCTGGAAGCGTCTGTCTATCCCGTTACAACGCCTCTTCCTGAAATTCGGAAGACTTATCTATCCCGTTACAATACGCTTTCCCGAAATTCGGAAGACCCGTTTCCCCTTTTTCTCCTTTTCATTCCCATCCCAACCTTTATAACCTCAAAACCTCACTCGCATGATTCATACTCTTCCCAATGGTCTTCGCATCATTCACGAAACATCCAACAGTTCTGTGGTGTATTGCGGTTACGTGGTTTGTAGCGGAACCCGGCATGAAGCACCTGCTGAAAGCGGCATGGCCCACTTTGTAGAACACATGACCTTCAAAGGTACAGCACGCAGAAAGGCGAGTCAAGTAACGACCACCTTAGAGCGTGTAGGTGGAGACTTGAATGCTTCTACCAGTAAGCAAGAAACCGTTTATACAGCAGCAGTCTTGAAAGAAGATGTGGCGCGTGCTGTAGATTTACTTTCGGATATCGTATTTCACAGCACCTTTCCGCAACATGAAGTTGAGCGTGAGGTTGAAGTGATTTGCGATGAGATTGATAGTTATTTGGATGCTCCTGCAGAACTGATTTTTGATGAATTCGAAAGCATGGTGTATGCTGATGCCCCCCTTGGGCGTGACATCCTTGGTAAGGCCGAGACGTTGAAGACCTATACAACGACCGATTTTCGCCGCTTCGTTGACAAACATTATGTTCCAGAGAATTGTATATTCTATGCCTACGGAGATGTAAATCCTCAGCAATTGATAAAACTAGTAGAGCGTGCAACGAATGATGTGCCAAAACTGCAAAAACCTTCGGTAGAACCGCTAAAAACAAACTACGAACCTAAGACTGTTATTCGTGAAAAAGGTACCCATCAGGCGCACGTGGTTATTGGTGCCCCCGCTTTTGGTGCAAACGACGAACGCCGTTTCGGCATGTTGCTACTCAACAATATATTAGGAGGCCCAGGCATGAATTCCCGTCTGAATGTTCAAGTGCGTGAACGTGCGGGGTTGGTGTATTCTATTGACAGTTACCTTTCCACCTATCCCGATACGGGGATGTGGAACGTCTATTTCGGTTGCGATCCCCACGATGTGAATCGTTGTTTGAAATTAGTGAAGAAGGAGTTGCGTAAATTGATTGAAAAACCGCTAACTTCCTCACAACTGCGTGCCGCACAGAAACAGTTGAAGGGGCAAATCGGTATCTCGTGCGACAATCGTGAAGGATATGCCTTAGCGCTCGGTAAAACCTTTGCACATTATAATGTACACCGCGATGTCAACAATCTGTATGAAGAGATTGACCGACTGACCCCTGAACAAGTCCAAGCAATAGCATGCGAAGTGTATGCAGAAGCAAAACTTTCAACCTTGATTTATAAATAACACTAACGCCCGCTCCTTGATGATGGAACGGGCGTTATTAATTTTCAAACCAGAACTTTTTACTCCACTTCTTCCTCCTCCACCACCAGTTTCTGTTGCTCCTTCGGCCAATTTACTAAGAACACTTGCTCTGAGGTTCGTGTGAAAGCCGTGTAAAGCCAGCGGAGGTAAGAAATGTCAGCCATGTCTTCTGTGAGATATCCTTGGTCGATATACACATGTTCCCATTGTCCACCCTGCGCCTTGTGGCAAGTCACGGCATAGGCATATTTCAGTTGGAGCGCATTGTAGTAAGGGTCTTCTCGGAGTTTTTTCATGCGCTCGCGCTTCGAGGGGATGTCAAAATAGTCGTCGTAAACCGCTTGAAAGAGTTTTTCACTCTCTTCTTGTGTGAGCGAGGGCGACTCAGAGGCCAATGTTGAAAGCAGTACGCGGCAGTCAATCTCAGCATCATCATAGTCGGGCAGGCGTAAGGTGGCATCGGCAAAATGAAAACCATATTGCTCATGAATATTTCGTAAGCGCACCACCTCCATAATGTCGCCATTTGCCAAAAAGTCGGGCAAACGTATTTCTTTGAGTTCTTCAGGTGAACAACCGCGTCGTGCTTCTGTGGTCCAGAAATAGTTGTTCTTCACCACCATTACCATGTCTCCGCGTGTCAGTTCCTCTTCACGATCGAAGATGCGGGCGCGAATCCCATTGTTGTAAATATTCGCACGTTTGTTTGATCGCGTCACCACAATCGTACCCTCCGAACCATATTCGCGGTAACTTGTTACGAGGGCTTCTATGAGTTCATTGCCTGGAAGAAAACGCACTTTCCCGTGGCGTGACCCCGTAATCTCTGGAAGGCAGAAAATTTCGTTGGCAATTAACTCGCGCAATTGTGTGGCATTGTGAAGCACCCCCGATTGCGCATCCTGACGCACTACTTCAGTGAGATCTGCCTCATACACTTCCATGCCGTAATATCGCAACACCTTCGCACTTAATGCTGGACTCTCGTCTTCGCCAACCGGAGGAAGTTGGGCGGTGTCGCCCACAAAAATTAGTTTGCAATTATCCGCTTCAAACACAAAGCGCAGCAGGTCTTCCAACAAACTGCCACTGCCAAACATCTTGCTCCCGCTGCCTCCCGTCGCAATCATGGATGCTTCGTCCACAATGAAGAGTGTGCCTTGGTGCTTGTTATATCCAAGTCCGAAGCGCGTGTCTTCACCGTTGAAAGTTTGCTGGCGGTATATCGCTTTGTGAATGGTATATGCAGGAACTCCCGCATGATGGGAGAATACCTTTGCCGCACGCCCTGTAGGAGCTAGCAACACCACGTGGCGCTTCATCTCCTTCATCACCTTTACGAGCGCACCCACGAGTGAGGTTTTACCCGTTCCGGCATAACCACGCAGAATGAAGACCGACTGTTCCCGTTGTGCTGCAAAGAAATGCGCCAACCCCCTCACGGCAGCTTGTTGACATGTCGTAAGGGGGTGGGGAAAGTGAGACTGAATGCGTTCGAGCAGCATTGTTTGTATCGCGTTTTATTGAATAGCGTCCAACATCTTTTTGAGTACTACTGTTGCCGAGATTTCACGGTTTGCAGCTTCCGGAATGACGAGTGAGCGAGGAGATTCTATCACGTCGTCACTTACGATGACATTGCGGCGCACGGGCAAGCAGTGCATGAAATGTGCATCGTTGGTCACCGCCATTTGGCGTTCTGTCACTGTCCAAGAACGGTCTTGGCAAAGAATCTTTCCATAGTTTTCGGGGCATGTGACACCTGGGCAACTCCAGTTTTTGGCATACACGAAGTCGGCGCCTTCAAAAGCCTTCATCTGGTCGTGTTCTACACGCGCATCGCCCACAAAGAGCGGATCCAATTCATAACCCTCGGGGTGTGTTACTACGAGGTCTACATCTCCGGCACGCATCCATTCCGCAAAACTGTTGGGAACGGCTTGTGGCAACGCCTTGGGGTGGGGGGCCCATGTGAGCACCACCTTGGGACGCTTCGTTTCCTTGTGTTCCTCAATGGTGATAAGGTCTGCAAGCGCCTGAAGCGGATGCGCTGTTGCGCTTTCCATGGAGAATACGGGTTTGCCGCTGTAACGTATAAACTGGTTGAGCACGTGCTCAGTGTAGTCTTCCTGACGGTTGGTGAGTCCCGCAAAAGTGCGCACCCCAATAATGTCGCAGAAAGATGCCATTACGGGAATCGCTTCCAAGAGGTGTTCGCTCTTATCGCCGTCCATAATTATGCCACGCTCGGTTTCCAATTTCCAGGCGCCTTGATTCACATCGAGTACAATGACGTCGAGTCCAAGGTTGCGTGCTGCCTTTTGTGTAGAGAGGCGTGTGCGAAGGCTGTTGTTGAAAAACACGAGCAGCGCTGTTTTGCGCTTACCTAAGTGTTCGTAAGCATAACGGTTAGTCTTAATTTCTTTTGCCAAGGCAAGTGCGTCTGAAAGATTGCCAAGGTCTTTTGCGTAAAGGAATGTTTGCATTTGAGGTTCTGAGGTTAAGATGTTCTGATGTTCTGAAGTTTTTAGAAATATCATTTTGCACTCTAGCGTGCGCTAAAGTGGTTCAAAAGTACAACTTTGCCCTAACATATTCTGCATAAATGAGGTAATTCTTTCGCATACAGGGTTTCTCGATGCCTGTTCGGCGAAAATTCACTGGGTTGCGCTTCTGCGTCTTGCCGAAATGTTGTACTTTTGCCCTGCTAACTTAAAAACGAAACGATTATGAGAAAACAACTCCTTATTCTTGTTGCGCTGTTCACAATGGCAGCGTTTGGCAGCAATGCCGTAGCACAGACTCCTGAAAAGAAAGCGTCGGTAGTCAAAACTGTAGCAACTGACGTTGCAGGCACAGACGTGCTTTCTGTTCTCGCTAAGAATTACGAAGGCAAGGTGGTTGTCATCGACTTTTGGGCAACTTGGTGTGGTCCCTGTCGTCAGGCAATGAAGTTAATCGATGAAATCAAACCCGAACTTCAGAAGAAGGGCGTCGTTTTTGTTTACCTCACGGGCGAAACTTCTCCTCTCGCGAAGTGGCAGGAAATGATTGCTAACATTGAGGGTGACCACTATCGCCTGACCAAGAAGCAGTGGGGCGAACTTTGCGGCAACCTCGGTTTACTCGGCATTCCCTCATACATGATTCTGAACAAGGATGGTAGTACCGCTTACGACAACTTCAAGACGGGTGGTTATCCCGGTAGCGATGTGCTCCAGAACCAAGCGGAAGTAGCGCTCACAAAGTAAAATCAAACTAAAAAGGAGGGTGTGTCAAGACCTTTGACGCACCCTCTGTGTTATTCTATATGAACAATCGAGTATTGGTGGCCATGTCGGGCGGTGTGGATAGTTCTGCGGTGTGCCTGTTGCTTCAAGAACAAGGTTATGAAGTGGTGGGCATGACGATGCGCGTTTATGATTTGCCCCGCCAGTTTGCTGAAGGCGCAACGGAACCCGACTTCATTGAAAGTGCGCGACGCTTGGCTCAGGTGTTGGGTATTGAACATCATGTGGTTGACGTTCGCGAGGAGTTTCGGACTTCCATCGTCCAATATTTCCTAGATGAATACCGACAGGGTCGCACCCCCAATCCTTGTGTGCGCTGCAATCGCGATTTCAAGTTTCGCTTGCTCCATGAGTTGGCCGATCTGTTGGGGTGCGACCGCATGGCAACGGGACATTATGTCAAGACCATCACGCATGGGGGCAATGATTACCTCTTGATGGGCGACGATGTGCGCAAAGACCAGTCGTACTTTCTTTGGCGTGTGCCGCAGGCAACGCTTCGCCGTTGTCTGTTCCCACTTGGCACGATGGAGAAGGCGGAAGTGCGCCGTGTGCTTGCCGAACGCGGATTTGAATGGCGCGCCAAGCAGGCTGAATCTATGGAAGTGTGTTTCGTAGAGGCCGACTATCGCGATTTCCTGCGTGAGCAGTTGCCCACACTTGCCGATGAGGTTGCAGGCGGATTCTTCGTAGATGGTGCGGGGCGCAGATTGGGCCAACACTTGGGAGTACCTTTCTATACGGTAGGTCAACGCAAGGGGTTAGGTATCGCTCTGGGAAAACCAGCCTATGTGTTGCGCCTGAATGCCGTGAAAAACACCATTGTGCTAGGCGATGAAACCGAACTCCTCACGCAGGTGTTTTTTGCCGAAGATGCGCAGTTTGTCAATGAGGCAGAAGTCTTTTCGGTGCCCGACCTGATGGTGCGCGTACGCTATCATTCGCAACCCGTGGCTTGCAGCATTGAGCGCCTTGAAGATGGGCGTTTGCTCATCCGAACAGCAACTCCCGTTAGTGCCATTACTCCCGGACAGAGCGCCGTGTTTTACATTGGCAAGCGCTTAGTGGGAGGTGCGATTATTGGCAATCAACGCGGTATTGGGGTTTACGCAGCACAGTGATCCCCGATTCTTTTATCTCCTCCTTCATTTATTCTGCTTTCTTGCAACTTACTTCATGCTAAAATCAATGAAAACGCTTCTATACATTCACGGTTTCGGTTCGTCAGGTTCCTCTGGCACGGTGATGATGCTCCGCCAAATGCTCTACCCTCACGGTGTGAAGGTGCTTGCACCCGACCTTCCCGTGCTTCCTGCCGATGCCATTGCGCTGTTGCGTGAGTTGGTGGAGACGGAAAATCCCGACCTCATCATCGGCACCTCGATGGGCGGATTTTACACCGAGTTGCTCCGAGGTCGAAAGCGCATCTTAGTCAACCCCAGTTTCAAGATGGCGCGACTGCTCACCTTCAAGGGCATGGGGCGCTACCCCTTCCTGAACAAGCGCGAGGATGGTGCAAAAGATTTTAAGGTTGACAAGGTGATGATTGAGCAATTTAAAACCCTGGAGAAGGAATCCTTTGCAAAAATTACCCCCGAGGAGCGCGCCAACGTCTATGCCTTCTTTGGCAATGCCGACAAGGTGACACAGGAGTTTCAACCCGTATTTTGCAAGCATTACGGTAAGGACCATTTCACCGTCTTTGAGGGCGAACACCGCCTGAACGATGCCATCCTGAATAGCGTAGTCTTGCCCTTAATCAAAGAACTTTTATCCATCAACTAACATTCCTCCCCAATCGTATGACTCCACTAAGTCTTTACGAACTGAACTGCGCCGTAAATGAAGCTATAGAGGCGAATTTCAACGACACCTATTGGGTGACCGCAGAACTGAGCGAAGCGCGTGTAGCCTCGAATGGACATTGCTACGTAGAGTTTGTGGAAAAGGACGAGAGCGGCAGCAACATCCTGGCCCGAGCACGTGGCAACATTTGGCGTAATGCCTACCAAACCATTGCCTTCCGCTTTCGTAGCGCCACGGGTACCGACCTCCAGGCAGGTATGAAGGTGCTCTGTTTGGTGAGCGTCAACTTCCATCCGCTTTATGGGTATTCCCTGACTGTTACCGACGTTGACCCCACTTACACCCTCGGAGATATTGCCAAGCGCCGACAAGAGATCCTGTCGCAGTTGGAAAAGGAGGGCGTCTTAGAGGGAAATCTCAACCTGAAACTCCCGCGCCCCCTGCGTCGCATAGCGGTGATTTCAAGCAGTAAGGCGGCAGGCTTCGGTGATTTTCAAGACCAACTTGCGCAGTCGGGGTATCCCTTTGAATGCACACTTTTTCCTGCCATTATGCAGGGAGAACAAGTGGAAGAAAGCATCATCCGTGCCCTTCAGGCGGTATGTATGGAGACCGAATCGTGGGACTGTATCGTCATCATCCGTGGCGGAGGTGCGGCGGCCGACCTTTACGGTTTTGAGTCGTTGAACTTAGCACGCGCTGTTGCATCTTGCCCCATCCCCGTGATTACGGGCATTGGTCACGAACGTGACGAAACCGTGATTGACTTCGTGGCACATACGCGACTGAAGACACCCACTGCCGTAGCCGCATTCCTGATAGAGCAGCGCCGAAATGAGGTGGACCTCGTGGCAGATTTGGAAGCACGACTTTATACTGCCGCACAGCGTTACCTCTCGCGCGAAAAGCAGCGCCTACTGGTGCTCGCACAACAACTGCGCATCTTGGCACATCAGGCAACGGCGCAAGAACAAGAGCGACTGGCACAACTCCGAACCGCTATCCAACTGCTCGCCAAGCAAACCTTGCGCACGGAAAGTCACCACCTTTCGCTCCTTGAAAAGAGTTTGCAACTCGCCGACCCCCAACACATCCTCTCCCTCGGGTATAGCATCACCCGCTTGAACGGAAAGGTCGTGACCAATGCTGAAAATCTAAATTCAGGCGACCTTTTGGAAACACAATTAGCACAAGGAACCATCACGACAAGAGTTGTGTGACGCAGCCATGCGGATTCATAAAAGACTCTCAGAACCTCCGAACTTCAGAACCTCCAAACTTCAACAATGACCTATACCCAAGCCACCCAGCGCCTTCAAGAAATCGTAGTATCTCTTGAATCTGGCACCCTCAACGTTGATTCACTCGCCGCACAAATCAAGGAAGCCCAGCAATTGCTTGCCTTCTGCAAAGAGCGCCTCACCGCAACTTCTCAAGAACTCGAAAATATCTTAAACAATGAGCAAGAATAAACTCTCAAAGTTTGCCGACATGGCAAGTTATCCCCACGTGTTTGAAGCACCCTTCCAAGCGCTCGACACGGAGGCACAATTTGAACTCAAAGGCCACTGGCACGAACGCTTCTTTAAGAATAATAACCCCATCGTGCTCGAACTCGGTTGCGGTCGTGGAGAATATACCGTGGGACTCGGGCGCCTCTTCCCCGATAAGAATTTTATTGGCGTTGATATCAAGGGCGCACGCATGTGGACCGGAGCCACTGAAAGCCTAAAGGCAGGCATGACCAATGTGGCCTTTTTGCGCACCAACATCGAATTTATCCAGCGTTTCTTTGCACCAGGCGAAGTGGCGGAAATATGGTTGACTTTCTCCGATCCCCAAATGAAGAAGGTGACCAAGCGCCTCACTTCCACCTTCTTCATGGAGCGCTATCGCAATTTCCTGCAAGATGGCGGACTCATCCATCTCAAGACCGATAGCAACTTCCTCTTCACCTACACCAACTACATGGTGGAGAAAAACAGCCTGCCCGTACTCTTCCGAACCGAAGACCTCTACAACATGCTCGCTACAGAGACCGATGACGAAGTAAAGCAGATTCTTGGCATCCAAACCTATTACGAACAGCAGTGGCTCACGCGTGGTTTGACCATCAAGTATCTCAAGTTTCAACTACCTGCCGCAGGGCAACTCGTAGAACCCGAGGTGGAAATTGAACTCGACGACTACCGCAGTTACAACCGCTCCAAGCGTTCCGGTTTGGAAACTTCTAAGTAAACTCGCATTCAGAGGCCTTCGAACGGCGTTCGTTTGCCCTTCGAACACCGTTCGAACCCTGAAGAGAGTCCTGTATAGGGGCACAAAAGTTTGCATAGCGCCAATTTTTTTCCAAATCCGTCCATGCAGACCTGCATAGCGCCAGATGTTTTCGAAATCAGTTCCCGCTGGTTTGCAGGGCCCCAGATGTTTCCGAAATCCGTTCCCGCAGACTGCGTAGCGCCATATTTTTCCAAAATCCGTCCCTGCAGGTTTGCAGGGCCCCAGATTTTTTCAAAATGACATCATGCGACATTTTTTGCCCTCAAAATGTAAAAATCGCACCTTCCTCGCCTTCTTGAGGTCACAATGCGGAGATATGTGCCTCGAGTGCGTTATGCCGCATCTTTTTGAATGCTATAGTGATTAGTCGCACGGTCTGTTGGTTGGAAAAAAAAAAAATCCTTAATTTTGCATCACTTTTTTTAACAAATCCGTAAAAAAGAACGTCTCTGACTTTGGAAACTTTTAAGATTGACATAGATAAGGTGCTACAAAGCAAGATGGGCGCAAAGGCGAAATGGGTGCCCCGTTTTGTGGTCAACTAGTTGAAGCGCATTGTGCATCAAGACGAAATTAACCGCTTCATTGAACTAGAAGGCGACAAGCAGGGAGTGGAATGGATTGAAGACTGCCTGGCCTATCTTGACACGAAGGTTGTTGTTAAAGGTGCAGAACATCTGCCTGCCGCAACCGACCCACGACGTTACACCTTTGTGAGCAATCACCCGCTTGGAGGATTAGACGGATTGGCCCTGGGGGCTGTCATCGGAAGAAAGTATGAGGGACAGGTGAAGTATCTGGTCAACGACCTCCTGATGAACCTTCACGGATTGGCACCGCTCTTCATCCCTATCAATAAGACGGGCAAGCAGAGCAGAAACTTCCCCGCCATCGTTGAGGCAGGATTCTCAAGCGATAACCACATCATCATGTTTCCCGCCGGACTCTGTTCGCGACGCACAAACGGTGTGATTTGTGACTTAGAATGGAAGAAGACCTTCATAACGAAAAGCGTAGAGACCCAACGCGACGTCGTGCCCATCTATTTTGAAGGGCGCAACTCCGACTTCTTCTACCGACTTGCCAACATCAGCAAAGCGCTGGGCATCAAATTCAACATTGCTATGCTCTTCCTTGCCGATGAACTCTTTAAGAACCAGCACAACACCTTCACCGTGCGCATCGGCAAACCCATTGCCTGGCAAACCTTTGATAAGACAAAGACCCCGCAAGAGTGGGCACAACACGTCAAACAGCAAGTTTACGCATTGCAGAACACCTAAATATATCGCTCCACTAATTACAGCATGGAAGAAATCATACAACCCATTGCCAAGGAATTGCTCCTGGCCGAACTCACGCCAGAGCGTCGCTTGCGCATTACCAACAAAAGCAACAACGAAATCTATATCGTAACCTATCATCAGGCGCCCAATGTCGTTCGCGAAATTGGTCGTCTGCGTGAAATTGCATTTCGTGCAGCGGGTGGCGGTACGGGTAAGGCCTGCGACCTTGATGAATTTGACACGTGTGAGCACCCCTACTACCAACTCATCGTTTGGGACCCCGAAGACGAAATGATTCTCGGAGGATACCGCTTCCTGCCCGGTACGGAAATCGAACTCGCTGAAGACGGACAACCCAAGTTGGCAACGAGTCACATGTTCCGCTTCTCGCAAGACTTTATAGACAACTGCCTGCCTGACACCGTAGAACTCGGACGCTCCTTCGTTACACTCGAATATCAGAGTTCCAGCAAAATCGGAAAGGGACTCTTTGCCCTCGACAACCTTTGGGATGGACTCGGAGCACTCACCATCGTTTTGCCCAACATCAAATACTTCTTCGGCAAAATGACCATGTATCCCTCGTTCCACCGTCGCTCGCGCGACTTGATACTCTATTTCCTCAACAAGCATTTCGGTGATAAAGACGCGTGGGTAACTCCTGAAAATCCCGTTGTGTTGGATACGCCTGTTGAAGAACTTGCTGCCGTGCTTTGCGAAACTGACTTCAAGGCCGACTATAGGATTCTCAATACTGAAGTGCGCAAGATGGGCTTCAACATTCCGCCCCTCGTCAATGCATACATGGGTTTGAGTCCTACAATGCGTGTCTTCGGAACAGCCGTAAACCACGACTTCGGAGCAGTGGAAGAAACCGGCATCCTCATTGCCTTCGAAGAAATTCTCGAACAAAAGCGCATTCGCCATATCGAATCGTTTGCCGCAAATCATCCCGAATCTATCGAAATCTTCCGCGGATATTTCTTGCGTGATTTAAATAATGGCGTGGCTCAATAATAAGCGTCTTCACAATCAGTGCCTTTCAGAAAGGAAGGTATGAGCAATTTATAACTAAGGAGGGTGTGTCGAAATGCAAAATTTCGGCACACCCTCTAAAGTTGTGTAAGAGTG